>CAZQZC010000009.1:2192-32754 GCA_964597685.1 uncultured Hyphomonadaceae bacterium | reverse complement strand
TAGTCTGCCGGTCAGATAGGCGCCCGTGTCAATTCCGATCCTGCGCTCGTCGATATGGGGCCGCTGCGCTGGTGTATGGCCATGGACCACGACTTGGTCGAACGGCGTCTTGCTTTGAAGGAACGGTTCCCGAATCCAGAGGAGATCGGCTTCCTCTTGGGCTTCCAGAGGAACGCCCGGGCGGAGACCGGCGTGGACGAACACATATTCGCCAATTGTCGTCATTAGGCGAAGACTATTGATAAAATCGAGGTGGCTCGCAGGGAGCGCTTTTTCGAACGCGTTTCGCGCAGCCTCCCATTCGTCGAGGCCTGTCCGTATTCGGGGCGGACGCACGCCGTACGACACCAGCGTCTCAAGGCCGCCAAACTCGGCCCAATTCGGACCGAAACGAAAATCGCGCAGGAATCGAAGCAGGGCAGCCTCGTGATTGCCCTTCAGGAAATGAAGGTCGAATGCGGAGAGATCGTTCTCCATAAGGCGATCTAGAACCTGGCGCGACTGGAAACCGCGATCGACATAATCACCCAGAAAAACGAGATGTGGCGTACCAACATGGTCGACGGCGTCGCGCTTAATCAGGTCTATTAAGCGCTCAAGAAGATCGGCGCGTCCGTGGATGTCGCCGACGGCGTAAACCAGCGTGTCTGTGTTCGCCGTTGAAACGGCGTTCCATTCGGAGATCGTTTCGGAAGTTGACGTGACCGGGAATAACTCAATCTTAGGCGACGCGGCGCTGTTTCGCATCTGGACCTGCGAAACCACGCGCTTCAATTGGCTTTTCAGCCAGTTCTGCGCTTTTGCTATATACGTCCGACCCAGCATTTCGCACGTGAATATAGGTCCGGCAGGACATGTGAAAGCCCTAAGGCCTGTTACAATGCGTATAATACCGGGCGTTCAGGGTGAATTAAGCGGAGCCGCGGCGAGCTCAGGAAAACGCAATTCTAGAAAAAGAGCGACTTGATGGTGATGGCGATACCGACCCAAGCTGCAGTACAATAGGTGACCACCAAAAGGGCGGTGATCCATAGGGGCCATTTGTCTTCGCGGCGCATGCTGCTTGTCGAGCGATCCATATGTCGACGCGGAGTTGTTTTGCCGCCGCCAGGTGATCCGGCGGCCAATTTCACCGGTTGAGGTTTTCTCATCGTCACCAGCGGCTCAAAACGCCCGCGCCCTCAAACAATATCAACGGCAAACATTAACACGCTCATAAAAATAGATGCGCTCGGAATGCGTTCCAATTGCGGCGTGAATGTGCGGATTTCGACACGCCGCCGCTATCAATCCTTTGCGGGCGTTATCATTCTCTGACGCGCCCGCACCGCGCATCCCTTCATGCGAGGCATGCGCCTATGCCCCCTATGGGGTCGCTTCGTCAGATCAGACGAGTTTGGCGGTAAGTTGCGGCGGAGTGTCTTCAGAGCTGCTGTCGGCCGCTTTCGGAAGATGCGCGCTGATCAGCCTCGACATGGACGACTTGAACGTCTCAACGCTGAAACGTTGAGTATAATTTGAGATACGGACGGAATCTACAAAAGGTTCAAGGTGCCGTTCGAACTGGGCGACCGCGTCATTCAAAGCGTCAGACGATTGCTCGTCGAAAAACAGGCCCGTTTCGTTTTCGGAGACGCTGTCCAACGCGCCGCCGCGGCGAAAGGCGATAACAGGTCTACCTGAGGCCATGACTTCGACGGGGATGATTCCAAAGTCTTCCTCGCCGGGGAAGATCAAGGCTCGACAGGCCGCAAAGCGGGCCTTCAATTCGTCAAAGGAGACACGCCCCAGAAAAGAGACATTGTCGCCCGCTCGGGCCTCCAGTTTTGCGCGTTCTTCGCCGTCTCCAATAACGACGAGTTTTCTGCCCGAGTGCGTAAAGGCGTCCACCGCGAGATCGAAGCGCTTATAGCCCACCAATTCGCCAGCGGCGAGATAATAGTCGTCTGGATCATCGCGCCGAACGGCCGCAAAGTCAGAGATGTCGACCGGTGGATGGATGACGATCGATTCACGCCGATAATACTTCTCGATTCGGCGCGCCACGTGTTGGGAATTGGCGACGAATTGGTCCACCCGCGCCGCGCTGGCTACGTCCCATAGGCGCAGGCGATGGGCAATATGTGGAAGAGCCTGCCGCGCCAGAAAGCCGGCGGTGCGACGATATTCGTGGTAGTGATCCCAGATATAGCGCATTGGAGAATGGCAGTAGCAGACGTGAAATGCATCCGGCCGCGGGATCACGCCTTTGGCGGGACCGGACTCCGATGACAGAACGAGATCATAGGCCGATAGGTCGAGTTCCTCGAGCGCGCGCGGCATAAACGGCAAATATTTTTGATAATGCGTTCGTGCAAAAGGCAGCTTCTGGATGAACGTCGTCTCGATCTTATGTCGGGTCAGATCGTCTGAGAGTTTTCGAACATCGACCACATGGGTGAAGATGTCCGCGTCTGGGTACATCTCGCACAGCGCTTGGAGCACCTTCTCACCACCGCGCATGCCGATGAGCCAGTAATGGATGATCGCCACGCGCACAGCGGAACTCCTTCGCACGACAGGTCCAACAGATAGACGGAGACGTCTAATCCAATGGAGTCGTGCATCTCCCGTGCCACGAATTGGGGCTTATTAATATGCTCCAGAGGAGAATAGAATGGCGGGGATGGTCAATGCGACGATCTTGAGATCGCCCAGCGGCGTCCAGTGTCGAACGTATTTGACGTCCAAGGCAACGCGTTCAGCGTAAGTCGTATCGTTGCGGCCACTGATTTGCCACAAGCCGGTCAGGCCAGGGCGCACTTCGCAATAATACGAGAACGCGGAGCCGTAGCGCGCTGTTTCTTTTTCAACAATAGGCCGCGGCCCAACGACGGACATGTCGCCTTT
The DNA here is from genome assembly GCA_964597685.1 of uncultured Hyphomonadaceae bacterium. Classification (GTDB taxonomy): domain Bacteria; phylum Pseudomonadota; class Alphaproteobacteria; order Caulobacterales; family Hyphomonadaceae; genus JBCBTJ01. The sequence goes on along the minus strand of CAZQZC010000009.1, from coordinate 29,865 downwards.
GATGATGTTCAGCAATTGCGGCAACTCATCAAGACTAGATTTCCGAAGGAAAGCTCCAAGTCCAGTGATGCGTGGATCGTTACGAAGCTTTTGGTCCGCGGCCCATTCTCGTCGGGCCACTGGATCCTCCGAAAGCAATTTATCGAGCCGCGCCTGGGCGTCTACAACCATCGTTCGAAATTTGAAGCAGCGAAATTTCCGTCCGTCTAACCCAATTCGCTCCTGCACAAAAAGCGCCGGGCCGCCATCACTTAAACGGATGAGCAGCGCGATGGGGGCAAGCAGTGGTAAAAGAAAAACAAGCGCTATGCTGGACGTTGCAATGTCGAACAGTCTCTTAAACGGACTGGATGACACCTTTCGGCGGCGGGATTTCTTCCCTTCGTTGAAGTAAAGAGCAAGATCTCTATCGTTCAGCGAATTATAGCCCATGTCCCACCCGTACGCATGCGCAACCGCCATTATAGCTCAGTTGCAAAACCGACGAGGAACGAGTCTCAAGCCTCGCGACTGACCAGGTGCAAATCCCAGACCAGACGAACTTGCCCCACATATTTTGAGAACGTTCGCTCAGTGCAAAAATTAATAGTCTTTTAAGGCTGAGACTGCAACAGCGCTGGTGCAAATTCACCGCTCCGGGGAATTGCTCCGACGCCCTGATGATCAAATCAGCTTGCGATTCAACTTCGACCGTTGGCGGCGTCAACCTGAGGCTTCCCTGATTGTCAGGGCTTGCTGCCGAGTGCTCGCCCTTGATCAAAATTGATCCGAATCAATACTTAGATCCCAGTCCCTCGAAGGTCGGCTTTTAGTTATGCTGAAATTGCTGCGATTGCGAAAGATATGTGCGCCGACCAAACGCTCAGAACTCGGTCGTTGAGCGCACAGACGCCTAGATTTTAGGCAAGTCAGTCTTACAACTTGATCAGCGGGCCACGCTGTGGCGAGTGTCACATGTCGGCATGTCCTTCCGGCGATTTCGATTTGATGTCCAAAGCCTGCGGGCGACGGGGAGAGGCGAGCATGACTGCACCCATTGCAGCCATTGCGAATTTCAAAGGCGGCGTCGGCAAATCGACGACAACGGTTATGCTCGCCGACGGCTTAGCGTATTATTTTGGCGCATCGGTGCTGGTCGTCGATTTTGATCCCCAGGCCAATTCCAGCCAGATGTTGTTGACCGAGCGCGGGATCCAGGCGGCAGCCGACCAGGGGAAGGGGCTGCACCATCTCATTGATCAGTTTCGGAGTAAGCGGCCACCCGACGCGGCGGCTCTTGTCATGCCGAATTCTGTCACGTTGGAGGAGTTGCGGATCTCCGAGGAGCGAGATCAGCGGCTCGGATGGATATCTTCGCTTCCGGCCCATCCAATCCTACGCATGTTCGAGATTGATCTCGAGGAGAATTGGTATTCGGCCAAGGGAACGCCGTCGACGCTGGCGAGTGCGCTCGCATCCCATATCAATACGGCCCTTCAGCCGCTCTTGCCGATCTTCGACGTCGTCCTGATCGATTGTCCGCCTTATCTATCGCCATTAGCGCGCGCCGCGTTGATGCTGGCGGACGCGTATGTCACGCCGACGATCGCTGACGCCGTTTCAGCCTGGGGCACAAAGCAGTTTTCAGATTGGGTCCAGGCGAACGTGGCGCCCGAATTCGCGCAGCGAAGCTTCGTCGTGGTGACGCGTTTCCGAAACACCCGCTACGCACGTCAATTGGAAAGCGAGCTTCGAAACGTCTATCTGAAGGATCGAACGTTCGGTCCGACGATTCCCGAATCGGTGCAGGCGCTCCAAGCCATGGAGCGGGCTGCGCCTGACAGCTATAATACGATGCGCGGAAAGTATGGCAGCTTGCGCGGCGACGTCCGGCGATTGTCCGAGGATTTCTCAGCGTTCCTTGGCAAACAACTCGGTGTTCCAGCTCCGCCGAGGTCTCGCGACTAAGCTGGACGGGCGCATCGGCGAGAGAATTGCTAAAGCTGCGCCATGACCAGCCCGCCCGACAAAGTGTCCATTGCATTTAACGGCCGTTTTCTGGCGGCCGACCTATCTGGCGTGCATCGGGTGGCCGCTGAGATCATAAACGCTTTCGACTCTATGGTGGCCGCCGACGCCGATCTCAGCGCTCGGATTGTGGGGCGCCTGATCCGCCCCCCGGGCAGTCGCTCTGATTTCCAATTGAAACACTTCGATGTCGTGGAAGGAGGACAGCGAAAAGGGCAGGCGTGGGAGCAGATCGACCTGCCGGGTCTTGTCGGCGACGATTTGCTTATTGGATTTGGCAATTTAGCCCCAATCCGCCATCGACGGTCCATCGCCATGGTGCATGACGCCCAGGTGTTTTTGACGCCAGGCTCTTATTCCACGGTGTTTCGAACTTGGTATCGCTTCGCACACCGCCGCATGGGCGCGCGGGGCCTTCGCATTTTGACGGTCTCAGAGTTTTCGAAGTCTAAGCTTGTCGACTTCGGTGTCGCCCCTGCTGAGAAGATCGGCGTGATACACAACGGTGTAGATCATATTTTGCGGGAGGCGGCAGATCCGACAATCCTGGAAAAGCTAAACCTCCACGAGACTCCGTTCGTCGTCGGATTGGCGAACACCCAAGCGCATAAGAACATTCGAGTTTTGCTCGACGCCTTCCGGATGATGGCGGAGCAAAACGCTAAACTCGTTCTCTTCGGACCCGCGTCGAAAGCGGACTTCGAAAAAGCGGGGCTTCTTCCACCGGAATCCACGATCTTTGCTGGGCGCATCTCCGACGGAGCGTTGCGAGCCTTGCTTGAGCGCGCGCTCTGTTTGGCCTTTCCCTCGACAACGGAAGGCTTTGGACTTCCCCCTCTTGAGGCATTGCGGTTGGGATGCCCAGTTGTCGCAGCGCCTTGCGGCGCATTGCCTGAAACGTGTGGGGAGGGAGCCGCGTTCGCATCACCGGATGAGGCGACGCAATGGTCCGACCTGTTTCAATCTCTAATGCTGGAGCCGACAGATTTGCGAGATGCTCGAAAACGCCGCGGTGAAAAGTGGGCTGGCCGGTTTACGTGGCGGGCGGCGGCCGAGCGCTTGCTGAACGAGATAGAGATAGCCCTTGCCGATGAACGTCGTGCGTCGCAAACGGCGTAGTTTGGGCGGATTGGATCTATGACCGACCATGAAACGATCAAGGACGCCCCCGCCGGCCGCCGCAAGGGCGTCGCGTGGGCCTCTGTCCTGTTGACGTTGTCGCGCGCCTGGAGCCAGGTCGTGAATTTGATCCTGCTGCTTGTTGCAGCGCGCGTTCTAACGCCAGCGGAATTGGGCGCATTCGGCCTTGTCTCCATAACCGTCTTGATTATGCATCAGGCCGCCGAGACGGGCTGGTATGAGTACGCTGCGAACCGTCCGGCTTCTGAGAACTTGGCGCCGGAGCTCTTTTGGTGCGCGGTCGGGGCGGGACTTACCGCTATGATCGTAGCGGCTGGAGCGGCCGGCGGCGTGTATGTGATCTTTGGTTCGGAGACCTACGCGATCGTTATGTTGGTCCTCTGCGTCATGCCATTCTTGGGCGCATTCACCTCAGTCCAGATCGGCGTTCATACGCGGCGCGGAGACGTCGTAAAAATTCCGCTTACAGCGATCCCGGCTGAAACCGCAGGGCTCGCAATCGGCGCATGGGCGCTATTAAATGATTATGGCGTGCTCGCGTTAGCCTTTCACAAGGTCACGACGATGGGGCTTATCGCCATTGGTGTTTCGGCGTGGAGCGGATGGTTTGCGCCGCTGGCTTTCCAAGCGTCGCGAGGATGGACGATTCTTCGTTTCTCGGCTCGGCTTCTGATGTCGAGGACAGCCGGGTTCGTGCAGCACTTCGGAGCCGACTATCTGGTAGGAGCCCTGCTTGGGTTGACGGAAGTCGGGTTGTTTCGGGCCGGCGGACGGATCGCAGGATCCTTGGCGGAAATGGTCGCCGAGCCGTCACGGCTCATCGCGTGGACGATATTGCCGCGCAACGCCATTGAGACGCCGTTTGGCCGTCGCGCGCCTGACGCGCTCTCCGACCTGATTGTAACGATCCTCGTTATTGCGATGCCTGCCTTTGTCGGGTTGGCGCTAATTGCTGAAGACGCCGTGCTGCTGTTGCTCGGTCCTGGGTGGAGCGACGCAGCGCTCGTTCTCGTTTTTCTCGCCCTCGCCAAGTCATTGTTTGTCTTCATATCGCTCGTTCAGCCTGTCATGGTGATCGCTGGTGAGGAACGCCTGTTGCCTCGGCTCACCATGGCCAATGCGGCGATAACTTTGACATCTCTTCTCGTATTAGGGTGGCAAGGCGTATACTGGGCGGCGGCGTCCCAGCTTGTCGCCGCGCTCCTGATCGCTCCGATTCTGGTTTACGTCTTTCGTCGGTTCGGCGGCCTCGATTTGCGACGAACTGCAATCGGCGTTCTCAAAGTCGCGCTTGCTGTCGGCCTGATGGCTGTCGCCATTCTCGTATTTCGTGAGAGCGTCTTTTCCCAAGGTCCAGGTGTCGCGAGCGACGGGGCCCAAACGCCGCTCTGGTTGCGCTTGCCATCCTCAATTCTTGTGGGAGCCTCGGTCTATCTCATCGCCCTAGCCGTGCTCCGGCCCCGGCCTGTTGCGGCCATGCTCGCCAGCATTCGTCTTCGGGGGCTAAGCTTCATCAAGCGTCGCCAGGTAAGCTGACCGGCTGATGCGGCTTGCTAAAATTGTCGCAACCGCAATGCGCCGCGTGGCGCTTATCGTGCAACTGCCCTATAACTTGACCAAATTGGTAGGGGCGGGTCCAGTTTGTTGAGCCGAGTGCGGCGGCGGGCAACTGGGACGTCGTGGTCGTCGGATCCGGTTTCGGATCCCTGTTTTATCTGAAGCGGCATCTTGCGCTCAGGCCAAGGGACCGGGTCCTGATACTGGAATGGGGCGGATACAAATCGCTCGACGAACAGAGCGCAGACGGGCGCAATTCGGATCTGCCAAGAAATCGGACCTACCGAAATCTGGGTGAAAAAGACTGGAACTTCACCATTGGCCTCGGCGGCGGCACGAATTGCTGGTGGGCGCTGACGCCGCGATTGCACCCCAGTGATTTCAAATTGCAGACCCTTTATGGCGTCGGCGTCGACTGGCCGCTCGATTACGATGAATTGGAATCCTATTACCTCGAAGCTGAGACCATTATGTCGGTCGCTGGATCAAATGATCTAGCGGCGGAGTATCCGCGGTCCGGGCCTTATCCTCAGCCTGCCCACCATCTGACGACAGTAGACGAAATGCTGAGCGCCGCGCCCGGTTCCAAGCATTATGCGATCCCAAGCGCACGCTTATCGCGGCCATTGAATGATCGCGGACGTTGCTGCAGTGCGGCCATGTGTAATTTGTGCCCGACAGGCGCGAAATTCTTCGCCCTCAACGGCATGCAAGACGTCTTGTCTCATCCCCAAGTCTCAATCTGCCTCAATGCGAAGGTCGAACGGTTCGACCATGCAAATGGCGCGGTCACAGCGGCGGTGTTCTCAAGTAACGGAGCAGAGACAATCGCCTCCGGCGATCTTTTCATCCTGGGTGCGGGCGCGATCCACGCTCCGTTTATCCTCCAAAGATCCGGGATCGGCGGGGCCGGCCTCGGACGGTATCTTGGGGAGAAAATCTACGCCTTCGCTGAAGCCCATCTTGATGGATTGGCGCACTTCGACGGGGGCACCGTGACCACGGGGTTCAATGTGTCCTTGCTGGATGGTGCGCACCGCAGCGAACGCGGTGCGGCGACCATACTAATCGAGAACGCATTTGATCAGTTTGGGTTGCGCGCGGAATCAGGCCGTTGGAGAGAGGTCGTGCCGATTGGAATCTTCGTCGAAGACCTGCTGAGCGAAGAGAACGGCGTCTTCGACGAAGGCGGAGATGTGCCGGTCGTTCGCCATTCCGGCTACTCTGACTATGCGCGACGCGGGCTTGATGCAGCTTTATCGGCTTTGCCGGGGCTGCTGGAACCGCTCCCGGTCGAGACGGTCAAATTCCGGTCGGCGGCGGCGACGGCTTCGCACGTGCAAGGCTCGGTACGCTTCGGTCGGTCACCGGAGGATTCCGTGGTCGACGTCGATCATGTGCACCATAGTCTTCGTAACCTATTGGTTGTTGGAACGTCAGTGTTTCCGACCACAGGAAGCCTCAACCCGTCGCTTACTTGCGCGGCCATGTCGCTGCGTGCAGCTGACCGTCTGTTGAGAAATGTAGAGCCAGCATGAGTCTTGCGGGACGCCAGATGATCTCCTGCAGCAAGGTGGGGTGGAGGACGCGATGAGGTTTATTGAGCCGGAAGACGTCCAAGGCGGCTGGGACGTGATCCTTGTCGGGTCGGGCTTTGGATCGTTGTTCTATCTCAAGAAGCATCTAGCGCTTAGACCTACGGACCGAGCGCTTATTCTCGAATGGGGCGGTCATAAGCCGCTTGCCGAGCAGCGGATTGACGGAAGAAACTCGGATATCTCTCCTGAGACAACATTTCGAAACGAGGGAACGAAGACCTGGAATTTCACCATTGGCTTAGGCGGTGGGACTAATTGCTGGTGGGGTTTGTCGCCGCGTCTCCATCCTTCGGATTTTCGATTGCAAACTCTTTACGGTGTGGGTGTCGACTGGCCCATCAGCTACGAAGATCTCATTCCATACTTCGCCGAAGCTGAGGACGTCATGTCCATGGCAGGCCCCGACGATATGGCCGCAGTTTACCCCGGCGCAGGGCGATATCCTCTGCCGCCCCATCGCTTGAGCACGGTCGACAGAATGCTCAAAGCCAACGCTCCTCAGCGTCATTTCGCCATACCCTGTGCGCGCCTGTCGCAGTCGACGGGAGAGCGTGGGCGATGCTGCAGCACGGGCACATGTAACCTATGTCCAACGGGTGCGAAGTTTTTCGCGCTCAATGCCATGGACGACGTACTGAGCCATCCCGGGGTCTCGATCTGCATCAACGCAAAAGTCGAGCGGTTTGTCGTTGAGGGCGGGCGGATCACCCGGGCCGCATTCACTCGAAGCGGTCGTGAGCACGAAGTCGCTGGAGATCTTTTCGTCAACGGCGCAAATGCGATACAAGCGCCGTTCATTCTACAGCGGTCTGGGATCGAAGGTCCTGCGCTTGGGCGTTACTTGGGCGAAAAAATCTACGCTTCCGCCGAGGCGAAGCTTGATGGGATCAAGCATTTCGACGGCGGCACATTTACAACTGGATTGAACACGACCCTGATTGATGGACCTCACCGGGCAGAGCGCGGTGGGGCGGCTTTGCTGGTGGAGAATGGCTTTGAGGATTTTGGATTGCGTGCTGACGCAGGACGCTGGCGAGAGCTGTTGCCAATCGGAATTTATGTTGAGGACATTCTTCAAGAGGAAAATGGTGTTTTTGACGAAGGCGGGGACATCCCGGTTGTGCGGTTCTCCGGGTTTACAGAGTACGCTTTAGAGGGATTGCGCGGCGCTGTTGCAGCACTGCCGGATGTGCTGTCTGCGCTCCCGATAGAGTCAATCGAATTCAAGACGATACATCCTACCATCGCGCACCTACAGGGGACGATGCGCATGGGTGCTTCTCCGGACGCTTCAGTGGTTGATGCGGGGCAAGTTCATCATGTGCAACGAAATCTGGTTGTTGTCGGAACATCTGTGTTTCCGACGACGAGCAGTGCCAACGTCTCTTTGACGGCGGCGGCTATGTCGCTGCGCGCTGCTGAAAAGCTGGTTGGGTAGAGGGAGGGATATATGCTGCTAACGCGACGAAACTTGATGATCACCGGTGGTGCGGCAGTTGTAGTCGGCGGCGGCGTGTCAGCGTGGGCCTTAACGGCCAGCACAAAGAGCTTTTTGGCGGATTTCCTCCGCCACAGCCTACCTGGGATCAAACTGGCGCCCGGCGCGGCGGAGGAATACGTCGCGGATTACCTCGCCGATTGGGTTGAAGCCGACACAGTCGATAACATTGAAATGGTTGCGCGAATTACGCGGCTTATTGGCTTCGGCGGTCTTGATGTGATGCTCAGCCGGGTCGAGCGACTGGACATCTGGCGGCGAGTTTTCATAAGCCGATTTGTCGCCTCAAGCGACCTCGCTTATTCCGAGCCTAGCGAAATTGTCGAGGTGGGATATCTTGGACCGCGCTTAGAATGCGGTCGTAACCCTTGGGCGCAATTCGACTAGAGGCGTCCTCGCGACATTTACCCAAACGTCCAAAAGAGGTCATCCGACAATAGCCCGCTCTTGCGGTGTTTCATCAGCATTTTGAGCCGCGTGAAGGGCGGCGCGCGGAAATCGTCTTCGCTCATGTCGATACGCTTGAAGATGTCATGCATCTGGGCCGCGCCTTTTTCGGCCGTCCATTTGCACTCAAAATCCGGGAGCACTCTTTTGATCTTGTCAAAATTGACACGATAAGAGCGATTGTCGCCGCTGGGTTCGCCGACGATGAGCTCGCAATCGGGAAATTCGGCCGCGACGACCCTTGCGATATCAATGACACGATAATTCTGATCGTTGGATCCGACATTGAAAATCTGACCTGAAACGCTCTCAGCGGGCGCAGTGAGCGACAGGTGAACGGCCTGACACATATCCAAGGCATGGACGAGAGGCCGCCACGGCGTCCCGTCGCTCAAGAGCTTGATTTGCCGTGTCGTCCAAGCGAGCCCGCAGAGATCGTTCAAGACAATATCAAAACGCTGTCGCGGACTGGCTCCGTAGGCCGTCGCGTTTCGGAGAAAGCAGGTCGAAAAGTCGCCGTCCGACATGGGCTGCACGTCGCGTTCGACTTTCGCCTTGCACTCCGCATAGGCCGTTTGCGGGTTCACCGGGCTCGTCTCGTCCAGGATTTGGTCCGGGTCGCCGACGCCATAGACAGAGCAAGACGACATGTAGACAAAGCGTTTGACGCCGGCGTCGCGAGCAAGCTCCGCGAGGCGGACTGAGCCTTCGTGATTTATCTGATGTGTCAGTTCGGGATTCTGCTGGCCCAAGGGGTCGTTCGAGAGTTCAGCGAGGTGTGCGATCGCGTCGAACCCTACGAGATCTTCACGCGTTATGTCCCGGATGTCCTTGGTGACGATTTCGGGCTGACGGCCCGCCATAGGATACAGCCAGCCTTGTCTGTAATACCCGGTGTCGAGGCCTGTAACGCTGAGCCCCTGGTTTAGAAGGTACGGCCCCAACAACGCCCCGATATAGCCGTCGGCTCCTGTAAACAAGACCCGCATCTGTCCCCTCCAAATTCGACCCAGCTTCCAATGCTGCGCTTGCACACAGCAAATACCGGGCCGTCTGTCGAGAGACGATTCGTCCGCGCCGCCGGTGCAGCGCTTGCAGTCGTCTTGGGGTAATTTGCGAGCAAGGGAGGGGATGTCGATGTTGGAAGAGTTCGCCGCAGATTGCGTCGTTGTCGGCGCTGGAGTCGTTGGCTTGGCCGTCGCCCGAGCGTTCGCGATCTCGGGGCGGGATGTGCTTGTCATCGAGGCGGCGCCGGGAATTGGGTCGGAGACCAGCTCGCGCAACAGCGAAGTCATCCATGCGGGAATTTATTATCCGAAGGATTCGCTGAAGGCTCGCGCTTGCGTCGCGGGAAAGGCGGCTTTGTATCAATATCTCACCACACGTCGGATCGCCCATCGGCGGTGTGAAAAATTGATTGTCGCCAGTGATGAGGGGCAGGTTTCGCGCCTTGATGAGATCGTTCAAAAAGGGCGCGCGAACGGCGTCGACGATCTCGTCGTCTTGTCGAGGCCCGAGACGGTCAAGCTTGAGCCTCAGCTGCGCGCCGTCGCCGCGATCAGGTCGCCGTCGACCGGTATCGTCGACAGCCACGCTTTTATGCTGTCTCTGCAAGGCGACGTCGAAGATCACGGCGGGGCGTTCGCGTTTTCAACCCGCGTCGAGAGAGGCGAATGCCTAGAAGGCGGCGAAGTCGCCTTATGGTGCGGCGGGCCAGAGGCCTGCATCGTAAAGGCGAAGCTGTTCGTCAATTGCGCAGGTCTTCACGCGTCCCGCCTCGCGCATGCGATTGATGGACTGCCAGAAGCGCTTATTCCTGAAACAAATTATGCGAAGGGGAACTACTTCGCTTTAAGCGGCCGCGCCCCTTTCTCAAGGCTGATTTATCCAATTCCCGAACCCGGCGGGCTAGGAGTCCATTTGACGCTCGACCTTGCGGGGCAGGCTCGGTTTGGTCCGGATGTCGAATGGGTGGATGCGATCGACTACACGATGGACGCGTCTCGTTCTGAAGGGTTTTATGGGGCGATCCGAAAATACTGGCCGGATCTGCGCGACGGCGCGCTCTATCCTGCCTATTGCGGCATCCGTCCCAAGTTGACTGACCCAGGCGACCCTGCCGCGGATTTCGTTATCCTCGGCCCCGATGCCCACGGGCTGAGCGGCCAGATCCACCTCTTCGGCATTGAAAGTCCTGGACTAACCTCCAGCCTCGCGCTTGCTGACCGAGTGGTCGATATCGCTAACGGTCGAACACAATCATTGCGCTAGACGTCGGTGGCCGCTCGGCGAAACGCTGCGACGGTGTCGCGCGCGCCGGACTCCAGCGAGTAACGGGGGGACCAATTCAGAGTATTGCGGGTTTTGGCCATGTCGGCGACGATCAACGGCGGTTCGAACGCCGGCGCCTCGCGGGCCCCAAGCTGGACAAGGTCCGGGCGGCCGACTTCCTCGGCCAGAGCATTTATGAGATCCTTGACGCGGATGGCTTCGCCTGTGGCGATGTTGAATGCGCCTTCCGCATCGCTATCCAGCAAGGCGGCCAGGCCGTCAGCGACATCTGCGACATGCATATAGTCACGCAATTGCATGCCGTGGGAACAGAGCGCCGGTTCTCCGGAGAGAAGAGATTTTACGACTGACGCGCCCAGGCGGCTCTCGTGTTCGCCGGGACCGTAGACAAAAAAGACGCGCCCCCAGGCGAAGCTCAAATCGTTTAGTGCAGCGTACGGTCCCAACAGTGATTCAAGGGCGTGTTTACAGGCGCCGTAATAGGTTGCGGGCGTCAACGGCGTTCGGTCTTCCGCACACAAGCCGCCTGCCCAGTCATATTCGCCGCACGTGCCGACGCCCGTCATGCGTTCGCCCCCCGACGCCGCAAACGCTTCAACAAGATCGAGCGTATGGCGAACCCAAGTGAGATTTTCCGGCGCCGTCCAGAGCCCGCTGACAACCGATCGCCATGCGCAATGAAGGAGGTGAGACGCCCCTATCATCTTAACGCTCCGGCGGACGGCGTCGGCGTCGGTCAGATCAACGACGTGACGTTCCACACCGGCGGGTAGAATTGCGTCCGCGCGGGAGGTGAACGCGACCACGTCAAATCCCCGCTCAAGCAGTTTTGTCGCCGCCTGACGACCGATGAAGCCAGAGGCTCCCGTTACGATGGCCCGTTTCATCTCATTCCTCCAGACCTCGAATTCAGTCCTTGAGCGGCGGCAAATCCGGCCAGTTTCGATCTTTCTGCGACACGTCAGCGATATCGATAGGCCAGTCTATGCTGATCGACGGGTCGTCGAACCGAACGCCGCATTCGGCGCCGGGGGCGTAAAAGCCCGAGGTTTGGTAAAGGGCTTGGGCGCCGTCAGTGAGCGCTAGATATCCGTGTGCGAACAATGGGGGCACATAGACGGCGCGCCCGGACGCAGCGGTGAGCTCGACGCCAAACCAGCGCCGATATGTGGGCGACGCAGGCCTCATGTCGACCATGACATCAAACACCGCACCCGATATGCACCGCAAGAACTTCGCCTCCGGAGCGGTGTCGTCCTGGTAGTGCAAGCCGCGAAGCGTTCCTGCACGGACGTTTCCAGACAGGTTCATCTGCACGAATGTCTCGTCGATGCCGGCCTCTTCGAACTCCCTCTGGCAATATGTTCGTGCAAAGAATCCGCGCTCGTCGCTGAAGCGGTCGAGATCGACGACGAATGCGTCTTTCAGCGGCGTCTCATGGAATTTCATTGTGGCTTGATCTCCAAGGCCTTGTCGGCGGGGCGAACTTGAATGTTTTAGTTGGCTGGAAGCAGGTTCGCCGACACGAAAGCGCTTTCCTCCAACCGCTGGGGCGCGTCTGTTCGCTTTGTTCGGTTCTCGCGGAGTATCTTGCCGATCTTATGGGCCGGCCAGCCGAGAAGTGCGCGCGCGTAATCCTTTGCCGACGGATTGAAACCCGCGTCGGCTATACCCTTGAGGGTGATCGCGGCGTTTCGAGCGTCGCCCGTCATTTGCCAAAAAAGCAGATGACGCAGCAACTGGCGTCGCTTTCGCGTGATCATGTCCGACAATTCGTCCGTATCCAGGAATTTGTCTCCGTGACGCAACAGGAGCTGAAATCCAGGCAGGAAGTAAGCCCGGAAACCGCCGAGCTGCGCCGTGATTGTTTCATCATTGTAGCGCGTGAAAAGTAGCGGCTCGAACACAAAGCCCATCTTTCGGTCGAGCAGGTCTCGAAGAATGAAATCGTTGTCCATGAAGGGGCGAATGTCGAGCGGAAAAGGGTTATCCAGGCGATCTGGCGTCACGCGGAAGAAAACGTGCGTCGCCGACAACCAGGTAATCTCGCCGCGGAGGTATCGCGCGCCGTAGTCTTTGCCCGAATAGACGCTTGTCGACGGGTCGAGACCGTGTGGTTTGGTTTCACCGGCGAAGACGTCGATGGCGTGAACGAAATCGATCTCTGGGTCGCTTTCGGCAAGATCGACCATTTTTTCGATGCAGTCATCGCGCATCAAATCGTCAGCCGCCATGAATTTCACGTACTTCGCGTCCGGCGGCGTCATCGCGATGGCGGCGTTCCAGTTCGGGGTCTGGGGCAACAATTCTGGATTTCGCTTGGTTATAATCGGCACCGGACCGTTTTGCGCCGCCTGGATCATATCGGGCGTATCGTCAGTACTCGCATTATCCAATACGACGTGTACGAGATTGGGGTAGGTCTGCGCCTGCACGCAAGCCAAGTTACGCTCTATGTAAGGCGCTCCATTGTAGGCCGGCGTAACAACAGCCACCAACGGTTTTTCGCTCTGAGTTTTCGACATGGATCCCCACCCAATTTCAAAGCGACGACGCTTGAGCCCCCGCTCACCTGCAAGGTACATTCCTCGCCCGCCGTTTGATCATGAGCGGGACGAAATAGACGCGTCCGGACCGACAACGCCTGTTTTGACATTTAGTCAGATTTCGCAATTTCGGCCAGTGTGGAATCGCCGACGAAATCTCCGCTTTTCCAAAGTATATGGCATGATAGTTGAAGCCTGAAGCCTGGTTTCATAACGCAGCCGAGGGAGGGGCGGCGATGAGAGCTTATGTCGTCGTCGCGACGAAGGGGCGCCCGAAGGAAACGGCTATCTTACTGGAGCGTCTGTTACGTCAGACACGTCCGCCAGAGCGTGTCGTCGTTGTCGGTGCTGAACTCTCGGACGTACATGGGATTGACGATTATGCGCAATCATTCCGCGACGCCTTGACGGTAACCCTGTCAGATCGCGCGGGCTTGCCTATTCAGCGAAACGTCGGTTTGGAAATGCTTGCAAAACAGGGTGTGTTCGAACCGGAAGCGGATGGTTGCTTCGTCGCGTTCTTCGATGACGATTTCCGACCGGCCGACGATTGGTTGGCTGCGGCGTCTGAGGCCTTTGAAAGCGCATCGGACTGTGTTGGGCTGACGGGGCGGGTGCTTGCCGACGGCGTGCGCGTCGGCGGCGTTTCCGAGGCTGACGCTGAGGATTTTCTGGCGGGCCGTAAAGAGCCGCAAGAGCATTGGGCGAGCGGCGACGCACCCCGGTCTTTGACGTCCATGTACGGATGTAACATGGCGTTTCGCGACATTGTCTTCCGGAACAAGAGGTTTGACGAGCGGCTTCCACTTTATGGTTGGCAAGAAGATCGAGATTTCACCGGCCAGGCTGCTGAATTTGGCGAGTGTTTGTATATCCCAGACTGCCAGGGCGTTCATCTCGGCGTGACCGGCGGACGGGGGTCAGGCGTTAGACTGGGGTACTCCCAGGTCGCCAATCTTGCCTATCTCTGCCGGAAAGGAACGGTGCCGCTTAAGATCGCGGCGAAGCTGATCTTCAGATCTCTCGGTTCGAATACTGTGCGCAGTTTGAGAGAACATGCGTTGGTAGACTATCGCGGTCGACTAAAGGGTAACCTGATTGCATGTGTCGACCTCCTGACTGGCAGGTGCAAGCCCGAGCGCGTACTCGATTTGTAGCGCGACGCTTACTGCTGATCTGATTGAAGCGGAGTTGGTATCGAAATGCTCGCAAACTCAGCGTTTGAGCCGCATCCTCGGAGTTTAGCCGCGACGTGGCCTCGTGAGACCGTCGAAAGCTGGGGCCGTCCATTCACCGACTTGGCGGAGCAATTAAGTTCTGCGACGGCGGGACGCCGGATCTACTTCATGCAAAACCACGGCAATTTCGGCGACGCGCTGATCCGATATGGGACGATCAGGTTCTTTGAGGATTTGGGTGTGTCGTTTCAAGAATTCGATATGGGACGGCGCGTCGACAAGGTTAGATGCCTCGCCGCCGGCGCGCGCCAGCGCTTAGGCGAAAGCGCGCTCTTTATCTACAGCTCCAGCGGCGCTTGGGCCGAAGCGTGTCGCGTGGGCTACGACAATGTGAAGCGACAGCTGCGTGTCGCGTCGAACATGTTCGTGCTGCCGACAACGTTTCAGCTGTTCGACCTGGACGCCGAGATCGACATTTTTGTCCGGGATCGTCATGAAAGTCAGGCGTTGCTTCCCGACAGGCCATTTTGCCACGATATGGCGTTTTACTTGGCGATGATCGATCCCGATCGGGTCTTGCCCGACCGCCGACCGCCCTCCAAATCCACCGCGTTTGCGTTCCGCGTCGACAATGAAAGCTCCGGACACGGCTGGAGCGACATTGACGCCAACCATGACGTGTCCAATGCAGGCGATCACCGAAGCGACCCGCAGGACTTTTTGAGATACCTGGATGATTTCGAGGAGATCATCACCGATCGGCTTCACGTGGCGATCGGTGGCGCTGTTCTTGGGAAGCCGGTCTTCGTTGCGCCCGGAAATTATTTCAAAATCAGAGCTATATTCGAGAGTTCCATCCGGTCCGTGTTCGACAATGTGACGTTGGTTGAAACTGCCGACGCTTTATCGACGTTGGTTCGGGAACGAGCCGCGTCTGCCGCATAAGCTGCAATAGGATAGATCGATGGCCCACCGATTGTCTCTGATTGTCTCAACGCTCGGCCGCTCAAGCGAATTGTCCATCTTGTTCGATAGTCTTGCTCGTCAAACGTTCCAGGATTTTGACGTCGTCGTTGTGGACCAGAATGCGGATAGCCGCGTCGCTGATTTTCTTGCGGCCGGAACCTGGCCTTTTCCGGTCGATCGGATCGCCACGCCGGACCAGCGCGGCCTCAGTCGTGGTCGGAATGTTGGGTGGCGGAGCTCTTCCGGAGAGTTTTGCCTGTTTCCCGACGATGATTGTTGGTACCCGGAAGAGTTTCTTGCGCGGTCGTTGGGCGTTATCGACCAACAAGGGGCCGACCTCGTGACAGGGCGGGCGGTGGATGCGGAGACCCTGCGGCCAATCAACGGTCGGTTTGAACCAATCGCTCAATCGATTAATCGTGAGAACGTCTGGACGACACAAATCGAGTGGACGGTCACGTTCAAGCGGCATGTGCTCGAGAGTTTGAATGGCTACGACGATTCGATCGGCGTTGGGGCGACGACGCCTTGGCAGGCTTGCGAAGGTCAGGACATTACGCTTCGCGCTATCGAGAGCGGCTTCAAAGCCTGGTACGATCCAGCATTGTTTGCACACCATGCGGAACTCGACACGCGTTCGCCAGACGTTGGGATGCGCCGCAAGGGCCGCGGTTATGGGCGGGGCTTAGGCTACGTATTGCGCCGAAACGGCTACGGACCGCAGCATGGGTTGTACTGGGTCGCCCGACCAAGTGCGAACGCCGCGCTGAACCTCGCCCGCGGGCGGGTCAAACGCTCAGCCTATTTGGCTTTGGTCGCGTTGGGCCGCGCCGAAGGCTATCTCCAACGAACGCTCTAGGCCGGTTTTGGATAGTGGGCCGCTCCCCGGTCCTCTAGGCTGTTGTCAGCGCGTTGAGAACCATATTCGCGGCGCGCTCTCCTGAGACAAAAGACTCATCAGTCCAGATATACGCCCAATCGCCGAACCTGCCACAATAAGCGATCCCGATATCATTCAGATAATCATGGACCAATTTGAGGCTTTTCGGTCTGTCGTGGTCAAAGATCACATTTCCCCAGGGCGCGAATAGAGACGATTTGTGGATGATCTGCGATCTGTCTTCGACCAGACCGCACTTCATGAGGCCTTCGATCGTCGGCTCGATCCAATCGTCCGGAGTTCCCTGCATGGGTTTCCATTTTTCTGAGAAATAGATCTCCGCTTGAATGGCGCAGCACCCGTCGGGCACCGTTCCGCGCGAGAATTTGTGGGGAAAGCTGAGACGGGAGAACGGAAACTCGTCGTCATAAAAATAGGTCCAATGTTGGTCGGTGACTTCAGGGCGGTTCAGTCCGATGTTGACGATCGCCACCTGTGAACATGACAAGAGCGCCGCCGCCTCGAGCACGTCGTTCGGCGTGTCCTCGATTAGAGGAATGAGAGCAGGTAGCGGAACCGACGAAATCAAGCGGTCAAACGGCGCTTGACCTCCATGGCCGAATGTCAGCGTCTGCGTCTTCATGTTTATCCGTGTCACGCGGTGACCCGTATGGATTTCGGCCGCGTCAGCGAATTTTCTTAGATACGAAACGAAACCGCCCTTCGTGGGATAGCGGAAGTTCGGAATGTAGTGGACGTTGGGCGTTTCCTTGGTCAGCGCGCCGCGCAGCACCTCTTCGATGTCAGGCTGGTAAAGTCGTGGGCCGAGCCAGTCGGTGGTGAGGTTCTTGGCCTCCGTCGTGTGGTACTTTTTTGTATACTGCCCCGGAAAGGTGTCGGCGAAGGTCGGACCGAACGCAGCGTAGAGCCAATCCTGATAGTTCTGGATCTCTCCCGGCTCGCTGTTTTGGGCTTGGATGAAATCCTTGATGCATTTGACAATAAGGTCCGTCGGCAGTCCCGCCAGATTGACCTGGGCGGGGTGCTTGATCCAATGGCCTTGCCAATAATTGTTCACGTTAGCGGCGAACGCCTGGAAATCCTGCTCGACGCTCTCAGCGAACAGTTTTTGAATTCGCTCGTTTTTTGTGAAAGAAATATGCGGACCTTCGTCGAAGACGAAACCGTCGGGGTAGGTAAAGCTCGATGTGTGTCCACCGATATGGTTGTTCGCTTCGTAGACAACCGGTTGAACACCCTCGCCGCGGAGGTGGTGCGCCGCACCCATGCCCGCGCAGCCGGACCCGATGATCCGTACGCCAATGTCTTTCATCATTTCGCCCCTTTTTCCGGTTCCGCTGCCTGTTACGCCTTCCACGGAGCGTCGCCAGTCGCCCACACCTTTTCGAGAACGTTCCGGTCCCGGAGCGTGTCCATATTTTGCCAGTAGCCTAAATGCCTAAAGCTCGCTAGCTTGCCTCTATTAACAAGCGCGTCCATCGGCTCCTGCTCCAAGACGGTCGCATCGCCGTCGATAACGTCGAACAATTCGGGCTCGCAGACAAAGTAGCCACCATTGATCAAACCACCGTCGTTTGCCGCCTTCTCCCGAAAGGCGGTGACTTGCGTCCCTTCGGGATTGAGCCCGAGAGCGCCGAAGCGGCCGGGCTGTGTGACGGCTGTCAGTGTCAATGCGGCCGCTTGCTGGCGGTGAAAGTCGACTAGGTCGTCTATGTTCACATCGCTGACGCCGTCCCCATACGTGAGCAGAAACGTATCATCGCCAATGGTGTCACGGGCGCGTTTGATCCGCCCTCCGGTCATCGTATCGATGCCAGTGTCGAGAACGGTGACGTTCCAACTTTCGGCCCTTGAGCGGCTCCAAAGGATCTCACCGGTGGATGTGTCGACGGTGAAATCCGAATTCTGGAGATGATAGTTCAAAAAATAGTCGCGAATAACGTCGACCTTGTAGCCGCCGAGGACGACGAACTCAGTGTGTCCATAGCGCGCATAGTGTCGCATAATATGCCACAAGATCGGCCGCCCCCCAATCTCGACCATGGGCTTAGGTCGAATGGCGGACTCCTCAGAAATCCGTGTTCCAAAGCCGCCAGCGAGCAATACAACCTTCATCGTGCCGTCCCCTCCCAAGACCAATGCGAGACATTTCTTAACCGAAGCAGCAAAGCCTGTTCCAGCACCGTGATTATCTTTTTGTGTCGTGTGCCGTATAATGTCGCAGCTTAGCGAGAGTTCGCGTTTCGTCTCGATGAGATTATAGGCGGCGGCGGGCTAAGCGTGTTCTGTAAACGGGGGGCGCGTGCGGAGATTTGAGACCCTCGACGCCTGGCGCGGCATATGCGCATGCATGATCGCTGTGATGCATTTTCGCACCAGCGGGGTCATTTCTAATTTTGAAGTCGTAAAAAACGGCTACTTATTCGTAGACTTTTTCTTCGTTCTGTCCGGGTTCGTCATCTACGGTAAATATCATAACAGACTTTCGCGAACCCAAGACCTTGCGCGCTTCTTTGTAACGCGATTTGGCAGGTTGTTTCCGCTGCATGCCTTCATGCTGGCCTTGTTTGTTGTTCTCGAGATTATTCAGACTGCGCCCGGACTAAGGACCTTAGCATCCAGTCCAGCATTCACAGGTGAAAGCCGCAGCATCGAAGCGATTGCGACCAATCTGTTGATGATCCACGGCCTTGGCGTTCACGCCGCCACAACTTGGAACTCGGTCAGTTGGAGCATTAGCACCGAATTTTGGGCTTACGTCTTGTTCGCGATCACTGTGCGAGCCTTCGGACAAACGGCTTTGTTCGCCGCCTTGGTCGCTTGTCTTGCTGCGCCATTCTTCCTGGGCGCGTTCAGTGAGCTAAACATGGCGACGACCTATCAGTTCGGATTTGTACGCTGCTTATTCGGCTTCTCCGCTGGCATGCTGTCGTATCGAGCCTACGAGATGGTCGTTTCTCGATTAAGACCGTCGCGTCTCCTTGCCGAAGCACTCGAAGTATCGGCTATTGTCGCAATTGGAGTATTTGTGTGTTTTGCTGGGACGGGCAGTCTGTCTCTGGCTGCACCCATATTATTCGCGGCCGCAATGTTGGTTTTTTCAAAGGAGGCCGGGTCGATAAGTCGCGTCTTGCAAACCCCGCCGGCGCTGCTCCTCGGAGCGTTGTCATACTCGATCTACATGACCCACGATTTCGTTCAAACGTTCTGGGACGCGGGCGGGCTCGCAATCGCAAAGTTGTTCGATTATCCGCTATTGTCCGAAGCGCCGCGATTGAGAGGTCCGGGCTCCGATACGGTGTTTGGCGAGGCCGTTTGGCAGGGCGATCTCGCGACCCTGGCTATGCTCGGCATGGTCATTGCGATGAGTATCTTCACCTATCGGTGGATTGAGCGGCCCTCAAGGGATTGGTTTCGTAATGCAGCGACGCGTTGGTCGGCTCCGGGGCTCGCTGGATAAGGTGTCGGGTCGTTCTTGGGCAATCGTCCGTTTGGGGCATTTGCACATTCCGCCATCGTGCGACGTATGCAAATTGACAACCCGGAGATAAGTGGTCTGGCAGCGAGTTTACGCCCCGCGGGGTGCGAGGTCGAATACGGAGCGGCGCAAGCGCAATGAGTATCGAGGTCTTCGGATTGATCATTCTCGCCTGCGCTGGGCTGGCCTTTTTGAAGGGGGCTGACTGGGCGTTCGGCGTTTTGTGTCTCGCGACATCGTTTCAGTCAGCGGCTGCGGTGTCTGTGCCGGCGCTTGGCGGCGCCAATATTCAGCCGGGGCATTTCATTTTGCCTGTTTTTCTCGCCGCCGTGTTTTTGCGGGGGCAGGGCTTCGCTTATTCGTTGAACGCCATGGCGCTCGGGTCGCGGCCAGGTTTTTGGTACGTCGCGGCGGGTGTCTGGGCCGTCATGACAGCGCTCATAATGCCGCGCCTCTTCGCGGGCGCCGTCGAGGTGTTTCCCGTCGACAACGACAATTCCAGCGTCGCTTATCAGCGCCGAGCATTGTTCCCCACGTCCAACAACATTACCCAATCGGTATATTTCATAGGCCACATTATGGCTTACTGCGCCGTCGTTGGGTTTGCCCGACGCGCAGACACCATGATCCGCGGCGCTGTCGCCGTGCTTGTTCTCGCCGCAGTCACGGTGTTTTTCGCCTACTTGGACGTCCTGCTTTATTACGCAGGGCTTGGTCATCTCTTGGATTTCTTGCGGACGTCCAGCTACACTCTGCTGACCAACGCCACCCTCGGCGGTTTGAAGCGCGTTGTCGGGACCTTTACGGAAGCGTCCGCCTACGCTGCATTTGCCATAGGCCTGTTTGCGTTCACGCTCCGCCTGTGGCGCTACGGCGTGTGGCCGCGCGAGACTGGATTATTAGCGCTGGCGTTGTTCGTGTCTTTAATCCTGTCAACGTCGACCACCGCCTATGCGAGCTTAGCCATTTTTCTCGTGGCGATTTACGCGCGAGATCTCGCCGGCATGGAACGGGCTGCGGGCCGACAAAACGTGCGGGCTGTGTTTTTGAGCTTTGTGCCTTTTGGGGCTTTCGCCATCGCCGTTGTGATTGCGTTGAGGCCGGAATTGCTCGATCCCGTCGCCGCAATCTTCGACGATACGATCACGAACAAGTTGGCAAGCGACTCCGGGAAGGAGCGCGGCAGCTGGAACATGTCAGGTCTGCAGAACGTGGTTGAGACATACGGTCTTGGCGTGGGTCTCGGATCCGTGCGGGTGTCGAGTTTGCTGGTGGCGTTCCCGGCGAGTATCGGACTTATCGGCTCAGTCTTATTCGCAATGTTTCTCGCGCGTCTCTTTTTCCCCAAGTTCGCGACCTGGCCCGAAGCTCGGCGGGATCCCATTTACGCAATTAGCGCGGCCGCACGATCTGCCTGTTTCGCAATGTTCATTGCAGCGACGCTGTCTGCTGGCGTGGCGAATATGCCGCTGATTTTTTTCCTCTATGCGGGCCTGGCGACTCCGGCCTATTTTTGGAATCGCCGCGCTGTACGACAATTTGACTTAGATCAGGCTCATGAGGATGGACAATTCGAACTCGGCCGAAGAGGCGCTTGACCGCTTTTTCGATGTGCTCCGGTTAGAGATCCGGTCAAACCCGGAACTGGCGAGCCGGCTTGTAAAGGCTCTTGGAGCAGAAGTAACCTTCGCAGCGGAGGCCATGGTTGAGGTGTTCAACCCCATTGAAGCGGTCAGCACGCTCGACGAGGCCGGATTTCGCGCCCAGGCGGAGCATCTCTCTCTGACGGATGTGAAGACCGTTCTAAAGCGGCACAACATGGCCACGAGCGTCGATCTAAAGGGACTTAACAGAGACGACGCATTGGATTTGCTCTACGCCCGAGCAAAACAGAAACTGTTGGAACGTTCGAGCGGCGCTTGACGCCACAACATCTACTCGCAGACGGGCGCCGACGCCGTTTCACGTAAGCGGCCGCCGCTAATCTCACACACGTCGGCCGCCAGTTGCGAGGCTTCAGCCACCGCCCCGTCGAGGCCGCCGGTTGAGAAAAATGGCTGCGTTACGGGATAGGGTATCTGGGCGTCGTTCACCGTTTCGCACGTGAAGGTGCAAACAAAGTCGGTCTGGGGTTCAACAGATTGCGGCGGGGGCGCCTCTGAAGCCGGCGCCGCTGCGGAAGGTTCGGGAGCGGATGCGTCTTGCTCGGTCGAGGGCGCCGCATCTAAACCGCGTGCGTCTTCGGCAGCGGGCCTTGAAGCCGCTTCCTCAGGCGCAGGCGGCGGTCTTCCGCGCACAATCGCATCGGCGATCCGCAGCGCCTCGGCGTCCGGAGACAAGGTTGCGGGGCTCTGTGGCGCAGCTTTTCCCATACGGATCACACGTATGTCGCCGCCGTCGGACAAGGAATGGCCAGATGCGACGGCGTTTCCCCGACCATCCGACCAAACGCGGGTCATGACCTCGCGTCCGCCGTCGATCGCATAAGTCCACTTGCGGTTCCCGTCGAGGTCGGACGAGATTAGCCAGGCCTCAGGCGCTGGCCCGTCGGCGTTGGTGTCGCCCGCGATTAAGAGGCGGGCCTCGTCAAGCAAGGTCACCGACACAGCGCGATCGACACCGCCTAGGTCGAACGCAAGCCGCTTCTTCTGTCGCCCTCGAGCGTCCATCTTGATGACAATGGCGTCGCCGTTCTCCGCGCCAGCGAGCCAAATGTCGCCGTCTTCGCCCGAAGCTAGCCCGTCGAAACGCGCGGCGGCGGATGCCTTGAGGTCTCGCAGCCACGCGATATCGCCGTCTTCTGTGGTTTTCGCCAGTTGAAAAGCCGTTGCGCCGTCAGCGCTGACTGACTGGACGAGCGTCACAAGTCCGCCGCCGCCCGTCTTGATCGCGCCGAGCGGTGCGTCGGCCGTTTTGTCATCGCCAAACCGGTTGCGCCAGATCTCCTCACCATTGGCCGACACCCTTGCGACCAGCACGTCGCCCTCGGGACCGGTGTCGCCGACGACATAGACGCTGTTGTCGGGCCCACGGGCTGCGGCGTAGGCCGCGTTCGCGCCGTCGGACGCTATGATCGTGCGCCAAAGGACATAGCCCGCGGTATCCAAACGTGTCACGCTCATACGATAATCGTGTCGCCCTGCGACGATCGCTTCGCCGCCATCGGTTGGAATGATTGCATAGGCTTGGTCTTCGCCGGCGCCTGGGAGCACGCTTTCGTAAATCACGCCGCCTTCGGCCGACAACCGGTATACGAGGACATCGTTAAACGGCGAGGCGACCGGATCATAAGCCGAGCCTGCGAGGAAGACCGAGGAATCCTCTGCGATCGCGACGTCGTTCGCGCGCTGCTGCTGCCTGCGGCTGAATAGCACCTGCCAGTCCTGCGCCATGATTTCCGGGCCATCTGCGTCCGGCGACGGGCGTGAAAAGTTTAGTGTCGCCGCGAAAAATATCACAGCTCCGGCCAAAAGTGAGAAGATAACCGGTCGGCGTCGCACGGGTTCGGCGGCGACGTCCAAGAGGTCCGTAAATCGATCCATCGCTCGGCCTCGTCGATGCGGGGCTTGGCTGTGCAAAGGCTTCGCCGCCGCGCTCACGCTACTCTAACGACCGACGTGTCAATTTCGATCGCCACACTTTCTACTATTTGCCGTCAGCGCAGGAAACGGGCAAGCCGGTTCGCCTCTCACGGATCTTGGCCCGTCATGTGCTTACTTTCGATGCAGGGTGCGCCTCGAGGCGCTAGGATCACTGCGCCATGCGATTATTCAGCGCTGTTCTGGCCGCCATTGGAGTGTTGGTCTTGCCTGCAATGGCGGAAAAAGCCTCCATCCGTGGCGATGGCCTGAGTGAGGAGTTGAAAAGTATCGTCGCTGCAGCGTTGCCTGACGAGGCGGACGCCGAAACACCGTTTGAGGCTCGCAGGCAGGCCAAGCGGGCAGCGGCCGCAGCGTTAAACGCCCTCAATGCTGAAGGCTATTTCGCGGCTGAGGCCGACATCGGCGTCGATCCGGGTCCGCCGCCGCGCGCCTTGATTCGCCTCACTCCAGGCGAGCGCTTCTCAATCGGCGAGGTCGGCATCGAGTACGACGGCGCACCGCCAAATGCGAACGCTGAGTCTGCTGCGTTGAACGCAATTGCGCTGACACCGGGCGAACCTGCTGACCCCGCAAGGGTGATCGGCGGCGAAGCCCGGATCTTGTCGGCGCTGAAGTCGAAAGGTTATCCCGACGCAGATATTATCGCGCGCGATGTCGCGGGCGATCGCGATGAAAGGCTGATCTTCGTCACCTATGTTGTTCGAAGCGGCAGCCGCGCTCGGTTTGGCGACCTCGTCACGCCCGAAGGACTGACGACGCGCAACGCTTATATCGCCCGATTGTCGCCGATAGAGCCGGGCAAGGTCTACAAACCCGATGACATGGCGGCTTTCAATGCGCGGCTGGCGCGCTCGCGCCTCTTCACACGGTCGGCCGTTCGATTGGCCGACCCCGACGGCGCACATGATGGGGGCGGCGATGTCGAACGGGATGTGGAAGTGCTTCTGACCGAGCGGCCGCGACATACGATCGCCGTTGGCGGCGCCTTCAGCACCGCGGAAGGGTTCGGCGCCGAGATCGAATGGACGCGGCGAAATTTTACGCGTCGTGGCGATACATTCAGCGTTTTGGCGGAGGCGACGGAATTGGAGCGGGGCCTCTCTTTCGGCTGGCGTTTGCCCAATCAGCCGCGCTTGCGCCAAGCCTTAGTCTTCGAAGCTGCGTTTTCAAATGAAGACACAGACGCGTTCGAGCGAAACGCCGCCACCGTCGGCGGCGCCCTCGAAACGCCGGTGCTCGATAACGCGACGTCGACGTTCGGGCTTGAGTACGAGTTTTCCGACGAAACGAGCGTTATCGACCCAGAAACCGGCGCCGCCACCAATGAGACATTCAACATCATCTCAGGACGCGCGGCGCTCCGGGTTGATCGATCAGACGATGCGCTTGATCCAACGACAGGCTGGAGGTTCCAGACGCTTGTCGAGCCGTCGACGGCCTTCGGCGCGGACACTTCGCAGTTTATTCGGCTGACAGCGCAGGCTTCAGGCTACGCGCCTTTTGGCGCGCGCAGGCGCTGGGTTGCCGCGGGACGTCTTCGGGCGGGATCGATTGTGGGCGCAGAGACCTTGGATTTGCCGGTCGATGATCGGTTCTTCGCCGGCGGCGGGGGCAGCGTGCGGGGCTTCGGCTTTCAGGATGTTGGCCCGCTGGACGCGAACGGCGATCCGCTTGGCGGACGGGGGCTGTTTGAAGCGTCTACAGAGTTGAGATGGAAAGCGTTCGGACCGCTCGGATTTGTCGCCTTTGCCGACGCGGGCAGCGTCGTCGATGGGATCCGGCCGAGCTTGTCGGAGCTTCTCTACGGGGCCGGGTTCGGTGTGCGGTATGATACGCCCGCAGGGCCGATACGGTTCGACGTGGCGTTTCCGATCAATCGGACGGGGTTTGAAAACGCCTTCCAGATCTACATCTCGATTGGGCAGGCGTTCTGATGCAGGGCGTGCGCTATCTTGTCATTGCGCTCTCGGTGATCGGCGCGCTCTTACTGGGCTTGCGGATTTTAGCCGCGTCGCCGGTCGGGCGGGCTCTTGTTCAGGCGCAATTGGAAGATCTGACGATATCAGGTCAGAGGGTCCGGATTGACGGACTGGAAGGCGATCTTCTTCGCGGCATTCGAATCTCCCAACTTTTGGTGATCGACGCCGACGGGGTTTGGCTTCAAGCGGCGGATTTGGATTTGCGTTATCGGCCAGGCGCCCTGCTGAACGGAGTTGTTTGGGTGGGCTCGGCCAGCGCCGGCGAGATCGATGTTTTGCGTCAACCAATCATCCCTGAAGCAGAGCCGACGGCAGACTCTGGCGACGGTTTCATTCGCCGCTTCGATATAAAAGACATCTCGATTGGCCGGCTTAGCCTGAGTGACGAGGTTGCGGGGATCGCGGCGGCTTATGCAATCGACGCCCGAGCGGATATTGGCCCGTCTGGCAAACTGACTGCCGGTCTGGCGTCGGTCAGCGGCGACGCGGACTTTCTCGACATCGACTTCTCTTGGTCCGATGGAGAACACTTCGCGGCGGACATCCTGCTCGAAGGCGCGCCCGGCGGCTTGGTTGCCCAACTCGCTGGACTGACTGCCGAGGTCGGCATGGTCGTGGACCTTGAGGCTAAAGGCGCTCTGGACGACTGGACTGGGGAGGGATCGGTTCGCATAGGCGGGGATAGCTTGATCGGTCTATCTGCCGAGGGGGTGAACGGTCAGGCCCGCATCAACGGCGCTGTGGACCTGGCGGCGTATCCGGGGCTTGAAGACGCCGCCTTGCGTCTCGGTGAGCCGCTTCGACTGGAACTGACCGCTTCGGAAGGCGATGGGCGTCGCCATGCCGTTATGCTTCGGCTCGGAAATTCGCGGGCCGAAATGTCCGCGCGTTCGGAGGTTGACCTGCGCAATGCAGCTGAACTCGAACGGATTGATCTCTCTTTGAATGTGTTCGACGCGCCAGGATTGACGGGTCTGGACACGATATCCCTAGATCAAATCACCGCCGACGGAGCGCTCACGAGGAACGACCAAGAATGGCGCTATGACGGCATGCTTAAAGCGACCGATCTAGCTTTCGACCAGATCGCCGCCGCGAGCGTCCGTGGGCCTGTCAGCTTGGAGCTAACGGAGGCGGGTGTCGCGTTGGCTTTGCTCGACTTTCGCGCGGCGGAGCTATCTGGCGTTCCCGGCGCGATTGGGGAGTTGGTTGGCTCAAACCCCGCCATGTCGGCCAAAGCCCTTTTGAACCTTGACACGCAGAGGCTCGAACTCGCCGATCTGGTCATCCGTGGCGCGCAACTCGAAACAGCCGCCGCAGGGCGTTTCGCCTTCGACACGCAGGCCGGGCTGATCGAAGGTGAGACAAAGATCGAAATGGCGGGGCTCGCCGCTGACGCAACCTGGCGGGCAGCGGCTGACGAGCGCGGGGGTGCGAGCGCGTCCCTCGACGCGCGGGCTGAAGGTTTGTCCCTACTGACACCGTTTGGCGGCGACGGGCTGGGGGCTGCTTCGCTGAGCCTGGAAGTGGAGCGCCTGTCCAACGGCGTTGTCCTCTTGGACCGCGCGCAATTCTCGAGCGGCGATATCACGGCCGAAGCCGAAGCTTCGCTGGGCGCCGACAACGTCCTCAGCGCTAAGCTCGATTACAGCACGGGTGCGATAGATATCGGCGGCGTTAGCGCGGCGCCAGTTCGAGGCGTGATCGAAGTTGTGGGCGATGTAGCGCGTCCGGAGGTCACGCTGGTCGCCAAGACCGTTGGCGGCGACGTCGCTGGCGTAGGCATTGACGATGTGACCGCACAGATTGACTTCAGGTCCAGCGACGGCGAGGGCGCGCTGCAGATCTCCGCCATCGCTGCGGATGAAGATCTCTCCGCAACCGCGGACGTGTCCGTCGGGGATGCGCTCAACGTCGACGGCTTCGCGGCGGCCTGGGGTGAATTGAGCCTCGAGGGAAAGGCGATAGGACTTGGCGGTGATCTTCAAAACCTCGCTGCGGACGCCGTCATTCACGGAGCGCCTCCAGATGTTCTAGGGGTGGACCGCGTTGAAGGCCGTCTGCAACTGGATCAGGGGGGCTTAGACGTCTTCGCCGATATCGCCGCTACGCGCGCAGGCCCGGCGAAAGATGTCAAAGCCACCGTCCAAACCTCAGGCAGCTTGACAGAACAGGTCTTCGACGTCTCGGTCGCATCCACGATACCCGTCGCCGATGCGGCCCAACCGATGTCGCTTAAGGCGTCAGGCGTCGTCGAGACTTCGCCCGAAGCTGGATTGAGCGCTAAGGTCGATTTGGATGCAGCCGTGGCCGATTTCGCCGTCACCTCGCTAGAGCCTATTCGTTTCGCCATGGACGACGATGAGGCGCGCCTTGACGCGCGCTTGTCTGGTCTGGGGGGAGGTTTCGATCTTCGGGCTTTGCAGAGTGCGGACGATCTGGATGTCGTCGCTGAACTCCGAGGGATGGACATCGCGCCATTGG
>CAZQZC010000009.1:0-2092 GCA_964597685.1 uncultured Hyphomonadaceae bacterium | reverse complement strand
TCAGCTCTCAGTTTCGCCCTCGATCCGGACCGACCGGCTTCCGGTTCGGTTCGCATCGATGGCGGGATCGGAGCACTGAGCCGCCTCTTCCTTCCACCAACCACCCGTGTCGATGGAGATATCGAGGTCGATCTCACCTTCGTCCAGGGCGTCGGAGCTCCAACCGGGCGGATCGGCCTCGAGGATGGTCTGGTTGAGGAAGCCGATTTGGGGCTCGCTCTTCAAGATATTACGGGTGAAGCGGTGCTAGCCGACGGACATGCGACAATCATGTCGTTTCGAGCGATCGGTGCGGATGGCGGGTCCATGGACGGTTTTGGAGACTTGTCGCTGGATGGGTCTTATGAGGGCGCGCTTGGATTGAAGCTCGACCAATTCACTGCCGTTCAACGCTCCGATGTGACGGCGACCATTTCTGGCGAGGCGGCGCTAAGCCGCACCGCCGAGGGCGTCGATGTGACCGGTGACCTCGTGATCGATCGAGCAGACGTGCGTCTCGATAAATTGCCCAGTCCTGGGCGGCCGACGCTCGACGTCCGGTTTAATGACGACGACGCCGCCGCAGCGCCGGAGAACCGGGCGGTCTCGACACTGGACATTTCATTGACCGCGCCGAACCAGATATTCGTCGAGGGCAACGGTTTGGATGCTGAATTCGCATTAGATACGCAGATTTCGGGGTCGCTGGGCGACCCCAGCATCATTGGGGCTGCGACAATCGTCAGGGGCGACTTCAACCTCGCCAATGAGCGTTTTGATTTCGACCGCGAGAGCAGAGTCGACCTCTCCGGCGCTCCCCAGGACGCGCAGATCAATATTGTCGCGCGTCGCGACAATCCTGATTTCTCCGTAATCGTCACGGTCACGGGAACGCCTCTTCAGCCTGAGGTCGAGATCTCCTCGGAGCCGGAATTGCCGAAGGACGAGGTGTTGTCCAGACTCCTCTTCGGCCGGTCGCCGGCGGAGCTTTCAGCGGTTGAAGCCGCGCGTCTCGGGGCGGCCTTGGCCTCGCTCGCGAATGGCGGCGGCGTTGGCATTCTGGGCAACATAGAAAACGCGCTGCCGATCGATCGGCTTGATCTTCGCGAAACCACCGACGGCGCCGCCCAGCTGACAACGGGAAAATATCTCGCTCGCGACGTTTACCTCGAAGTGCGCTCTTCAACAGAAGGGCTGCCCGAAGTCGCCGTTGAATGGGAGCCCTTCAACAATCTCGGCGTCGAAGTTGAGACGGAAGGCGAGACCGACCAGCGTCTCCGCGTTCGTTGGAAACGCGATTTCAACTAAGCGGGTTCGACGGTCTGTTCGATCCGACCGAAAATGGAATGGCCGGCCTCGTCGTGCATGTCGATGGCGACTGTGTCGCCGGGCGACATGAAGGGCGTCTGCGGCGCGCCGTCGCGGATCGTCTCAATCATCCGGATCTCGGCGATGCAGGAATAGCCAAGGCCGCCCTCGCTCACGGGCCTGCCCGGTCCGCCGTCCGCGTCGCGATTCGACACCGTGCCCGAACCGATAATGGACCCCGCGCCGAGGGATCGCGTCTTGGCGGCGTGCGCGATGAGTTGCGGGAAGCTGAACGTCATATCCACGCCGGCCTCGGCGCGGCCGAAGGGCGCCCCTTGATAATCGACGCGTAGTGGATGATGCAGTTTGCCGTCACGCCAGGCGTCGCCCAGCTCGTCGGGTGTTACGGCGACGGGGGAGAACGCGGAAGCTGGCTTCGACTGGAAGAATCCGAACCCTTTGGCCAGCTCACCGGGGATCAGCCCGCGCAAGCTGACATCGTTGCAGAGCATGACGAGCCGGATCGCCGAGGCGGCCTCGTCGACGCTCGCGCCCGCCGGCGTGTCATCGGTGATAACGGCGACTTCACCCTCCATGTCACAGCCCCAGGCGGCGTCTTTGAGCGGAATGGGATCGCGTGGACCCAAAAAGCCGTCGGAGCCGCCCTGGTACATCAAGGGGTCGCTGTAGAAGCTCTCCGGCACCTCAGCGCCGCGCGCTTTGCGCACCAGCTCCACATGGTTGATGTACGCCGATCCATCCGCCCACTGATAAGCGCGCGGCAGCGGGCTCAGGCACTGCGTTT
>CAZQZC010000008.1:0-33296 GCA_964597685.1 uncultured Hyphomonadaceae bacterium | reverse complement strand
CTTCACAAGGCTCCAGGAGCGCAGGATGTATTCCTGGATGGCGGCGCGGATCCACCACATGGCGTAGGTCGCCAGCCGGAATCCCTTGTCAGGGTCGAATTTCTTGACCGCCTGCATCAGGCCCACATTGCCCTCGGAGATCACCTCCGCCATCGGCAAGCCGTACCCGCGATAGCCCATGGCGATCTTGGCGACGAGGCGCAGGTGCGACGTCACCATCTTTTCGGCGGCCTCGGTATGTCCGTGCTCCTGCCAACTGCGGGCGAGCATGAATTCCTCGCCCTTCTCCAGCATGGGAAACTTGCGGATCTCTGCGAGATATCGCGAAAGGCCCTGTTCCGGGCTGAGGGCGACGGCGGGAAGCGCCATAATATTCCTCCAATTAGGCGGGGTTGGCCCAGCGAGCCGGCGCCCTCCCCGATCTCTCACGACTTTAGCCCCGAAGCCCGGCGGCGTCTGTCAATATCTTGCGCATAATACGTATCGCGCGAGCACCAATTTAGTAACGCGGCGGCTGAAGGTGAAGGTCACCGCGGCCCGGGCATGGCGCGCAGGGCGGCCAACAGCCCCGCAAGATCGGGAGGCGGGGGCGCCTCGAACTGCATTTCTTCGCCCGTCGTCGGGTGGCGAAGTCCAAGAAGACGCGCGTGGAGCGCCTGACGTGAAAAGGCGCGCGCGGTTTTGACGGCGTGATCGAACGCGTCGCCGGCGCCGTAGGATTTGACGCCGCGGTGTTTGCCGTAGACCGGATCACCGATCAAGGGCGCGCCGATATGGGCCATATGGACCCGGATCTGATGCGTCCGCCCGGTCTCGAGGACGCACTCGACCAGCGCCGCAGCCGGCAAGCCTGATCCCTTGTCCAGCAAGC
Source organism: uncultured Hyphomonadaceae bacterium (assembly GCA_964597685.1). Taxonomy (GTDB): domain Bacteria; phylum Pseudomonadota; class Alphaproteobacteria; order Caulobacterales; family Hyphomonadaceae; genus JBCBTJ01. Next base: position 32,425 of record CAZQZC010000008.1, on the reverse strand, counting down.
CGAAGGTCTCCAGCGCCCTGTAATGGGTGATTGCACGTTTACCCGCTTCGCTGTCAGGATTGCGAACGACCGCCATTTTCTTGCGGTCGGCCGTCGAGCGGGCGACGCGCGTGTCGACCGTTCCCGCCAGCGGGCGGGGCGCGCCGCGCGTTACGGCGAGGTAGGCGCGCTCAATGTCGTGGGCCTGAAAGGTCTCAACCAATTTCACATGCGCGGCTTCGGATTTCGCAGCCAGCATGACGCCGGACGTTTCCTTGTCCAGGCGGTGGACGATCCCCGGCCGGGCCACGCCGCCGATACCGGACAACGATCCAGCGCAATGGTGCAGGAGCGCGTTGACAAGCGTTCCCGACCAAACACCCGGGGCGGGATGCACCGCCATGCCAGCGGCCTTGTTGACGATGATCAGGTGCTCGTCCTCATACAAGACGACAAGCGGCAAGTCTTCGGGCTCCGGCGCGGCGGGCTCGGGGTCTGGCAAGGTGAGCGCATATTCGCGCCCCTCTGCGATTTTTGTCCGCGGGTCTAGTGTCGGTTCGCCGTCGACCGAAAGGTTGCCCGCTTCGATGAGCGCCTTCGACCGGGACCGCGACAACCCGTCGAAGCGCTCCGACAGCCATTTGTCGAGGCGCGCGCCCATGTCCTCGGGGCCGGCGCAAGCGGTTCGGATGTCCATGTCGGTGTCTATCGCGCCGACGACGCACGGCGCAAATCGGAGTCGCTTCGGAATCTTTCCAAATTGTCATCGAGCCATGACGAATTTGGGTTAGAGACGCGGAAATCGAGGGAGATTGTCATGAGCAAACTGACGCGGCGCGGCGCGCTGGGATTACTTGGCGGCGCTGCAGGCTTGCAGGCTTGCGCGCCCACTGGCGCGACGGGCGCGCCAGTCGCTTCCGGGATCGTTGACGATCGCCCCACATATTCCGGCGCCGTCGCCTTCGACCATGGCGTGGCCTCTGGGGACCCCTTGCAAACTGCGGTCATCCTCTGGTCGCGCGTCACCCCCGCGGAGACCTCCGAGGTGCCGATCTATGTCGACTTCGAGGTCTTCGAAGACGCTGACATGCAGAGGCTCTCGGCGTCGGGTTCTGTCCAGACCAGCGCGGCGCGAGATTACACGGTAAAAGTGGACGCAAACGGCCTGCAGCCGGGACGCGACTATTATTATCGGTTCTCGGTTCGTACCGACCAGGGTCTCGTCGAGTCGCCGACCGGCCGGACGCGTACGCTCGCACAGGGCGGCGATACACCGGTGAAGCTCGCCGTGATCTCGTGTTCCAACTTTCCGTTCGGTCGGTTCAACGTTTACAACGCGCTCGGCCAGCGCTCCGATTTGGACGCCATCGTCCATCTTGGCGATTACATCTACGAATACGGGGTCGACGGCTATGGCGGCGAGGTTGGCGAGCAATTGGGCCGCCGCCACGATCCGACCACGGAAATCGTCAGCCTGTCGGATTACCGCACGCGCCACGCACAATATAAGGCAGATCCCGACCTGCAAGCCGCCCATGCCTCCGCGCCCTGGCTTTGCACCTGGGACGACCATGAGAGCACGAACAATTCCTACCGCACGGGCGCCCAAAACCACAATCCCGAAGAGAACGAGGGCGATTGGACCGCGCGCAAGCAGATCGCTGTCCAGGCCTACCTCGAATGGATGCCCGTTCGCGATCCCCAGCCAGGCCGGATGCGCGAAGCGATCTATCGGAAATTCGAGTTCGGCGACGTGGCGACGATCTTCTGCCTTGAGAGCCGGCTGACGGGCCGGTCGGAAGAGATCTCCTGGTTCGAGGAGCTTGGCGGCAAAGCTCCGGCGGAGGCGCCCTTCGCCGCGGCGGCGGCTCTGCAGCGGGTGAACGACCCAGCCCGCACTATGCTGGGGCCTGTGCAAGAGGACTGGCTCGCCGACGGTTTCACGCAATCGGTTGAGCGCGGCGCTGCGTGGCAAGTTTTGGCCAACCAAGTCATCATGGCGCAAGTGAAGCCGCCCAACCTTGAGGCCGCGCTGACGGACGCCCAAAAGGCCGCCCAAGACGTTGGCTATATCCAGCAATTGATCCCATTTTCGCAATTGGGATTGCCCTGGAACCTCGACGCCTGGGACGGCTTTCCAGCGGCGCGGGCGCGCCTCTACGCCGCCGCGAAGGAGTCCGGGGCGCGGCTCGTCACGCTCACGGGCGACACCCACACCGCTTGGGCCAACACGCTGCACGATGCAGACGGCGATCGCCGCGGCGTCGAGTTCGGCTGCACGGCCGTCACCTCGCCGGGGCTTGGCCTCGCCGTTAAGGAGGTGCCCGAACTCGGGGATCTCTTCGCCGAGGCGAACCGCGATATCGAGTGGTATGATCCGTTCGGACGCGGGTTCATTATCGTGACGCTGACGGCGGATGCAGCGAAGGCGGACTATTTCAAAGTCTCAACGGTGACAGAGCCTGATTATGAGGTGTCGAAGGCGGCTACGTTTGAAACCCGGCGAGACTCAACCGGCAGGGTCGGCGCGCTCAAGCAGCTTTAACTCAAGCGAACAGGGCCTCTAGAGAACGCGGGGCGCGATCCAGAACCCGATGGCGGCGATGACGACGACGCCAATCAGGTTTACGCGGAGGCCCGTTCGCATCATCTGCGAAATCGCGACTTGGTTCGTGGCGTAGACGATCGCGTTCGGAGCTGTCGCCACGGGCAGCATGAATGCGCAAGACGCCGCCACCGCCGCCGGCGCCAACAGGCTCTCCGGCGCTGCGCCGATCGCGCCTGAGAGCGCGCCCAGAACGGGCGCAAGCGTCGTCATCGTTGCGACGTTCGACGTCAGTTCGGTCAGGAAGATCACCAGGGCGACGACGGCGGCGATAAAGAAAATCGGCGGCAGCACAGACAATGCGGCCAATTGGTCGCCAAGCCATTTCGACAAGCCCGTGCGCGTGACCGCCTGACCAAGGCTGATGCCGCCGCCGAACAGGATCAACACACCCCAGGGCAGTTTCACCGCCTCGTCCCAGGTTAACAGCGATCGGCCGGCGCCTTTCGCAGCCGGGACCAGAAACATCGCCACCCCACCCGCAATCGCGATCCCCATGTCGGACACGCCAAGCAGCCAAGGCGGTGCGATTCCCGCGGCCTGGGCTGTGTTCTGAACGAACACGCGGGAGATCCAAAGCAATGCGACGACACCGAAAACCATCGCGGCCCGGGCCTCCTGAGCGGACATGGGCGGGAGCGCCGCACGCTCCTCCCGCACTGAAGCAACAGCCGCGTTGGCGTCTTCCAGCGGCGCCAAGCCCCGCGTGACGCTCCACCAGGCCGCCGGCACCAAAAGAAGAACCGCCGGGACGCCGTAGGCCATCCATTGCGGGAAACCGATCGTTGCGTTTGCGTTCGTCTCCAACCATTGGATCGCGATCAGATTTGTCGGCGTGCCAATCGGCGTGCCGGCCCCTCCAATCGAGGCGGCGTAGCAAACGCCCAACAGAAGCGCTGCAGCGAATCGGCCCGAGCCGTCCCGCAATGCGCTGGCGGCTGACAATGCGATCGGCGTCATCATGAGGGTCGTCGCCGTATTCGAGATCCACATGGACAGGAGCGCGGTGGCCGCCATAAAACCCAATACAAGGCGGTTCTGACTGGAGCCGACGGCGGCGACAACATTGAGCGCGATGCGTCGATGCAGCCCCCAACGCTCAATGCCCATTGCGATGATGAACCCGCCGAGCAGCAAGAGAACGATCGGGCTGGAATAACCCCGCGCCGCCTGGCCCGCGGTGCGTCGCGCGGCGCCGGCGGCCAGTTCGACTTTGTCCACATCGGACGCATCGACCGGCGCAGCCGCGAGAGCGGCGTCGATCGCCGGTCCGGCTTCGATCAAGGGGAGCGCGACCAGGGGCAAAAGGGATGTCGCCGGAATCGGTATCGCTTCCGTCGCCCACCAGACCGCCATAAGCGCCATGAGCGAGGCCACCTGCCAGGCGGACGGGCCAAGCCCGTCGGGTGTCGGCAAAAGTTGAAGCGACAGCGCCAGCGCCGGCCCCGCAACCAATCCGATCCGTTTCGCCGTCCAAGCGCCCATGGGGTTGAAAGGGAGCCGGGGTCGCCGGTCAGGTCAACCGATTTGCGAAGCCGTCACGGCGCGTTGCCCTTCCAATCGACCACCCAGTCGATCTGATCCTCGTCCAGGATGGCGTCTTCAGACTGGGTGCGGCCCATGATTGAGTGGCCTTCGCGGTGGATGCGCTCAGGGTCGCCACAGATCAAATGGTGCCAATCCGGCAGGTCGCGGCCCTCCGCGACGAGGCGATAGGCGCACGTCCGGGGCATCCATCCGATCTCTTGGATCTTGTCGGGTGTGAGCTTGACGCAATCTGGCACGCGTTTCTTGCGGTTGGGATAATCAGAACAGCGGCACGTCTCAGCGTCCAGCAGGGTGCAATGCAGCCGCGTATAGGCGATTTCGCCCGTGTCCTCGTCCTCGAGCTTCAACAGGCAGCACTTGGCGCACCCGTCGCAGAGACTCTCCCACTCTTCCGGGCTCATCTGGTCGAGGCGTTTGGTTTTCCAGAACGGCGCCAAGGTCATGCGAGAACGTCGGACCAATCGTCATGCTTTTGGAATTGCGCTTTGGCGAAGGGGCACAGGGGGATGATTTTCAAACCAGCCGCGCGCGCGTCGTCGACTGCGCGGCGCACCAAGTCCTGCCCCACGCCGCGTCCGCGCAACGCGTCCGGCACGCCGGTATGGTCGATGATAAGACGTGTCGCGCCGGCCTTGGAGAACGTCATTTCAGCCTCATGACCGTCGACAATGGCGACATAGCGCCCGCCGTTCGGCCCGTCTTCAAGCGTCACTTCGATATCAGACACGATCACACCCCCCTTTGTCTCAGTTAAACGGGCAAACCTAATTCCGCCAGCACCGCTGGAATCTGTTTCTTCAGGCCGAAAAACCCTTTCCCAGCGTGCGGCCAGAACGCCTTGTCCCAGGGACGTGTGACATAGCAAAGTCGAATATCCGCTTTCGCGAGCCGTGATTTGAGGTCGTCCAATCGGGGGCGGACCCAGCCGACCGGCGGATAACCGGTCACCACCGCCCTGACACCAAGGCTGAGAGCCCAGTCCGAAGCCCGTTCGGCAAAGTCTTCGGCCTGAAGGTTGACGCATGGAACCCGATAGGCCGCCTCCGCTGCGCGCAAGGCATCGTTTAGCGCCCCCTCGGCAAAGCGCTTTGCGACGGCTCCCGCCCCCAAAGGGCTTCGCATGTCAGGAAAGACGCAGCCAGAGACGCCTTTCACCGTCGCACCCGGAGGGCACAACGTTTCGCCGTTCAGGTCTTCTTCCGTCAGAAGCAACCCGATCTCCCCCTCCGGCGGCGCATCGTCCTTCGGGGTCGGTCCAACTTTGGGATTTGCAAAGCCCTGAAGCGCCGGCGCTTCTGTCGCGAGGCCTGTCGGAACGAACCGACCCTCGGTGTACTTGGCGATATTCGCGCGCCGGGCAAGGTAGGTTTTGCCCTGAGTATGAAGACCGCAGACCCACCTCCAGGACAGCGTATTGGACGCGGGATCTCCGTCGGCGAGATGGCGAAGAAAGAAGTCTGCACCGAGCTCCCACGGAAGCTTGAGTGTATAGACCCAGATCGACGCAAACCACATGCGCGCGTGGTTGTGGAGGTAGCCGGTCTCGACAAGCTCCGCCGCCGAGGCGTCGAAGGCGTCGATCCCGGTCCTGCCGTTGACGGCCTCGTCATAGGCTCGTTTCCGGCCTTGATCGCGCCCAAGGGCGTCGAGACCCTCGCCAAAGGATTCGAGGTACGCCGACCAGACGCTGGGGCGGCGCTCCAGCCAACCCTTCCAATAGGTCCGCCAGCAAACCTCCTGCACGAACTTCTCTGCGGTCGATATGGTGAAACGATCCAAGGCCGCGCGCACGAGCTCTTCCTCAAGCACCAGGCGCGTGCGTGTGTAGGGGGAGAGCGCCGAAACGTTCGTTCGCCGATCTGGGCCGTAGTCATAATTCCGCGTCTCGGCGTACTTCCGCCCCGTAGATGGAGCGAAAGCTGATAGCCGGGCCAGTCCCGCTTCGCGCGTTGGAAGCAGGTTGAGACGCGTGTCAAAAAGCTGGTTCATAGCTGCGAGTTAATTCGGATTGCTGTGAATCAACGGCGTTTTTGGAAGCTTACGCTGGTTCAGTCTCGTATCCGAGATAGTCGAATATGTCCGCGAAGTCGCGTTCAATCGCCTTGATCGTGCAGGGCGTGAGGTGCTGCTTGTAATTGCCGGGTGTCACTTGGCGCACGTGTTGATCGGGACGCTCTTCGTCCGGAACGATGTCGTGCTGATCGGCGATTTCATTTAGCTTTTCGGTCGGCAGATCGATTTGAAGAAACTTGGCGAGCCGCACGGCAAAGCTCCGTTTCTTGAAAATGATGTCCTCGTACCGGAGCACGCGCCAATTCTGCTGGGTTTCGACGAGTTCCTTATAGCGGCGCATATTGATCAGAATTGGCCTGATGGCGCCGCTCGCGACATGTTCATTGGCGTCGGAGCGCGCCGCCTCCTCCCGTGCTTTCTGCATGCGTTCGCCAAGAGGTCCCGAGGGGATGCCGTGGCTCCTCGCGATGGAGAAGTAATGCGACACGGCGATGTCGCGCGGATCACGCACCAAGAGAAGCTTTGGCCGGGTGGCGAATGCCCGGGCGTCTTCGGCCAACGTCGCGGCGCGAAAGCCAGTGAATACATATCCGGGCAAGTTTAAGACTGCGGCGGCCTCTGCCGGGCATTGGGCCAGGGGAACCCCCTCTTGAAACAGAACGCCGGGAAGCGAGAACTCGGCCCGTCCAGCCGCGCTACACAAGTCGCCGACCATCTGGTGAAGCAGCGTCGATCCCGCTTTGGCCAAAGACAGGACGAAGAAGGTTCGATTGCCCGTTGGTTCAGGAAGATTTACGACCGCTTGGTCTCCATCGGGTGTCGGAAAATGCAACTCGCGCATGAACGGCGCTCCATGATAATATTATGGTATGCCCGCCAGCCAATTTTGTCATGTCCCTGCAATACGCAACCAGACGCCGCAGGCGTCGTCGCGCGTCTTAAGCCGCCCCATCGACGCATTGTCGGCGCCCGCGCCCTCTTGAGCGCGCAGGGCGCGGATCGCCGCAAGCAACCCGCCCTCGTCAACAAGTTCGAAGAGCGTTTTCGGCGTATGCGATTGGTAGGGAGAGATCAGGCGAAAGAGCCCGTCCGACATGAGCAGCACGTCCGTGTCCGGTTGCAGGGTCGCCGTCGCCGTGTGCAGATGATCGGCGGCGGCGGGGTCGAGCCCGAAAATCCATGCGCCGGGCGAGTTCTGCGCGCGCCGCTGGCCGCGGAGGGCTTCTTGTCGGTCTTCGGCGGACAGCGCCAAGAGGCGACGCGCCTCCGCCGTTTCGGCGTCAGCCTTGTCGGGCGAACCGATCACACCGTACGTCTCGCCTGACCTCGTAATGGCGACACAATCGCCGAGCCAGGCGAAAGTCGCACCGCCGCTGTCATCGACGCGGATCCACATGCCCGCCGCAATCGGGGACGCGTCAAGCGGCAGGTCGTCGAGTGGGATCGATGAATCGCGCTCGGCGCGCATTCGCGCTTGACGAAGAATTCGGCGCCAATACGCGCCCGGCTCGTCCTCCGGCCATGGCGGCGCCGTTAGCAATTCACTCAGCGTTTCTGCAATCCAAGCCGCGCCGCTTTCAACTCCAGCAAATGGCCGCAGGTCGCTGACGTCGGTTGCGCCGTCAAGCACCCAAGCGGTGCCTGCGCTTATGTCAAAGCCGTACCGGTCGTCGCCCGTCATGCCAGGCTTTCCGGGGTCGTTGACGGCCTCGACCACAATCATCGACGCCATCGTGCACGTCCTCGCATTCATCGGTCCGTCATGCTCTGTCGCGCCCCTCATTTAACGTCTATCTCGATCCGATGACATCTCGTTTGCCGACACTTCCGGATCAAGAATGGGGAGACGACGGCGCGCCGCGCGACGTCGCGTTTCAAGATATCTATTTCTCCCCAGAAGACGGCCTTTCCGAGGCGAAGGCCGTTTTTTTGACCGGATGCGGCCTTCCCGCCGCCTGGATCAATCGTCGCGTCTTTGTGATCGGGGAATTGGGATTTGGCACGGGGCTGAACTTTCTGGCCGCCTGGGATCTCTGGCGGCGCCATCGGCCGAGCGCGGACGCTCGACTGCATTTCGTCAGTTTCGAGGGCTTCCCCTTGGATCGGCCTGACGCCGCGCGCGCTCTAGAGAACTGGCCGTCAATCGCCGATCTCGCGACCAGGCTGCTCGACCGCTGGCCCGACCGGGCGCGCGGCGTTCGACGATTGTCCTGGCCCGACGACGGAGTCGAGCTGACGCTTCATATTGACGATGTTGAACACGCGCTGCCTCAGGCGCGATTGGCGGCGGATGCGTGGTTTCTGGACGGCTTTGCACCGTCTCGAAACGCCGGCATGTGGAGCCCTGACGTCTTCGCACAGATCGCCGAACGGTCCGCAACGGGTGCAAGAGCGGCCACGTTCACAGTCGCCGGCGCCGTCCGGCGCGGTCTGGAGACCGCGGGGTTCAAGGTCGAGAAGAAACCGGGACATGGACGAAAGCGAGAACGGCTTGAGGCTGTTCTCTCCGTTCCACAGGGGGCGCAGCCCGATGTTTTTGGCCTCCGCCCCGCCCGTCGCCCCCCAAAACGCGTCGCCATACTCGGGGCTGGGATCGCCGGCGCATCGGCCGCCAGAGCCTTTCACGCCCGCGGCGCTGAGGTCGTCGTCTTCGACCCCAGTGCGCAGCCAGCCAAGGGTGCGAGCGGCAATCCCCTCGCCCTGCTGATGCCTCGGCTGGACGCCGCCGATACTGTACAAGCGCGCACGCTCATCGATTTTTATCTGCACGCTCGGAGAATGTATCGGGGACTGCCAGGGGCGGAGCCCTGCGACGTGGTCCAGAAGCCCGAAACCGAATCCGACGCCGAACGCTTCGCTAAAGTGCTCGCCGACCCCCCGCTCGGACTGGAAGATCTGGAAGCGCACCGTGACGGCGGCCTGCTGCACAAGGGCGCCATGATCCTGCGTCCAGATGTTCTGATCCCTGCGTTGATCGCAGGCGCGGAACTTCGCCTCGGCGCGCCAGTCGCGATCGAACCGCCCGAACGAAAGGTCAATGGCGAGACTTTTGACGCCATTGTCGTTGCGTCTGGCATGGCGGCGACCGAGGTCGACGGTCTCTATTGGCTGCCGTTGACCGGGAAGCTTGGTCAGGTCGAGCATGTGGCCGGCGCGCCGCGCACGGCGCCGTCAGCCGTCGCGTCGGGGCGCTATGCGCTGACATCGAACGGCGATCGCCTTGTCGGCGCAAGTTTCGAACCGGTCGGTGAGGCGCCGGAGACAAAGTCGGCGGCAAGGGACGAGAACCTCGCCCATGTCGGAAGGCTATCTCCCTGGATGCATGATGATTTCAACAGGTTGGAGATCGTGTCGCGTGCCGGTGTCAGAGCAACGACACCCGATCGCATGCCGCTGATTGGCGCGGCGCCGGATCACGTCGCAGCGATCGACGCCTTCGCCGGAATGCGGACGGGGCGGCCGCCTGATGCGAACGCCCCGCTGATCGAAGGTCTTTATATTCTGAGCGGCTTTGGCGCTCGCGGCTTCACGTGGGGCCCTCTCGGCGGCGCGATTGTTGCGGCTCAGGCTTTCGGTTATCCCGCTCCGGCGTCGCTTGGGGCTCTCCAAGCCGTTTCGCCAATGCGCTTCATCCATAGGACGCTGAAACGGCGAGAGGTTTAGAACCTTTGCGCTTGGGCCTCGAAGACCAACTGAAGTCCCGTTTCCGCCGACGCCTGCAGGGTCAAGGCGACGCCGCCCGCCTCGAGTTCCAGGCCGCCATTGAAGGCCATGATCCCTGCGGCGGCCACCGCGAGGATGACGGCGGCAGCGCCGATCATCCACTCCGACAGTCTCCAGATCCCCTTCATCTCTCCGTTCCTTCCTTACTCGAAAATCGTCCCAGTCTGATTAGTGGCCTTCTAGATCTCGAAACTCTCGGCGCAGCCGCCACTCGTCCGATGTGACCCGGCGCTCGAGGCCGCGCAGGCGCTCTTCCAGGTCGTTGAAGGTGTATTTGAGGTTTGAGAACGTGACCGTCGGCCGGTCCGAAACGCCCCGCCAGAATGCGTCTTCCTCCGGGTCGAGATGGGGCCGGGCGATCGGAGCCTTGGGCGTCACCATCCAGGCAATCAAGTAAGCCATGATCGACAGCGGGCCCGCGATTAAGAAGAACGAGGCGACAGCCACGACGCGGACCACTGTCGGATCCCATCCGTAGCGTTCGGCCAGACCGCCGCAGACCCCTGCGATAACCCGGTCGTCGCGCGAGCGGTAATAGCGTTTCGGATTGGGCGAGCCGTAATCGTCCCGATAGGACATTAGTACCTCCTTGTGTCGATATCGTTGTCGCGCAGGGGCCTTTTGGCCGCTTCTTGGTCGATCAACGCTTCAAGGGTTTCGATCCGGCGTTCCATGGACTTTGCGGAGCGCCAAAGATCTTCGAGCATTCGCTCGTCGCCGGGACGCAGGGTCTTCTGATTCCGCCACATCGTGATGTAGTGAAAGAAAGTCGCAGGCGCGCCGATGAAGATGATGGCGATAATCGCCAAGACAAAAATCTCTTCGGGCATCTCTTAGCCCTCTTCGCGACGCGCGGCGTCTTGGCGCGCGCGTCGAGCTTCGACGTTCTGGGCGATTAGGCCGGGCGCGACGAGCAGAGCCAAAATCCCTGCGAGTACGGTGAGCGACGTTAGCATGGATCAGTCCTCCGACGCGTCTGATTTGGCGGATTTCGACGCCTTGCCACGCGCCTTCTTCAACGCTTCGAGTTCAGCTTCGATCTTTTCGTTGCTCTCAAGCTGGGCGAACTCAGCCTCCAAGCTCGGCGCGCGGCCTTGGATCGTGTCGGCGTAGGCTTCCAACTCGTCGACTTTGCGCTCCACGGCGGCATAGCGCGCCAGCGCATCATCGACGCGGCCGTCATAGGTCTGGCTGCGGACCCGAATGCGTTGTTCGGCGGCTTCGCGGCGCATCATCAGCGCGCGGTGCGTGGCTTTGGCTTCGTCCAGTTAGGCTTGGAGCTTGCCCAGGTCGTCTTGGCGTTTTTCGAACGCTTCTTCGGCATGCTCCATCGCTTTGCGACGGCGTTCGATTTCCGACTCGGCTTTCTGCTTGGCTTCCAGAGCGCCTCGGGCGAGGTCCTCGCGACCTTTGTCGATAGCGAGCTCGGCCTTGTTCGCCCAGTCGTCGCGGACGCGTTCATAATGCGTGATTTCGCGCTGCATCTCTTTCTTGTCAGCCATGGCGCGGGCCGCAGCGGTACGGACCTCGACCAGCGTGTCTTCCATTTCCTGGATCATGAGGCGCGCGATTTTCTCAGGGTTCTCGGCGCGGTCGAGGATCGCGTTGATGTTCGAATTTATGATGTCGCCGAAGCGGGAGAACATTCCCATTGTCTTGTTATCCTTTCTCTTTCTGTTGGCGTCGCGGGGATCGGATCAGAACAGGATCCCGGCGATGAGGAGGCCTGCGACGAAGAAGGCCCAGCTTTCGGCCGGACGTTTCGACAGCCAACGCCCGAAACGGTGGAACCCATGCTCCTCGTCGTTGTAGCGGCTGCGTCCATAGCTGCGGTCTTCCATGTCTTCGTCTCCTATCGGTTTGGCGGCCCCCGCCGCCGTGAGCGGAGTTTAGGTTTCAAGGAGCGTGCCAAGTCGCGATTAACTCGGTTAAGCGTTGTATTTATTGCACTAAAAGCTGCCTCGATCAATTCGATCGGCAACAGTATAGTTGTTTTGACGAAATGTTTTCGCTATATTGGCCTAGCAAATGAGTGATTTTACCATTTTTTCTGACCGCGCGCCGCAATTGGTCGGCGAAGCGCCGAGCTGGCTTTCAGCCTTGGAGCACGCGTCGCGCGTCGCGCCGCTAGACCGGCCAATCGTGGTGATCGGGGAGCGCGGGACCGGTAAGGAATTGGTCGGGGAGCGGCTTCACTTCCTGTCGCGCCGGTGGAACGGACCCTTTGTGAAGGTGAATTGCGCCGCCCTCTCCGAAGACCTTTTGGATTCCGAATTGTTCGGCCATGAGCGCGGCGCCTTCACCGGCGCAACCGATCGTCGCGCCGGCCGCTTCGAACTTGCCGACGGCGGCACGATCTTTCTGGACGAGATCGCGACCGCCTCAAGCCGCGTTCAAGAGAAGCTCTTGCGGGTTGTTGAGTATGGCGAGTTTCAGCGCCTCGGCGGGGAGCAGGTGATAGAAACCGACGTCCGCGTCGTCGCCGCAACCAATGTCGACCTGCCATCGCTTGTCGCGGCGGGAAAGTTCCGCGCGGACTTGCTCGACCGGCTCGCCTTCGACGTGATCACGTTGCCTCCCCTGCGTGCGCGCGAGGGCGACGCCAGCTTGTTGGCTGATTTTTTCGCACGCCGGATGGCGATTGAATTGGCGGAGGATTTTCCAGGCTTCGCGCCGTCCGCAATCGCCGAAATCGAAGCCCATGATTGGCCTGGGAATGTTCGCGAGCTGAAAAATGTCGCCGAACGGCTGACCCATCGCGCAATATCCGACGCGACAGGCCAGCCGGTCGCGTTCTCACGCGAGGCCCTTGACCCATTCGAATCGCCGTTCCGGCCAAGACCCGCTGGCGCATCGACCAATCCAGGGCGACCGCCTTCAATCGATCACTCCGCTGAAGTGGACGCCACAGACTTCACCGAGCGCGTCAACGCGTTTGAGATGGGCCTGATAGACATGGCCCTGGCGGCGGAAAACGGACATCAGGGACGGGCTGCCGACCGGTTGGGCCTGACATATCACCAGCTGCGGGGTCTGTTGAAGAAACACGATTATGGAAAAATGCCCGGAAAACCCCAAACGGAGGGCAAGACTGACAAGGAATCTTAGGACGTCGAGCTTATGTTTGGCGCTTATGGAGTTGAGGTCGACGGTCTCCATGAAAGGTCTGCGCAAACCCGCGACGCCCAGCGTGCCGTTCATGACGCTGCGTTTTCAGCCTATGACAGCGGCGGCCGCAGCGCGACGCCTCGCGTCCAAAAGCGATGGCGCGCCCGACTTTGGCTACGCTGTTACTCCGAATGTCGATCACATGGTTCGCCTGCACGACGACGACGCGGTCCGTCCGCTTTATGACGACGCGGCGCTTGTTCTAAACGACAGCAGGATCTTGGAGACGTTGGCGGGGTTAGACGGCCTCGAACTCACCGCCTCCCCGGGAGCTGACATCGTCCGGGTGCTGTTCGACGTCTACATTCACCCTAAGGACCCGTTGGTCTTAATCGGTGGCGATCGCGAAACTGCAGACGCTCTGGCGGCCAAATTCGGCCTGCGCGCCTTGCATTGGCATCAGCCGCCTATGGGTTTGGCGAATAATCCCGAAGCGATCGCGGCGGCGGCGCGCTTCATGGCCGATCATCCTGCGCGGTTTCATTTTCTCTGCGTTGGCTCCCCTCAACAGGAGATGATCGCCTGGACGGCCCTCAAGTGCGGCGACGTGAAAGGCGTCGGCCTCTGTTGCGGCGCAAGCGTCGATTTTCTAACGGGGAAATCAAAGCGCGCCCCGGTTTGGATGCGCGACCGGCGGCTAGAATGGCTCCATCGCCTCGCCCAGCATCCTCTGCGTATGTCCAAGCGGTACCTCATAAACGGACCGCGGATATTGGGCCTTTGGCTTCGCCATCGCGGCAAGACAGGTTAGCTGGCGGTCCGGGGAGGATTCGAACCCCCGACCCCTTGGTTCGTAGCCAAGTACTCTATCCAACTGAGCTACCGGACCCGACCAGCGAGGCGGGACACATAGCCCTCCCATTGCGCTAGCGCAACCAGCCTGTCGCGATTGCGATACCGGCGTGTCAGTCACGCGCTGCGTAAACCCCGCGGGCGATCGCCCGCGCCAGCGCCGACGCCGCCAATTCGCCCAGTCGGGCTATGGACAACGGCGCCGGATCGGGAAGCGGATGCCGCCCGGTTGAAAGCACAAACACCGCGTCCCCGTCGAAGGGCGCGAAGACAGGGCGGATTGCACGGGCGAAGCCCGCCAACGACATTTGAGCAATCCGGCCGGCTTGGGCGGGCGTTAGCGCCACGTCGGTCGCAACGCAGGCGATCGTCGTGTTTTGGAGCAGGCCCGGATTCACCTTCGCCTCGCCCCAATCCTCTGGGTCGGCGGCGTAATTGGACGGGGGGCGGACGCCGCCGAATTCGCCGTCGATCTCATACGGCCACGCCCAAAAGCATGGTGTGCCCGGCATGAACACAGACCCGAAGCAATTGACCGCGGCTAAGGCGGCGACCGCGAATCCATCATGCGTCACGACGCTCGACGATCCCAATCCGCCTTGATGAGCGCCCGCTCGCGCGCCGAACCCTGCGCCAGCTCGCCCTAATTCGAATTCAGACGACGCGGCGTCCAGCGCGGCGGCGCCAAGCGCCCGGAACGGCGGCTCGGTCCCCCAGGCCTTATCGCCGCCATTCGCCATGTCGTAGAGAACCGCCGCCGGAACGATCGGTGTCTTCGGCACGCGGGGAAGATCCACAAGTCCGAACCCGCGGCCTTGCGCCGCCAGATGCGCGGCGACGCCGTCGGCCGCCGCCAACCCAAAGGCCGACCCTCCAGTCAGTACAATCGCATCGACCGCGTCGACCAGGCGGTCGGGCCCCAAGAGGTCGGTTTCCCGTGTTCCCGGACCGCCGCCCGCCACAGCCACCGAAGCGACAGCCGGCGTATCAGCCAGGATGACCGTCGTGCCGGTCTTCACGGCGTGGTCCACGGCGTTGCCAACGCGGAGGCCTTCAATGTCGGTGAGGAGGTTACGCTGGCCGGGACGTGACATTGCGGGGCTTTCTTCGCTGACCAGGCCTTCTTATGGTGCGCGCCATTCCACGCCAAGCCGGAGCGCGCCCGTCCATGAACCGTCTGATCCCAGCGATCGCTTGCCTCGCCGCCGCCTGCGGCGCGCCCTCGCAGGTCGAACCGACCGCCGCCGATGTCACCGAAACGGAGGCTCAGTCGCCGTCTTGGACCAAAGGCGCCATGGTCGCCGCAGCCGACCCGCGCGCGGTTCAGGCCGGGCTCGACATCTTAGAAGCCGGCGGAAACGCGATCGACGCCGCAATCGCCGTTCACGCGGTGCTGGGCCTTGTCGAGCCCCAGAGCTCCGGCATCGGGGGCGGCGCGTTCATGCTGTATTTTGACAGGGCGTCCGGAGAGGTGACGGTTTTCGACGGACGGGAGACCGCGCCTGCAGCTGCAGGACCCGACCTGTTCATGGAGGATGGCGAGACGCTCGGCTTCCTCGACGCTTGGCAATCGGGCCGCTCCGTGGGCGCGCCAGGCCAAATCGCCTTATACAAGGCCGCCCACGACGCAGCCGGTCGGAGCGAATGGGGCGGTCTATTCGACAGCGCGATCGCGCTCGCTGAGGACGGGTTCGACGTTTCTCCGCGCTTGGCGGATCTGCTCGCCAGCGACCGGCTGCGCGCGGCGATCCAGCTTGACGATAATCCGGACACGGCGGCCTATTTCTATCCGAATGGCGCGCCGCTCGCCGCCGGCGACGTACGTGATAATCCGGACTACGCTGCAATGCTGCGGAGGGTCGCGGCGGAGGGGCCGGCGGCGTTCTATTCAGGCGACATTGCGCAGTCCATCGTCGACGCGGCCCAGGCCGAACCCTTCGGCGGCGCGCTCAGCCTGGACGATCTTGCCAATTATGAGGTTGTCCTGCGTGAACCCTTGTGCGGCGCGTTTCGGACCTATCGCATTTGCTCCGCGCCGCCGCCGTCGTCGGGCGGTGTCGCGCAGAATATGATCCTTGGCCTTTATGACCGCCTCCTGCCGCCGGAGCCGACGCAGGAGGAGCTTCTCTACGCCTTCGTCGACGCCCAACGCCTCGCCTACGCGGATCGCGACCATTACGTAGCTGACGCGGATGTTGTGCCCGTTCCAGCCGCGGAGCTGATAGATCCGCGATACCTTGACGTCCGTGTGGGAGATCTATTCGCACCCGACGCCGTCCCCACACCCGGCGATCCGGGCGCGGTGATCAATGGAGAGGCCCTGATCGACATGTGGGGCAGGGACCAGACGGAAGACGTTCCCGGCACGACCCATATCTCGATCGTGGATCAGGACGGCAACGCGGTCGCCATGACGGCGACTGTCGAGGCGGCGTTCGGATCGTCCCGCTGGGCGTCGGGCTTTCTTTTGAACAATGAACTGACCGATTTTTCGCGCGCGCCCACGCTGAACGGCAAACCCGTGGCCAATGCGCCGGGACCCGGCAAGCGTCCGCGCTCGTCAATGTCTCCGACGCTCGTTTTCGACGAGAATGGCGATCTCTTCATGGTGACGGGCTCGCCTGGAGGTAACTCGATCATCGCCTATGTCGCGAAGACCCTGGTCGCTGTGTTGGATTGGGAGCATTCGGCCCAGGAGGCGATCGACTTGCCGAACATCATCGCCCGAGGCGAAAGCGTTGGCGTGGAAACCTCAAACGACAATGGCGCCATCGCCGGCGAGATCCTCACGGATCGCGGCTATAGGGTGCGCGAACGCAGCGGCGAGAATTCCGGCTTGCACGTAATTGTCGTGCGCGAAGAAGGCCTGGAGGGCGGCGCGGATAAGCGCCGCGAGGGCGTGGCGCTGGAGCTGGATTAAGGGCAGGGCAAGGGTTCAGGATGCGCGGAATAATCCTCGTCGGGCTTGTTTCGGCTGCCGGTGCGGCCGGGTGTGTCCGCCACGTTGGTGAATCCGACGTATTCATGCCGTCGGCCGCCGCTGGCACAGTCCTGACCGTCAGCGACGACAACGGCGTGGTCATCGATGAGAATGGTCCCGCGCCGGGTCTCTGGGACAAACTCGGAGTTGACTTCGTCTATGGGAATGTTGGGTCCGATGTCGGACAGATCCGTTATCGGCTGGCGCGCACCTCGCAGAACGACGGCCCTTTGATCGTCTATTGCGGCGGCAACACTTATGACGTCGAGCACCACGGAGACGTTACGACCTGGAGGATCGTATCCCATGGCGACGCTTTGGTTTGGGACTATCCCGGGTATGGCGACAGCGAAGGCGAAGCGACCGTCGCTGATTTTCGCGCCGCCATCGGTGCGTTCGCCGAAACGCTGCCGACACTTCGAAGAAGCAAGGACCAGCCCATTATCTTTTGGGGACACTCTTTAGGTGGGTTCGTATGTTCCGAACTCGCCGCGGCTGCGCAGCGTGCGGATGGAATTGTCTTTGAAGCTTCGGCGCCGTCTGCTGAAGCGGCGTCGCGATACCTTGCTACGCCGCTTCTGCGGCCGTTCGTACGCGTTCGCCTCGATCAAGCGATTCTAAGTCTGGATAACGTCGCAGCATTGGAGGATTTGCGGCTTCCGGTTCTTGTCTTGGCCGCCAAGAAGGACCGGGTTTTGCCATCGGTCCTCAGCCGCGATCTGCGCGACCTATTGGCCGACGCGGGCCACACAGTGACTTATCATGAATTTCGTGAAGCCGATCATCTCAACATCGGATTTCAGCCGGATCACGACGCGATCGTGTCGGCGTTCTTTGCCCGCTGAGCGATTGAATCATTCGCGATCTCGCGCAGTTTTATGCAGAAGACCGTCCCCGCCTCGCTCGTACGCGCCAGGCGGATATCTCCGCCCATGGACCGGCAAAGCTCCCGAGCGATGGCGAGCCCAAGGCCAGAGCCGTCGCGCTTCGTCGAGCCCGCAAAGGGCTTGAACAGATTGTCTCGGGCCCGCTCCGGCAAGCCAGGACCCGTATCGCAGATCTCCACCTCGCCCGTGCCGGCGAGTGCGGCGTGGATCTCACACTTTGAATTCTGGTCTGCCATGGCCTGGGCGGCGTTTCGGATCAGATTAACGAAAATGCGATGAAGGTGGTCGCTATCCGCCATGGCCTGCGCGCCGGCCGGCACATTATTGGTCCAAATCGCATGTTCTTGACCCGACAAGGCTTCATCTGCGGCGACTTCAGCGGCGTGACGAAGATCAAGCGGGATCAGGTCGGCTCTGGGCGGCTCAGCTCTGCCGTACTCTAAAGTCTGTTGGGCGAGGGTGATGGCGCGCTCCAGAGAGCGTTCGAGCCGCGGCGCCGCCCGTTGGACGCGGGGGTCGTCAGAGCGCGACAGGGTTTCAGTCGCCAATTGCGCCGTGGCGAGAGAATTACGCAGGTCATGGTTGATCTTGGCCATCGCTTCGCCGAGTTGAGCCAGGCGTTCTCGTTGACGAAAGGAATCGGACACCGCCATTTGCATCTCGGCCAACGCCGCTTCAGCCTCGCCGATTTCGTCGCGCCGACCACTGTCGGACAGGCCCTTGTCGCCGCTGGACGGGTCGTCGCGAAAATCGATGACGGCGCGCGTGAATTTCTGCACCGGCCGGACCACCTGGTAAAACAGCGCCACAAAAACGAGGGCGCCCGCCGACCCTGAAATCAGGAGCGACAGGCCAAGTATCCGCCAAGAAAATGCAAAGATCTCAGCCTTGAGCGGCTCTTCCAGTACGAGCACTTCGATAATGCTGCCGGGTTTAGTGCCCTCGTCATGGAGCAACAGAACGCGGGGTTGTTCGGAAAAGAGCGTGCCGAACAACGCGAAGATGTTTCGGCCCGGGAAATAGGAACGCATGTCGATTTCATGCATTGGCGCGTCCATCGACCCGCGCGCAGGGATCAGCGCCTCGCGAATGTCGGTGATCTCGGCGACGCCGAGCACTTCGGCGTTGCCGAGCATTTCCGTCGCCAGCTCCTGCGAGACGATTCGACTGGGCGCGGCCTCCAGGGACAGCGCAACGATACGTCCGGCCTGGACCTTTTGTTCAAGCCAATTGAAGCGGAATCCGGCCGCCGACGGAATGAACACCAGGAGCTCAACGATCAAGATGATCCCAACGGTCAACCCAAACAGGCGGAACGACAGGCCGTGCCGCCAGCCGGTCCGCCCTGTTTCAGCGGCGTCATTCGCGTGTGCAGACCTATCCGTCACTCCAGCGGACGTAGTTCAAGGAATGCGCTGAAGCAAGCCAACCAGCCGTTTCGCCGAAGCTCCGAACACGGTTGGCGCGAAATACGCCGACGCTGACCGTTTGACGATCTCCGCACGGGTTGGATAGGGCGAGATGAAATTGGTCAACGCCTTCACGCCCAACCCGTTCGACATCGCGACCGAGACGAGCTGGATCACGTCGCCGGCGCCGTCGCCGACGATCGAGGCGCCCAAGAGCTTGCCGCCCTTGATGACGAGCTTGCACTCGCCGTCGGTATGACCTTCGGCAATGGCTCGATCGTTTTCGTGGAACGCGAAACGTCCAATCTTGACCTTGTCGCCATGAAGGTCCCGGGCTTCGGCTTCGGTTAGACCGAGCTGGGCCACTTCCGGCTGTGTGTAGGTCACAGCCGGCGCTGGCAGGGCGTCGGCGCGTGTTGTCGTTTTAAAGAGAGCGGACCGCACGAACGCGCTCGCGTGCCAGCCGGCCATGTGCGTGAACTGCTCACGGCCAGCCGCATCGCCGAGGGCCCAAACCCGAGGATTGGACGTCGAGCGGAGGTTTGGCTTGGTGACGACACCTTTCTCTGTGTGCGCCACGCCGCCTGCGTCGAGTTCAAGCCCGTCGAGATAGGTGCGCCGTCCCACCGCGACGAGAACATGGGTGCCGGTGACGGTATGGCCACCGTCGGCAGCCTCTGTCTCTACGGTGACTGCGCCGGCCTCGCCAGAAACGCGCGCCGCTTTATGGCCCTCGAGGATGGTGACGCCTTCGCCGCGCAGCTTCTCAACCGCAATCGTGGCGTGGTCGGCGTCAGCGCGCGCCAGGGCGCGGCCCATTTCGATGACCGTGACCTCGGACCCCAGGCGCGCGAAGGCCTGAGCCATTTCGAGCCCAATCGGTCCGCCGCCGAGAATAATCAGCTTCGCCGGGAACTCAGGCGCTGTGAAAACGGTCTCGTTGGTCAGGTAGGGCGTTTCCGCAAGACCCGGGATCGGCGGAATGAACGCCGTCGAGCCGGTCGCAATAATGATCCGCCGCGCGGTGGCCACCGTGCTGTCGGAGACGATCGTCTTCTTATCCGCGAAGCGCGCATGCTCACGGATCACCGTGCAGCCAAGGTCTTCAAACCGTTCCTGGCTGTCGACCGGAGCGATCGTGTCGATCACGCCTTGGACATGCTCGCGAACCTTTTGCCAATCGACCTGGGGGTCGGAGAGGTTGACGCCGAAGCGTGACGCCTCGCGCGCGCTGGCGGCGGCTTTTGCTGCCGCCAGAAGCGCTTTTGACGGTACGCAGCCATGATTGAGGCAATCCCCACCCATCGCGGCGCGTTCGTAAAGGATCACATTCAGGCCGAGCATCGCAGCGCCCGCTGCAGCCGAAAGCCCGCCGGAGCCGCCGCCGATGACGATTAGATCGCCCTTAAGCTTTCGCTTTGTCGCGCCAGACGTGGATGCCGACGACGAAGAGTGGACGGCGCGTTGGGGCGCGCCGTCTTCGATTCGGGGATTAAGTGTCGCCGTGGCCATTATGCAGCCTCCTCAGCGCTTGAACCTTTCCGGTTCGCGATTTTTTTGTATGCGACCGGGATCAACGCAACAACGCCGAGGGCCGCGAAGGCGGGCAGGAAGTTCGCGCCCGAGCTTGCGATCAGGGCGCCGACGTCGAGGTTCTCACCCGCTTCGGCCGCCTCGAGGATTGTGCCCTTCAGCGCGGCGCCGATCCACGTATATGCGATCGTACCCGGCATGATGCCGAAAAACGTCGTGAAAACATAGTCACGGAATTTGGCGCCGAGCAGGCTGGGCGCGATGTTGGCAACCGCGAACGGGAAGATCGGCACCAAACGCAGGGTGAAGAGATAAGAGAAGGCGTTCTGCTCAAATTCCTTCTCCATCTTCGACAAGAACGGTCCCGCAATCTCGCGCAACACCGAGCCGATGGACGTCTTCGCCGCGATAAACAGGATCGACGCCCCGAGCGTGGCGCCAATGACGGTCGCCATCGAACCAAAGACAAGGCCGAACAAGAAGCCGCCCGCCACGGTGAGAACGCTGGCCGGCACCATGAAGGCGGTGGAGGCCGCATAGATCAAGACATAGGCGCCGAGAACGAGCGCGAGGTTATTTCGAACCAATTGGTCGAGATAGACCGCATTCTCCAACAGGCTCGCCGGCGTCAGATAGGTGTGCCAGCCTTGGGAGATCGCCAGGCCGAGCCCGGCGACGATGATGTAAAGCGGCCAAAGCCGAACAAGGATCGGCTGGCTCTTTTTTGCGGGTGCGAGTTCGGCGCTCATGGTGGAGTGTCCCTTCCAATTCGAATTTCGGCGCGGCCTAGGACGCGTCGTTCAGATCCCAGTCGTAGGCGTGCTTGGTGATGCGGGGGTTTGATTCAATGGCCTCGGCGAGGTCGTCGCTCGCATATTCGAGCAAATGTTCGATGACGCCGTCATTGCTGTCGCCGAAGTCCACGCGGAACCACTTATAGATCGTGGAGACCTGCAGCGTGCCGTTGTTGCGGATGGTCACGCCGCGGGGGTGGTTGATGTACGCCTCCGCCGCCGCATCCAAATCATCTTCCAACGTCGCGACTTCCCAGGCCGTTGATTTCAGGTTCGGGCAGCCGATCGAAGCGCAATTGACCATGTAGTGCACGCGCGGCTCGCTCCAGTCAGCGCGCAGAATGCCATGTTCGATCTCGTCCAGCGTGACATCGCGGCCGCCGGCGTTGATCGAGACCGATTTCCACGGGCCGAAGGGCGGCAGAAAGTAGCCGGATCGAATGGACGCGACCGGGTAACGGCCAATCATGTGTTGGATCGTCAGCGCATTGTAGAGGTTCGCCCACGCGACAAAGGCTTCGTCCCGGCTCAGCGCGTCGAAGTCTAGATCCGCAAAGGAGGCGAGATAAGCGTCGAGCTTGGCGCTGTCGGCGGCATTGTTCTTGAGGCCGCCATAGTCGAAGCTGTTCAGACCGTCGGCGCCCTCTACGACGTATTTCTGCAGGATCTCGGTCCAAGCGGCGTGCTGTTGCTCAGCTTCGAGTACGATCTCGTTGGCGGCCGCGGACGGCGGCAGGAGTGTTGGCGCAGACAGCGCGGCGACAGCTGCGGCGGCGAACAGGGTGCGGAACATTTGACAATCCTCGTGTCTTTGCATCGACGAGGGAGGTAGGGCGCCCAGGTTGGTTTGTCGCCACACGTCCGCTGACGGGGCTTCAAAGCCGTGTGAGCGCCCGCAATACAAGCGAACGCTTGACCCAAAGAGCCAGCCCCTGTACGCAACGCGGCTTATTCAATTTCAGACATGACGACGAGGCGCGAGCCCTATGAAACGCACATTCCAGCCAAGCCGCCTGCGCCGCGCCCGCAAGCACGGCTTCCGTCAGCGGATGTCGAGCAAGAACGGCCGCAAAGTCCTCGCCAAGCGTCGCGCCAAGGGCCGCAAGGTCCTTTCGGCTTAGGGATCGGGAAAGTCGTCGACGAAGGCGCTCACCCCTCTTCAATCGTCACCCTGCCGGCGCGCCAGAACTTTCTGTTCGTACGCAACGGGCTGACTCAACGCAGAAATCTCCTTGTCGTCCAAGCGCGGCGGAACCCCATACGCAATCTGGATGTCGGGGCCGGCTTTACCGCAACAAAGAAGATCGGCAACGCCGTCGCGCGAAACCGCGCCAAACGCCGCTTGCGCCACGCCGCGGCGGAGATGCTCACGCAGCTGGGCGTTCCGGGCGTTGATTATGTGTTTATCGCCCGCCTGCAAACGGCGACATGTCCCTGGCGTCGATTGCTTGACGATATGGAAAGCGCGCTGATAAGCCTCGCGCGCCGCATGGACCAGGATTCCGGGCGCGCCGGAGCTCCGGAGAGACCTCCAAACAGATAAAGAGCGGACCGCCCAATGCACCAGGAAGACCAACGCAATTTCATCATCGCGATGGTGCTGATGGTATTGTTTATCGTGGCCTATCAGGCGCTGTTCGCCGATCCAGCTGCGCGTCGGGCCGATGCGGCGCGGGAGGCCGCTGCAGCAAGCGAAGCGGAGGCCCCAGCAAACGCCGCCGTGGACACCCCCTCAACGCCAGCAGAGCGCCCAATCTCAACAGATCCGGCGCCGTCTGCGTCAGCGAGCGTTCGGATCCCGTTCGATGGACCGGGGGTCGATGGGTCTATTCGGCTGACAGGCGCCGTAATCGACGACCTCAATCTCAAACGGCACTTCACGACGGCAAAACGCGAGGAGGAGCTTCGCCTGTTGAGGCCTGAGGCGGAGACGCATGGCTATTATGCGTCGTTCTTCTGGCGCGACGCACAGGGAGGCGGGCTCGCAACGCCTGTTACGGAATGGGACATCGTCTCCGGCGATCGGCTCACGCCCAATTCACCGATCGTCCTGCGCACCTCGGCGTCGGGGTTGACGATCGACCGCACGATCCGCCTCGACGAGGACTATCTCTTCACGATCGAAGACACAGTCAGGAACACCGGCTCTGTTGAGCGGAGCGTCCATTCCCTAGGCCTCGTGCAACGCCACGGGGAATACAAGGGCTTCCTGGCTGCGACCGATCCCGAGGCGTCGCGCGGCAACACCTTTGGGTTTAAAGGACTCATCGGCGTTCTGAACAACAATCTCAAACAACGGAATTATTCGAACCTGAACAAGGGTCGCGGCATCCCCGGGAGCGAAGTCCAACGCACGAGCGACGAAGGCGGCTGGGTCGCGTTCACAGACAAATACTGGATGACAGCGCTGATTCCCCAGCAAGATACGCTGTTCACCGCCGCTTTCAGACGTCGCCAGGCGGGCGGCGCGCCGCTGTTTGAACTGACGACCCGCGGCGCCGATATCGTTTTACGTCCAGGCGAATCCGTAACGACAACCAATTATGTGTTCGCCGGCGCCAAGCGCCTAGAAGTTCTGAACGGGTACAAGGATAGCCTTGCGGTTCCGCGCTTCGACGACGCCGTTGATTGGGGCTTTCTCTACTTTCTAACCAAGCCGTTCTTCTACGCGCTGTTGTGGCTGAAATCCGTCACCGGCGGCTTTGGCCTCGCCATTCTCGCCTTCACGGTTGCAGTGAAAGCCGTGCTCTTCCCGCTTCACAACCAGGCCTATAAAGGCATGGCGAAGATGAAAAAGCTTCAAGAGCCGATGAAGGAGATCAACGAACGCTTCGCATCTGATCCGCAGCGCAAGCAGCAAGAGATCATGAAGCTGTTCCAGGAGAACAAGGCCAACCCGCTCGCCGGCTGTCTGCCCATGCTGCCGATGATGCCGATCTTCTTCGCCCTTTATCAAACACTGGCCGTCACGCTAGAGATGCGGCACACGCCCTTCCTATTCGTCAGCGACCTGTCAGCGCCCGATCCAACGGCGATCGGCAATTTGTTCGGGTTGTTGTCGTCGCTTTATTCCGCTGAAGCGGTTAAGAGCATCCCGCTCTTGGGCATCGTCATCGGGATCGGAATACTGCCGATCTCATACGGGTTGACCATGTGGGCGCTGCAATCACTCTCGCCGCCGCCGGCCGATGAGATGCAGCGGCGAATTATTATGCTGTTGCCGCTGATCTTCACTTTCGTTTTCGCGGGCTTTGCCGCCGGATTGGTGATCTATTGGCTATGGTCGAATATCCTGTCGCTCATTCAGCAGTACATCATCATGCGGCAAAACGGGGTTGAGACCCAGTTCGACAAATTGATCGCCCGATTACGCGGGCGCACTGGCGGTGAAGCGGCGTGACGGACGAGGTCGACGCGGCCGCACTTGAGGCCGGCCGGGTTTTTTGCGCCGGACCTGTCGATTTCGTCCTCGGCGCCGCTTCGCTGTCGCAATTGCCTCCTGGCGATCGGCCGGAGATCGCCTTCGCCGGCCGATCGAATGTCGGCAAGTCGTCGCTGGTGAACGCCGTCTTCAACCGAAAAGCGCTGGCGCGCACATCCGCCGCCCCCGGACGAACGCGGGAGCTGAACTACTTCAACCTCTTGCAAGATCGTATGTATCTGGTCGACCTGCCTGGGTATGGCTACGCGCGGGTGTCGCGCACACAGGCAGAGGCTTGGATGCAGCTCACACGCCGGTATCTGCGCGGTCGGCAATCTCTGCGCCGCGTCTTCCTGCTCATCGACTCTCGACGCGGTCAGATGGACGCAGATACGGATGTCATGGAGATGCTGGATACGGCCGCCGTCGTCTATCAGGTGGTCCTCACAAAGGCTGACAAACTCAAAACAGGCCAGAAGACGGCCGTCGTCGCAAAGACAGCGGAACTCTTGGCGAAACGCCCCGCCGCGCATCCGACCGTCTTGCTGACGTCATCTGAGACGGGTGAAGGCCTGCCGGATTTGCGCGCCGAAATCGCCGCTTTGGCCTGAGTGCGAAGCGGTCTATTCGTGCGAGCATGACTGCCCCCTTCGACACAGCGCGCACCCTGTCCGAGGCGCTGCCGTATATCCAGCGCTACGCTCGCCAGACCGTCGTGATCAAGTATGGCGGCCATGCGATGGTCGACGCCGAGCTGGCCAAGCTTTTCGCTAAGGACGTCGTCCTGCTCAAGCATCTGGGTGTAAACCCGATCGTCGTTCATGGCGGCGGCCCCCAGATTGGGCACATGCTCGACCGGCTGGCGATCCCCTCCAGTTTCGAGAGCGGTCTCAGGGTTACCGACAGCGCGACAATGGAAGTGGTCGAGATGGTGCTCTCGGGCGCGATCAACAAAACCATCGTACGGGCGATCAATTCCGCGGGCGGGCGGGCCGTGGGCCTTTCGGGCTCGGACGGGAACCTCCTGCAAGCGTCGAAGGCTGCAAAGAAAAGCCGCGATCCCGACAGTCATGTCGAAAAGCTTATCGACCTGGGTTTCGTCGGCGAGCCTGCAGACATCGACGCCGCTGTGCTGCGCACGCTTGCAGCGGCGGACGATGGATTCATACCCGTTGTCGCACCGGTCGGCGTCGGCGCTGACGGCGAGCGTTACAATGTTAACGCCGACACAGCGGCAGGCGCTTTAGCGGCGGCTGTCAACGCGAGCCGATTGCTGTTGCTGACCGACGTTTCCGGGGTGCTCGACAAATCGGGCGACTTAATTCGTCAGATCGAAAAAAGCGATGTGACGCGCCTGATCAATGACGGCACCGTTGCAGGCGGTATGATCCCGAAGCTTGAAACCGCTGCACAGGCTGTGGTGAATGGCGTCGGGGCGGCTGTGATCTTGGACGGGCGTGAACCCCACGCCCTACTCATGGAGCTGTTCACCGAACATGGCGCTGGCACGCTTATTTCGTAGCGCGATCGCGGGTTTGGCCGCGCTCGTTTGGATCAACCCAGCAGTTAACGCCCAAGAAGACGACGGCTGGGCGGTCTGTAACCAAACAAGTTATGTCATCGAAGCTGCAACTGGACGCACAGAGACGAACGGAGTGGTCGTTGATGGCTGGACGCGCATACGTCCAGGGACATGTGAAATCGTTTTAGACGCTCCACTGCGCCCAGGTCTTCATTATCTTTTTGCAAGCTCCTCGGCCGCACATCTGGGCGGGATGCGCGAATGGGCTGGAGATCAGAGCCTTTGCGTTGATTCAACAGGGAGTTTTTCCCTAGAGAGCCCACCCGACTGCGCCGTCATGGGCTTAGATTCTCGTCGATTCCGCGCCGTTCAGATCGAACGGCGCACAGGTTGGCGGACGACCTTGGAAGAGACCGAGGACTACGATTCAGAGCGCGCGCAGGCCGCTGGTGTTCAGCGGCTTCTTGTCGATGCCGGCGTCGCTGACGGCGCGATCGACGGATATGTCGGACGGCGAACGCGCCGCGCCATCGCGAACTTCCTCCAGGAAAACGAACTCGATGCTGAAACGAGCGACAGCGACCTGATCGACATCCTCGAACAAGAGGCGTTGGACCGGGCGCGCAATTTGGGCATGACGCTGTGCAATCGCTCCGACAAGCGGGTCTGGTCGGCGATCGCGCGCCGTCGCGGGGATGGATGGGAGAGCCGGGGCTGGTGGCTTCTGGACGCCGGCGGCTGCGCCCGGGTTATTGACGAACCCCTTGTTCAGGCTGAACATTTTGTCTACGCGGAGATGGAAGATGATGCGACCGTCCGCACGCTCGCACGGGCGTCGGACACGTTCTGCGTGGGACGGGCGAAATTCGTGATCACGGGTCGCGAAGATTGTGAGGCGGCGGCCTATCGCTCCGCGCTATTCGCGTCGACCGAGGCGCCGGGCGACAACCGGCTGGTCTATGAATTCTTCGAGCGGGACTTTTTGGCGCCGCCGGACGAGGGGTGATTCGGTGGGAGAGCGGCTTCGCAGCGCCCGAGATTGGGTCTTCGATCTCGACAATACGCTGTATCCTGCGGCCTGCGATTTGTTCGCACAGATCGACGCGCGCATGACCGATTTTGTCGCAAGCGCGCTCAATCTTGACCGATCCGCCGCCAGGGACCTGCAGAAGCGCTATTATGCCGAACACGGGACCACGATGAACGGTCTCATGCACGTTCATGGCCTCGTCCCAGACGCCTTCTTAGACTACGTCCATGATATAGACCTAGATGTGTTGCCACATCTCCCGGATCTCCGCACGGCAATTGACGCTCTGCCCGGCCGGAAGTTCATCTACACGAACGGGGCCCGGGACCACGCCGATCGGGTCTCCGCCAAACTCGGGCTGACCGGCGCCTTCGACGGCGTGTACGCCATTGAAGACGCCCAATACGAGCCAAAGCCGCGCCGCGCGTCGTTCGAGCGCTTCAAAGAATGTCATGCGGTCGACCCCGCCCGCGGCGTTTTCTTCGAAG
This sequence comes from uncultured Hyphomonadaceae bacterium, assembly GCA_964597685.1. GTDB lineage: Bacteria > Pseudomonadota > Alphaproteobacteria > Caulobacterales > Hyphomonadaceae > JBCBTJ01. Next base: position 4,533 of record CAZQZC010000008.1, on the reverse strand, counting down.
ACATGTCGCGAAACCTGGAAGCCGCCCATGAAATCGGCTTCACGACCGTTCTCGTCCAGTCGGAGAAAGATTGGAGCCATGAGCCGGAGGCCGCCCGTCCGGCGCGCAAGGGGGATGACCCCGGCGCCCATGTCCATTATGTGACCGACGATCTGACGCGCTTCCTTCAGGATGCGCTGGCCTACACTTCGGAGCTTCCATGACTGACGAGAGCCTCGCCGCCCTAATCGACGCCGCCTGGGAGGATCGCGCCGCTTTGTCCCCAGAGACTGAGGGCGACGTTCGCGACGCGGTGGACCGGGCGATTGAGATGCTCGATTGCGGCGAGGCCCGCGTCGCCGCGCCCGATGGCGACGGCGGCTGGGTGGTTCGCCAATGGCTGAAGAAAGCCGTGCTTCTCTCTTTCCGTCTCAACGCCAATGGCTTGATCGACGGCGGGCCCGGCGGCGGCGCGTGGTGGGACAAGGCGCCGTCGAAATTCGAAGGCTGGGGCGAGGCGGACTTTAAGGCCGCGGGCTTCCGCGCCGTGCCGCCGTGCGCCGTGCGCCGGGGCGCCTATATCGCGCCGGACGCCGTCTTGATGCCGTCCTATGTGAATATCGGGGCCTATGTCGGCGCGGGGACGATGGTGGACACCTGGGCGACCGTCGGCTCGTGTGCGCAGATCGGGCGGAACGTCCACATCTCAGGCGGCGCCGGCATTGGCGGCGTTCTGGAGCCCTTGCAGGCCAGTCCAGTGATCATTGAGGACGATTGCTTCATCGGCGCCCGGGCCGAGGTGGCCGAGGGGGTCATTGTGCGCCAAGGCGCGGTCCTCGCCATGGGCGTGTTCCTCAGCCAGTCGACCAAGATCGTCGACCGCCAAACGGGCGAGATCCGCTACGGCGACGTGCCGGCCTATTCGGTGGTGGTTCCAGGCTCCTTGCCAAGCGCCAATAACGGCCCGGCGCTCGCCGCCGCCATCATCATCAAGACTGTCGACGAACGCACCCGCGCAAAAACCGGGGTGAACGAGCTGCTGCGGGCTTAGGACGATTGCTTTGGGTCGACGAAAGACCTGGCGATTGGCTGGGGTCTGCTTGAGAGCGTTGAAATGATGTTTCATCGCAGCGGCGCCGTGTGCTTTGGCGAACGGTCTAAAGCGCCCTAAGCAGGACACTCAGCACCATCATAAATAGAGTGCACCTCTTGATCAGAGCTCCGACCTAGATGAAATTAAAAGCGCAAATAGAAGCGGTAGGCAGATAAATACAATTTGTTGCTGGATTGAAACACGGGTTCTGCGTGCAAGATTGGGAATGCTCGTTAATGGACGATCAAAAACAGGACGAACAGGAGATGACGGTCGGAACCGCCGTTTTTATATACCTTGTTTGTATTTCGTTTTTTGTCGCATTTTTCTTCAATTATTTCCGGATACATGAGCCCCGTATCGTCTCAATATCGAATTCAGTGCTCGCTTGCCTGCTTCCATTATTTGGATCCTTTATAATGGTCTCAGCTGGCAAAGACTCTTATGATAAGTATTCCATCGTCGGCACGTTTGCCTGCTACATCGTTTGGGCCGAATGCGCAGTTTTGGCTTTCATGGTCAAGATCGGCTTGATCACCAGCGGTTTTGAACAAATAATCTTGGTTGGGCTAGATTGGGCGATGAAAGGGGTATTTTTCGATTTCGTGGAGAGCTACGAACTTCATTTTACAAATATAGCGCTCGAGGGAAATACCTTTGCCATTGATACGGCCGAGTTTCTGTTTCGAATGCTGTGGAGCGCTTGCGCAACATATTTCGTAGCTGTAACGGTCATCCGTGTTCGAGTAAGCTCTTTGGCAACATCTGCAAAGTCTGCAAAATGATTCTTAATGGTATGTATCACTAAGATTGAAAATTTAGTTCTGTGCCCCAAACACATAAAGGCACTCTCTTTCAAACCTTTTCACGGTTCTTGAGAATTCGCATATCACATTTTCAATTTCGCTAAGAATTGTGTTCTGACGAGATTTGAACCTTTTTAGGGAGCAGGCGGCTTAAATTCGCCCCATCTAAGACACCCAAGACCCGTCTTCCCGCTAACTTGAAGCAAGCATTATAAGCGACGATCGAAGGCGTCTTGAGTCGCTCGCTAACATTCGCTGCGTGGACGAGAGCGGCCTTGCTTATACGGACGACCCCTGCAGCGTGGGCGACGCCACGGGGTAATCTGGCGCAGCTCGCACGCCTCGAACGAGGCGGCCCGGTTTCGCGCCTGTCGGTTCGCCGTCTCGGTAGACCGTCTGGCCCGCGACGATCGTCGCCGCGTATCCGGTCGCGCGCTGCATCAGGCGGCGTCCTTTGGAGGGAAGATCGTATTGGATCGTCGGCGCGTGCAGGCGAAGGCGGTCAAGGTCGATAATGTTGATGTCGGCGCGGTAGCCGGGCGCAATCAAGCCGCGATCCGCCAGACCGACCCAGGCCGCGGTGTCGTGCGATTGGCTGCGGACGACATGTTCAAGCGGCAAGCGCGCGCCGCGGTTGCGGTCGCGGGTCCAGTGGGTCAGCATCGTGGTGGGGAAAGACCCGTCGCAAATCATGCCGACATGCGCGCCGCCGTCGGACAGGCCGGGAAGGGCCGCCGGGCTCATCAGCATCTCCCGGCACGGATCGAGCGAACCTTGAGCGTAGTTGAGGAACGGCAGATACAACATGCCTCGGCCGTTGTTCTCGAGCATGAGGTCGAGCGCGACCTCTTCATTCGATTGGCCGCGAGCCTTCGCAATCGCCGCGACGGTGCGGTCCGCCGGCGGTTCATAATCCGGAGGGTCGCCCAACACGAACAGCTTGCCGAACTGGCGCAGCAGCGCTTTGACGAAGGGATTGTCGGCGTCCGGCTCGTCCGACAGGAGCCTCGCCCGAAATGTCGGGTCCCGCAGCGCCGCCAACCGCACGTCAAGGGGCTTGCCGGCGATCTCCCGATAGATGGGATGACCCGAGAAGGGATTGAGCGTCAGCTCCAACCCCAGAAGGACGCCCACGGGCCTCGGTCCAACTTGGGCGCGCATGGGCAAGCCGTCGGCGACCGCGTCCTCGATCACGCTGAGCAGGGTGCGCCACCCGTCCGGCGCGCGATCCGATTGGGCCAACGAAACGGACAATGGCCGTCCGGAGACGCTCACGATCCGCCTGAGCATCGCCGCTTCTTTCTCGGGGTCGTCGAAATCGGAAACGAATTGCAGAACGCCGCGTCCGGCGTCCTTGAGGCCCATGGCGACGCCGGTCAGCTCCGCCTCCGACGCGGTCAGGGTTGGGGTCGGCTGGCCGTCCGAGGTGCGGTGATTCAGGGTCCGCGAGGTTGAGAAGCCGAGCGCGCCCGCCTCGATTGCGGCCTTCGCCAGCCGACGCATGTCCGCGATGTCCGCCTCGGTTGCATCCTCCCGGTTCGCACCGCGCTCTCCCATGACGTAAACGCGCAGCGCCGCGTGGGGCAGCTGGGCGGCGAGGTCGATGTCGAAGGCGCGCTCAGACAGGGCGTCGAGGTAATCTGGAAAGGTCTCCCACGTCCACGGCAAGCCTTCTGCGAGCACTGGGAACGGTATGTCCTCGACACCTTCCATAAGCCGGATCAGTCGATCGTGGTCATCAGCGCGGCAGGGGGCGAATCCGACGCCGCAATTGCCCATGACCACAGTGGTCACACCATGGAGCGAAGACGGATCCAGGGCGTCGCTCCACGCCGCCTGGCCGTCGTAATGGGTATGGATGTCGACAAAGCCTGGCGTGACGAGGAGGCCGCGGGCGTCGATCTCCTCGCGCCCGTGGCCGGCGACGGCGCCGACCACGGATACTCGTCCGCTGTCCACGGCAATGTCCGCCTCACGGCCCGGCGCGCCGCTTCCATCGACCAGGCGCCCGCCTCGAATGACCAGATCGTGGGTCGTCACCGTCCACCTCCTCTTTGCGCCGCTCTGTCGTCGACTGCTTCGAAGCTCGCAACACTCCCGGGCGGGGGTCAAGCTTCGCCTATAGACGACGTCGCGCATCCGGCGGGGGGCCCGGGCCTTGCCATGACGTCGCCCCGCCCGACATAAACGCCTAGGAGACCCGCCTATGTTATCGCTCGCTGTGTTCGCGCTGTTGAATTTGCTCGCCGCCTCGTCCGGGGCCGTATTCAAGCCGGGGCCCTGGTATCAGGGGCTGGCGAAGCCCGGCTGGACACCGCCGAATTGGGCGTTTCCAGTGGTCTGGACGATCGTGTTCGCGCTGATCGCCGCTTCAGTGTGGCTGGTTTGGCGGGCTTCGGGCTTCGGCGCGTGGATCGCGCTCTTGGTCTACGTTCTGAACTTGGGAATTAACGCCGGTTGGTCAGCGCTGTTCTTCGGGGCGAAGCGGATGGATTGGGCGATGGCGGATGTTGTGGCGCTCTGGCTGAGCATCGTGGCGCTCGTCGCTCTGTTCGCGCAACACAGCCTGCTCGCCTCGGCGTTGCTGGTTCCGTATCTGGCTTGGGTGACGACGGCTGCGGTCCTGAATGCGCAAATGATGCGGCTTAATCCACG
>CAZQZC010000007.1:0-33310 GCA_964597685.1 uncultured Hyphomonadaceae bacterium | reverse complement strand
GTGGTGCGCGGGGCGCCGAAGGACTTCTCGATCACGACGTTACGGCCCTTCGGACCGAGGGTGACCTTGACGGCGTCGGCCAGTGTATCGACGCCTAAAAGCATTTTGTCGCGCGCGGACGCGCCGAATTTGACGATCTTGGCAGCCATGTTCGTCTACCTTTCAGATTTGAGTGGTTGGAATGATCGAGGCGGGAATTAGCCTTCGACGACGCCGAGGATGTCGCTCTCTTTCATGATGAGCAGCTCTTCGCCGTCGAGCGTCACTTCGGAGCCCGACCATTTGCCGAACAGGACGCGGTCGCCGGGTTTGACGTCGAGCGCCACGCGTTCATTGTCGTCGCCAATCGATCCGGCGCCGACAGCGATGACTTCGCCTTCCTGCGGCTTTTCCTTGGCGGTGTCGGGAATAATGATGCCGCCTTTGGTGGTTTCGCTTTCTTCGATGCGGCGGACCAGAACCCGGTCGTGCAGCGGACGGAAGCCCATGAGACCCTCTTATGCTATGGGTTAAACCTGTGACGTCGCCGTCGCCCGGGGAGCGTGTTAGCACTCCCTCTAGCCGACTGCTAACGACAGAGCGGGGATTAGTCCGGCCAAAGCTTCAGGTCAACAAGGCGCCCGAAATTTCCGGAGCGCTCGCCTGACGATTGAACATTCGACTTTCGCAATCGAATTCATTGTACTTTTTGGAAATTGTGACATGCCAAATGCTGAAATATTGCTATTAGAAGCATCGGCGTGGGCGGACGCCGCGGGGGCCGACCGTCGCCGACAGTCTTACGGCGACGGTCGTTGCGTCCCCACTTAGCTCGAACTGAAACACGCTGCGACATCGGCGAGCCATTGTTCAACGGCCTCGCGCGCCTCAGCCGGCGAGTTCCCGTGGCGGACAATGATCAAGTCGCGGCTCGGAACCATTAGCGTGTATTGGCCCTGATATCCGTTGGCGGAAAAGCTGTCCGGACCGGCCATGCGGAGCCACCAATGAGCGCCGTAGCCAAGCGGCTCCTCCGGCGGGACCGGCGTCGGCGTCCGCGCATAATCGACCCATCCGGCCGGCAGCAGGCGCACCCCGTCCCAGACGCCGTCGCGCAGATACAAAAGGCCGAATTTCGCGAAATCGCGCGCGGTCGCGTAACAGAATGAAGACCCGATAAACGTCCCCGCCCCATCGAATTTCGGCAGGGCGGAGGTCATGCCGATGGGGTCGAGAATTTCGCGGCGCATCCAACGCTCAAAGTCGTCGCCCGCGAGGCCGAGCGCGCGCGCCGCACAGCGGGCCACAATATTGCTCGTGCCGCTGGAATAGCTCCAGGCCGCATCCGGCGCATGCGCAAGCGGAAACCCTGCAGCGAACGCCGCCGTATCCGAGGCCCCTTTGCCGAAGAGCATCTCGATCACGTCAGACACGCCGGAATCCACGTAATCCTCGACGAACGCCAAGCCGCTGGACATCCGCAGCAATTGGTCGAGCGTGATCTCTGCACGCCGGTCGTTCGATGCTTGGCGCCATTCCGGAACGTCCGCCGGGGCGTGGATATCGATCAGACCATCGCGCACGAGCACGCCGATCAACGCATGGGTGACGCTCTTGGCCATCGACCAGGACGGATAGGTCTGATCGGCGGCGTAATCGCGCCAATAGCGCTCGGCGACCAGGCGACCGGCTTGAACAACGACCAAGGCGTGGGTCTCCCCCAAACGGGACGGCGCCGGGTCTGCGAACGCGTCGTCGAGGAGGCTGTCCAGCGTTTCGGCGTCGACGTGCGCGCCAAGCTCGCCCACGGGCCATCCCGCCGTTGGCCAAGGCGTCTCGGCTAAGTGTCTGGGAAGCGGCGCGAGCATCGCCATGGGACGTCCTTCTTGTCTGCAATTGCAGGCGCAAAGTCGCGTTGGACGCCGAAAAGCGCAACCGAGATACTTTAATGCGGTTCAGAACGATTTGGACGCCGCGGGGGAGTCCGAAACGCCCTCACCCGGCATAAATTCGTTCATAGCCTCGAACCGATCGGCTTTAGCAAGCTGTGGAAACAAGCGCGTCCAAAGTCCCGCAGCGCCGATCGCGACCGCCCCGCCCAGCATGACCGCGCCGACAGGGCCCAAGAAGCGGGCCGCGACACCGGACTGAAACTCGCCCAATTCATTCGACGCGGAGATGAAGATGAAGCTCACCGACGTCACGCGTCCGCGCATCCTGTCCGGCGTCGCCAATTGGATCAGCGATTGGCGCACATAGACGGAGATCATGTCCGCGCCGCCATGGACCACCAGCGCCGCTAACGAGATCCAAAACACTTTCGACAGGCCGAACACCAAAATTGCGACGCCGAACAAGGCGACGGCGGCGAACATCCACCGTCCAACACGGCGGGTCAGGGGGCGCACGGCCAGCACGAACGCGACGAGTCCCGCGCCGATCGCGGGCGCCGCGCGCAAGACGCCCAGGCCTTCGGCCCCGACATGAAGAACGTCGCGGGCGAAAACGGGAAGCAGCGCCACCGACCCCGCGAAGAACACCACGATCAAATCCAATGAGATGGCGCCAAGGACGATCCGGTTCGATCGAACATAGCGAAGGCCTTCGACAACCATCGAGACGCCGCGCGCCGTCCTTTGGGGTTGGTGCGCTGGCGTGCGCGCGCCGGCGATCGCGAGGATCGCCGTCAAGATCATGACACAGGCGGTCGCATAGACGATGTGCGGCCCAAGCACGTAAATCAGTCCGCCGATGGCGGGCCCCGCAATCGCCGCCGACTGGAAGCCCAGGGAGTTCCAGGCGATCGCTTGGGGCAGCTCGGCGCGCGGGACCAGCGTCGGATAGAGTGAATTGGCGGCGGCCGGCGTAAACGCGTTCACTCCGCCGAGAACGGCTGCAATCAGGAAGATCAAGGGCAACGCAGAGCCCGGCGCGAGAAACACGCTGATCAGCAGGCAGATCGAAGCGCCCGCGCGGACCAGATTGGAGACGATCAAGATCGTCTTGCGATTCAGCCGATCCGCCGCCTGCCCTCCGACGAGCGACAGCAGCAAAACAGGGCCAAATTGCACCAGGCCGACCAATCCCAACAAAAAGGCCGATTCCTCAACGCCTCGGGTCAGGCGCGCCAAATCATAGACCTGCCAGCCAATGGCGACGGCCTCCATCTGTCGAGCGGCGGCGACAAGCACGCGCATCGCCCAGAAACGGCGATATGCGGTGTGACGAAAGATGGAGAGGGAGGGAGCAAGCGCCATGGCGGCGCTTGTGGCTGAATCCCCGACCCTGCGCCAGGTTTTAGGCCATCACGCGCCCGACATCACCGCGTCAAGCGCCGCGCGCGTGGGGAAGCCGTCGGCCAGAAGCCCGTTATCCTTCTGGAAGCGTTGAAGCGCCCGGCGGGTGCCTCGCCCTGCGATGCCATCCACCGGGCCGGCGTTGTACCCCATATCGTTCAGGCGGGCTTGAAGGATCCGCACATCGTCTAAGGACAAGAGTTCGGCGTCGCGCGGCCAAGGCGTCGCCAACCCAGGCCGGCCGGCGAGAACGTCCGACAGGAGCCCGACGGCGAGCGCGTAGCTGTCGGAGCGATTGTACACCTTGAACACATCGAAATTGTCGAACATCAGGAGCTTCGGGCCCAACGCGCCCGCCGGCAGCCAAAGCTCAGCACTGTCGGCGCCGCCGGTTTCAAACTGGTTGGTCCGCAACGGCGCCAGACCGGCGGCCCGCCACTCGGCGATCGTCCGCCGCTGACCGTCGGCGAGCGAATAATCGAACCCGCTCGCGGCGATGACTTCGATCGACCATGGCTGATCTTTCGCGTAGCCGGATACGGACAGGTAATTCGCCGCAGAGGCGAGCGCATCGCCTTCAGACGTCCAGACATCGCGACGGCCGTCGCCCGTCCAGTCAACGGCGTGGGCGAGATAGGTCGAGGGGATGAATTGGGTCTGGCCCATGGCGCCAGCCCAGCCCGCGATCAGATCGTCCCGCGCGGCGTAACCGCCCTCCAGGATCTTTAAGATGGCCAGCAATTCGCCCTCGGCGAACGCCCGGCGGCGGCCTTCGGCGGCCATATTGGCGAACGTCTCCGGCCCGTCGAAATCGCCGATATAACCGCCATAACTGGTTTCGACGCCCCAAATCGCGGCGACGGATTCACCGTCGACGCCATAGCGCGCCTCAATCGCCTCAAGCAGTCCGGCGTTGCGGCGTGTTTGAGCGATCCCACGCGATTTGCGGGTTTCGCTGACCACGTCGTCGACGTAATCCCAGATCGGCTTGGAGAATTCGGCCTGGTCTTGAAGCCCCGCCCGGGCCGCCGATGGCGTGGATGGCAAATAGATCTCAAGCGGCTTCACGTCGGCCAGAACGCTTCTGACGAGATCGGCAGAAAAACCCTCCGCCACAGCGCGGACGTGAAATGCATCGCGCCAGGCGTCCAAGGCGGCGTTGCCCGACGTCGAATAGAGCGACGCTTGCGGAGGCTGTGGCGCGGCGACAGGCTCAGGCGCAGCCGGACCAACCGCACAGGCGCCCGCCACCCCGAAAAGCAGCGCGGACGCCGCACTCCTGGCCCGCCAAGATCCGGATAAGCGCATGGTCGATCTCCTCAGCCGCCACATAATGGTCTGGACGTTGACTCGCACCGGCCCCTCCTGTAATTCCGCGCGCTCTTTGCAAGATTCATGGCCAGGGCCTCTACAAATGAAAGTCAAATCTTCGCTGAAAGCCCTCAAACAGCGTCACCGCGACTGTAAGGTCGTTCGCCGGCGCGGCCGCGTTTATGTCATCAACAAGACCGACCCGCGCTTTAAAGCCAAACAGGGCTGAACGCAGGCTTAAGGCCGCGAGGACCTGGTAGCGATGGCCGCCTCCTCGGTGTTGTTCGACCTCGGCCACGTGGTCTTGGATTGGCGGCCCCTTCGGCTTTACACACAGATATTCGCTGATCCGGCGGAGGCGGAACACTTCTGCGCCGAGATCTGCACGATGGAATGGCATACCCGTCACGACGCCGGGGCCTCGATGGCGGACAACGCCGCCCCGCTTATCGCCCGTTACCCGCACTATGAAAGCGCCATCCGTGCTTGGCGGACGCGCTGGCTGGACATGTTCGAGGGCTATGTCCCTGGCGTGCCCGCGCTGATTGCGCGCCTGGAAGAGCGACGGACGCCGCTATATGGCCTGTCCAATTTGCCGGCCGAGGTGGCGCAAGAGACCTTCGACGCGTTTCCCATTGTGAAGCTTCTGCGCGACGTGGTGGTTTCCGGAGAGGAGAAGGTCATCAAGCCAGATCCCGAAATCTACCGCATCGCCCTAGCCCGCATGGGCGCCCCAGAGCCGTCTTCGGTCTTGTTTGTCGACGACCGACCGGACAACACCGCCGCCGCGCAGGCCTTGGGCTTCCACGTTCACACGTTCACGCGCGCCGACCTGCTTGAGCGGACGCTGAATGATCACAAACTCCTGTGACAGGCGCCCTTGGCGGCCGCTCGCCAGCGCTCCATACTCTTCCCTATGTTGAACGTGTTGCTCCTCGCCGGCGTGATCCTGGCCAGCGGCCCTTCGGACGAGATGTTCGACGAGCTCCTCAATGCGCCCGATGCGGAGACGGCCGATCCCGTGGAGGCCGATATCTGGGCGTCCTGGGGGGAAAGCGGCTCACCGACCGTCGACCTGTTGATGGAGCGCGCCGCCAACGCCGAGCAAACCGGAGAGACCGACCTCGCCCTGTCGCTTTACGATCGCGCCGTTCTGGTGAAGCCGGACTACGCCGAGGCCTATCATCGCCGCGCGATCCTGTTTCTCAGCGACGACAATTACGCCGAGGCCCTTCGAGACTTGAACGAAGCGCTGTCGCTGGAGCCGCGCCATTTCGGCGCCTGGACCGGCCTCGGCGCGATCCTGGAACGTTTCGGCTCGACATCGGAGGCGCTTGCGGCGTATCGCGAAGCCTTGAAGATCCACCCCAATTTAGCGCAAGCCAAGCAAGGAGAGCGCCGCCTGGCGGCCGCAGCTGACGGACGATCGCTTTGAAAACCATGCTAACTTCACTCGCCGCCCTCATCTCGTTCGGCGGCCTCGGCGCTTGCGTGCATAGCGCAGTCTACACGTCGCGGGTCGAGAAGACGTACCCCGCCGCGGGTCAGTTGGTGGACGTCGGCGGAGCCGATGTCCACGTCCTCAAAATGGGCGACGCGGGCCCGCCCGTCCTGATGATCCATGGCGCAAGCGCCAACGCTCGGGAATTCGAAACGACGCTGGCGCCGCGGCTGGCCGATACGCATCGCGTCTTCATGGCCGACCGGCCAGGGCATGGCCATTCCGAACGGCTTGGCCATGCGGAGACGCTGGCCGTTCAGGCCGCCCAGATGGCCGGAGCCTTGGAGAGCCTGGCGCCTGGAGAGAAAGCAATTGTTGTCGGGCATTCCTTCGGCGGCGGGGTTGCGCTGCGCTTGGCGCTCGACCATCCCGACCAAGTCGAAGCTTTGGTCTTGCTCGCGCCGGTGAGCCATGATTGGGGCGGCGGGGGCGGCGCGTGGTACAACAAATACGCGGGGCCGCCGGTGCTCGGCCATATCTTCACCCAGCTGGTCCCCATCCTGGGCCCCGCCAGCGTCGAGGGCGGCATCAACGGGGTGTTCCACCCCCTGCCCGCGCCAGAGGATTATCTGGAGACATCAGGCGTCAAATTGGTGTTCCGCCCGTCCAACTTCCGCGCCAATGCGCGGGACGTGAACGCGCTGCGGGAGGAATTGATGGCGCAGGAAACGCGATACGGCGAGCTGGACATGCCGATCGTGATCTATTCCGGATCGCAAGACACGGTCCTCAAACCCCAATTGCATGCCGCCCAGCTGGAGAAAGATGCGCCCGACGTCACGCTAATCCGCTTGCCGGAGACCGGCCATATGCCCCACCACGCCCATGGCGCAGACATTGCGGCCATGATCAGGCGCTTGTCCCTTGGCGAATCGGTGCAAGCGGAGCTGTTGATCGAATAAGCAGGGGGCGCCCATGTCCATCGAAACCGACGAGAGCGTCGCTGCGGCGCAGCTAACCGACGCCGCACGCGAAAAACTTCGCCAGACCGTCGACCGCATCGAACGCCTGGAAGAAGAAAAAGCTGAGATCGCCGCCCAGATCAAAGAAGTCTACGGCGAAGCCAAAGCGATCGGCTACGACACAAAGGCGCTGCGCCAGGTCGTTCGAATCCGAAAGCAGGATCGAAAACAGCGTGAGGAAATGGAGGCCATTTTGGACGTCTATCTCCACGCGATTGGCGAAATCTGATCCCGCTGGGACTTGGTTTCTGCAGAGACGCCAACCTAATCTAGGGTCATGGCGCGAGAGATTGACGACCGAAAAAAGCGCAAGGCGTTGCGGAAGCTCCGAAAGGCGGCCGAACTTGCCGAACAAGGCCTTGGCCCGCCGCTTTCGGACTGGGAGGAATCGTTCCTCGCCGAAGTCGAAGAGCGGATTGAAACCTATGGCTCTGCGTTCGCCGATCCGGACAAGGGATCGCTCGACGAGCCTTTGTCGGCCCTTCAGGCGCGCAAGCTGAAAGAAATCGACAAGAAGGCCCGTGGAAAGGGCGGCGGCTTAAAGACCCGCAAGCCACTCGGATCCAAGAAGGCGCCCGCGCGCAAGCCTGCGTCGCGCGACATTCATGACGACGTCGCTGACGCCACCCCGGACACGCCACGCGCCAAGCCCCGCCTCGTTGCGGTCAAGGATGATCGGCCAGATCCCGCCGCAGCCTCTAGCAAGCATCCACCGCGCCTGCGTGTGATCAAGGGGGGTGCAAATGACAGCGAGCCCGGCGGCTCTGCATAATTCCCTGAAGCCATTGAACCTTCACGCCAATTGCAGCGTATTGAGATCTGCGCATCGCGGAGGAGAGGCCCATGAAGACCGTAGTGATCACCGGCGCATCAACCGGGATCGGCCGTGCGGCCGCTGAGCACCTCGCCGCACGGGGGTGGCGGGTCTTCGCGGGTGTGCGTAAGGCGGCGGATGGCGACGTCTTCGACGCGGCGCAAGGCGACCTCCGGCCTCTTATTCTGGACGTTACGAAACCTGATCAAGTCAGGGACGCCGTCGACACTGTCTCCGCAGCCCTCGAAGGCGCCAAATTGGCTGGCCTGGTGAACAACGCCGGCGTCGCGAATATGGGCCCGCTCGCCCTGCAGCCCATGGATGAGTTTCGCACCCATTTCGAGGTCAATGTCTTTGGCCTCTTGGCGGCGACGCAGGCCTTTGTTCCTCTGCTGGGCATGGACGAGAGCCGCACTGGACCGCCAGGCCGGATCGTCAACATCACCAGTGTCGGCGGGAAGCTCGCGTCGCCGTTTCTGGGCGCCTACACCGCCACCAAGCACGCGGTGGAAAGCATGACCGACAGTTTGCGCCGGGAGCTGGTCTTGTTCGGGATCGATGCCATCGCTGTCGGCCCGGGCGCTGTCAAAACGCCGATCTGGGACAAAGCCGAAGAGAAGAACGAAAACCGACCCTACGCGAATTCACCCTGGGCGGAGCCGATCGAGAAATTTTCCAACACGATGCTCCAAGGCGGTCGGACGGGATTGGAGCCTGCAGAAATCGCAAAGGTGATCGAGACCGCGCTCAGCGCCTCAAAACCAAAGCCGCGCTATGCGCCGGTGCCGGACAAGCTGACAAACTTCACCCTGCCCATGCTCCTGCCGAAGCGCATCGTCGACGGCGTTTTCTGGAATCGGTTCGGGATGAAGAAGCCGGGTTGACCCGCCCATCCCTCCAGGACTTCGCGCCAAGAGTCGCCATTGACCATGCCGTAATGCCTGTCACCATGGGTGTAAGGCTTATAGACGGGATGATGAAACATGGATGGCGGCGTCGGATTAAGTCAGGCCGCATCACCGCGGATCGCCATTCTCGGCGCGGGGATGAGCGGTCTCGGCGTCGCGGCGAAACTTAAGGAAGCCGGCTACGAGGACATCACGATCTTCGAAAAGTCCGACGGCGTCGGCGGCACATGGCGCGACAACACGTATCCAGGTTGCGGATGCGACGTGCCCTCGCACCTCTATTCCTATTCCTTTCATCTGAACCCGGATTGGGATTTCAAATGGTCGCTACAGTCTCAGATCCTGCAGTATTTTGAAGACTTTGCACGCGACCGTGGCCTGCTGCCCCATTGCCGTTTCAAGACAGAGATTACGGCGTGCCGGTATGACGATGCGCAGGGCCTCTGGCGCCTGACCGACGCTGACGGCGGTGTGCAGGAAGCCGAGATCCTCATCTCCGGCCTTGGACAATTGAACATTCCTCGGACGCCGGATTTTCCAGGCAAGGAATCGTTTCAGGGGCCGGCGTTCCATTCAGCCCGATGGGATCATTCGGTCGACTTGGACGGCAAAACCGTCGCGGTGATCGGCAACGGACCGAGCGCCGTTCAATTCCTCCCCGAGATCGCGCCGCGCGTCGGCCGATTGATCAATTTCCAGCGCTCGCCCGCCTGGTGCAGGCCGCGGGGTCAGAGGGCTTACACCGCCCGCGACAAGGCGCTGTTTCGCGCCCAAAAATGGCGCATGCGCTGGTACCGTTGGCGTATCTGGGCGGAGGCGGATTTCGGCTTCGCGGGCTTCTACAAGACGCCGAAACTCGGCATGGGCCGGACGATCCGGCGCATGTGTGAAAAACACCTCGCCGACCAGGTAAAGGATCCAGAATTGCGGGATATGCTGACGCCGGACTTTCAGCCGGGCTGTAAGCGGATCTTGATCTCAGACGATTATTATCCGGCGCTCTGCCGGGATAACGTCACCCTGCTCCGCCGTGGCGTCTCGGCGATTGAAGCCGACGGCGTTGTCGACGATCAGGGCGAGCGCCATCCCTGCGACGTGATCATCTACGCCACCGGATTTCAGACGACCGATTTCCTGACACCTATGGAGGTCCATGGCGCCGGTGGATTGAGCCTGAACGAGGCCTGGCGCGATGGCGCGGAGGCATATCGCGGCGTCGCCGTATCAGGCTTTCCAAATTTCTTCATGCTCTATGGGCCGAACACCAATCTGGGGCACAATTCCATCATCTTCATGGTGGAGCAGCAGATCGACTACGTCCTCGAATGCGTCGGCAAGATCGCGGCCGACGGCGTCAAAGCGATCGACGTCACGCCCGAAGCGATGGCCGCCTACAATCACGAGATGCAGACCAAACTCGACGAGACGGTTTGGGCTGGCGAATGCGGCAGCTGGTATAAGAACGAGGCCGGGCGCATCACCAACAATTGGTCAGGACCGACCTACGTCTATCGCCGCATGATGCACGACGGCGACTTCAGCGCCTTTCGCGTCATTGAGCAGAACCAGAGCGTCGACGCGGCCGAGCCCGCCTCCGTCGATTAATCCGACAAGCCAAGCAGCGCGGCCCCCGCCTCCTCGACGCTTCGGCGCTCAAGATCCACGATGGCGTTGGCTCGACGCATTGCTTCGTTCGACACCGCGCCGCGAAGGGGCTCCAGCGCAGACAATAAAGCGCGGTCGACCGACGCTCGCGGCGACATTAAAATGAACGCGTCATAGGGCGGCAAAACAGCCAATGGATCGTCGAGCAGGGTTAAATCGAACGCGTCGATCCGTCCGTCGGTCGTATAGGCTGTGATGACGTCGACCTCGCCACGGCGAACGGCGTCGTACATGAAGGTGGAATCCATGCCGCGGGTCGTTAACCCCTGCAGACCGTAGGCGTCGCGCGTGCGGGTCCATTCGGGTCGACCGAAAAACTCCGGATCGCTCGCGATGGACAGGTCCAGGCCTTGAAGATCTTGAATGCTCGCTGCGCCGCCGTTTTCCGACGTCTCGCGGGACACCGCAAACGCATAGGCGTTCTCAAATCCCAAACGCGCAAAGGCCAGCACGCCATGTTCGCTGAGAAGCCAGGCGCTCGTCTCGGCGAACATCACGGCGCGGGGCGCGGGATCCTCGCGCTTCATGACGGTCGCCCAAATCGTGCCGGTATAATCAACGTAGAGGTCGATCTCACCCTTGGCGACGGCGTCGAAGGCGACGACGGAGCCGAGGCCTGAAACGATCTCTACCCGAGCCCCCTCAGCCTCCAGCACACGCTTCAACAGATCGGCCAGTATGTATTGCTCGGTGAACGTTTTCGCTCCGACCCGGATCGTCCGCCCCTCAAGCGGTACGATCGCCTCGCGCGTCAGCGGCGCATTGGGCGCGGATGACGACCTGTCCGCCAAGGACGCAAGGGTTGGCGCGGCGATCAAGGCGAGGCCGGCGACGCCCGCAAGGGCCGGCCCGCGAGTTCGCCGCGCCGCCGCCCGCTCAAATAGCCCGATGACCTGATCCAGCGCGAGCGCCAAGGCCGCGGCGATGAGACAGCCGAACAGGACGGAATCCCAATTGCGGGTTTGGAGGCCCTGGAAGATGTAATTGCCGAGGCTTTGCGCGCCGACGGGCGTTGACAGGGTCGCCGCGCCGACCACCCAGACCGCCGCGGTGCGGAGCCCCGCCACCATGATCGGCGCTGCAAGCGGCAGGTCCACCTCGATGAGGCGCTGGCGCGCGGTCATGCCGACGGCGAGCGCAGCTTCACGAACATCGGCGTCGACGCCGCGCAACCCCACAATCGTGTTTCGCAGGACCGGCAGGATTGAATACAGCGTCAAGGCTGCAAAGGCCGGCCAGAATCCGATGCGCCCGCCCATCAACGGCACCATCAACGCCAAGAGAGCCAGCCCGGGAATCGTCTGCACCACACCCGCCGCGCCGAGCGCCGGACCGGCCACCCGGTCCGACCGCGCAGCGAGGACGCCGAGCGGGGCTGAGATGGCGAGACCCGTCGCCAACGCGCCAAGAGACAGTGTCAGATGCCCGCCATAATACGCTGAAAAGACAGACCATTCATCGGCGAACGGGATACTCACGGCGCAGCGCCCGAAAAGGCGGCGCTGACAGCGCGCGCCGTGCGGCGAGGCGCCGCCAACAAATCTTCAACAGCCGGTGATTGCGGCGCATCGATCAGATCCTGGGGCCGTCCCACCTGAACGAGGGCGCCGGACTCCATTACCGCAATGCGATCTGCGAAGCGCAACGCCTCCGAAAAGTCGTGCGTGACGATGACAGCGGCGAATCCTAACCGGCCCCGCAAGGCGATCAGATCTTCGATAAGGCTATCCTTGGTCAACGGATCGAGCGCGGCGAAAGGCTCGTCCATCAACAACAGATCCGGTTCGCCGGCGAGCGCGCGGGCCAAGCCGACGCGCTGGCGTTGCCCGCCGGACAATTCATCCGGCCGCCGATCGCCAAACTCGGCCGCAGGCAAGCCAACCATGTCCAGGACAGAGGCGAGTTTTTCGCTCAGGCGATCGTCATCCCAGCCGAGAAGCGTCGGGGTGATCAGAACGTTTTCGGAGACGCTCCTGTGGGGGAACAATCCAGCGTTCTGAAGGACGTAGCCAATCCGCCGGCGCCAAAGATGGGCGTCCATCTCATGCGCTTCGCGCCCACCGAGCCGAACTGCGCCTGAATCCGGCTCAATCAGGCGGTTGAGCAGTTTCAGCGTCGTCGTTTTCCCGCATCCGGACGGACCGATGAGGGCCAGCGTTTCTCCAGCGTCCAAGTCGAACGACACGTCCTCCACAGCTGTAAAGCCGCCATATCGCTTGGTGAGACGCTCAGCCCGGAGCAGCATCGAAACAGCCCCGTCAGCCGGAGATGTCTTCCTGAAGGACGGTCATTTGGAATTGATAAGCGGTCTCGCCTTCGTCGACGTCCTTGTAGACGACGGCCAAAAACTCAGCCCCCAGATAAACCTCAACCGAATCATTGGTCTTGTCCCGCGCGACAAGCCGCAGGCCGGGGTTGAGCTTTTCTTTCAGGTACGCCTCAAGGCGCAGCGTTTCTTCACGCTCCATGGACTCACTCCTATTCGGGTTTCCCAGACACAGTAGAGCGATTGCCCCAGCTGCGCAAAGACCAGCTTAGATAGCGGCGCCGTCCTCAAGCCGCATTTCCAGCGGCAAACTCTGATCCATATTTTTGGCGGCCTCAGCGCACTTGCCGACGGGCTTCGCCGGCACGCCCGCCACCGTGCAATTCTCCGGAACCGCTTGAAGGACAACGCTGCCGGCCGCGACCTTGGCGCCGTCGCCGATGCGGATATTGCCGAGCACCTTCGCGCCGACTGAGATCAAGACGCCATTGCCGATTTTCGGGTGGCGGTCGCCGCTGGTCTTGCCCGTGCCGCCGAGGGTGACGCCCTGCAGGATTGAACAATCGTCGCCGACGGCGGCGGTTTCGCCGATGACGATGCCCGTTGCATGGTCAAGCATGACGCCGGACCCGATTTCAGCGGCCGGGTGAATATCGACCTGGAAGAATTCCGACACCCGGCTTTGTAGATGAAACGCCAGCATGGGCCGCCCCTCGCCCCACAGCCAGTGAGCGATGCGGTGAGCCTGAAGCGCCAGAAAGCCCTTGAAGAAGAGGAAGGGCTGCAACACCGACCTGCAGGCCGGATCACGATCGAGGATCGCCGCGATGTCGCGCTCGGCGGCCTCGACCAACCTGGAATCCTTTCGATAGGCTTCGTCGCAGATCTCCCGCACCTGAAGCGGGTTCAAATCATTGCCCGACAGTTTCTGAGCGAGGTGATAGGACAACGCGTCTTCAAAACGATCGTGGCCGAGGATCGCCGCACTGAGATAGCTGGCCAATGTCGGCTCTTCGGACGCGCTCTCGGCCGCTTCGTAGCGCAGCCGGGTCCAGACAGCCGTGGTCGCGCCGAGTCTCAGGTCATCCGCCATGCCGCCCTCCTCCAGGGTTCGGTCCCACATGGGACGAAATCGAGCCTGCGACAACCCGTCCAGTCTATTCTATTCCGCAGGCGCCGGAGCCGCGCGACGCGCCCCGAACAGCCAGGCGAAAACGCGGGAGATGGGACGCATGGTCATCAGACGGAAAACGGCTGGCGTGAAATAGAGGGCGATAAGCCCCGATCCCGCCACACCCCCGGCGATGCCCGCAGCAAAAGGCAGCCAGAATTGGTCGCCGGTGAGGATCAAGGGCACAAAACCGCCCATGGTCGTCAATGTCGTCGCGACGATGTGGCGGGTCATGTCCACCACAGTCTCGCGCTGGGCGATGCGATCGTCGGCCAGCGCTTTCGGATTGTTCCGCAACGCCGACAGAACGACGATCGACCCGTTGATTGCGATGCCTAAGAGACCGAGCCCGCCGAGAATGGCGTTGAAGCCCATGGGCAGGTTGAACAGCCACACACCGAAGAAGGCGAGCCCCATGGACAATAGGCCGCCCGTCAGGATCAGGAACGACATCCGGAAGGAATTGAACACCAGCGCAACCGCGCCTGTCATAAGCAGCATCAACGGAACCGCGGTGCCCAGGAGATCCCCAATTGCATCGCCGCGATTGGCCGCTTCGCCGCCAAACGAAATGTCTACGCCCCGCGGGGCTTCGAAGCCCGCGGCGTCAAGCCTGGAGAGGTAATCCTCCAGAACGGGCGCAGGCAGCGCGTACGGCGTTAGGAACGCGAAGATCGTGTTCACACGACGGCCGTTGCGACGGCTGATGACGGCTGTGTCGGGATCGAGCGTGATCTCACCCAAAGCTGACAGCGGCGTGCCGCTTTCGCCTGGCGCAGCCTGAATGACCTTGGACCGGAGGTTTGAAAGCTCGCCTCGGCGCGCGGCCGGGGCGATGACGCGAACCGGGATCTCCTCCACCCCTTCCAGAACGCTGCCAGCGAGCGCGCCTTCAAGCTCTGCGTTGAGATCGGCGGCGAGGTCCGTCAACCGCTCGCCCGCCATGGCCGTCGCGGCTTCGTCGGCGCGCAGGGTCACGGTCGGCGCGCCAAGCTGCAGGCTGGCGGTCGTGTAGGTCACGCCAGGTGTTGTCGACAGAATGCGGCGCGTCTCCTCGCCGGCCTTGCTTAAGGTGGCGAGGTCGTCGCCGGCGATGAAAAACTCGATCGGCGCGGCGGCTGGCGGGCCTTGTTCGAAGGGCACGGCCAAGAATTGCGCTTCGGGAAACGCGGCGCGGACGTCGCGTTGAATGTCGCTGACGAGCGCACGGGCGGCCTCCGCGCTGTCGAACTGAACCCAGCCCGACGCAAAGCCCGGCACGCCCTGTTGATTGTTGAAAGCGTTGTAATAGACCCGCGGCGACGGCTCGCCGAGGGTCCAGTTGACGGCCGTGACCGATCCATACTCCCGAATGATTTCAGTCGCTCGAAGAGCTGACGTCCGGGCGTCGTGGATGGACGCCTCCGGCGGGAGCGTGATCTCCACCTGGAACTGGTCTCGCTCAGTCTGAGGAAAGAATTGCTGCGGCTGGCCGAAGCCCAGCGCGAAGCCCGCAACCGCCGGTGCGACGCCGAGCAGGACGCCCAGCGGCGGAAAGGCGAGCACGGCGCCGACGGACCAACGGTAGCCGTCGCTGAGCCAGTCGAACACGATCCCGTCGCGCCACCATCGCCGCTTCTGGCCGGGCGCGCGGGTTCGGTCGAACCAGCCGCCGAGCGCCGGGATGACGGTCATCGACAGGACAAACGACGAGACGACGGAGAAAATCACCGAGACCCCGATCATGCCGACGAATTCGCCGGCCGATCCCGGCAGGAGCGCAATCGGCGCGAAGGCGAGCGCCGTCGTCAACGTCGAGGCGAACAAGGGGCCGGCCAGTATCTTCAGCCCTTTGTCGATCGCCTCCAGCCGCCCCATCCCCTTGGCGCGCATCTGCTCGTATTCGTCGATCACGACGATGGCGTTGTCGATGAGCAGGCCAAGGGAGATGACGAGCCCCGTCACCGACATCTGGTGCAGAGGGATACCGAAGACGTTGAACAGGATCAGGACCAGGCAGATCGTCAGCGGCAACGCCGCGCCGACAATGATCGCCGAGCGCCATCCCATGATGAAAAACAGCACTGCAAACACGATCAGCGCTGAGAATCCAAGATTCCGCGCAAGACCGGTCAGGCGCTCATTCGTGTAATTGCTTTGATCGAAGACAACGTCGACAGAGATGTTTCGCGGCGCGCTGGCGGCGAAATCCTCCACAATGGCGCGCGCATCCCGCGCCCAAAGGTCGACGCGTTGATTAGGCTGGATAAACGCGCCAATCAGGACCGCACGTTTGCCGTTGTGAAAGTTCATCACGCGCGGCGGATCGCCGAGCCCCTTTTCGACGCGAGCCACGTCGCCGACCAACACTGACGTGCCGTCGGCTTGCTGAACAAGCGGCGTTTGCCGGATCCGCGCGATGGAATCGAATTCGCCGCCGATCTCGAACCCCAGATTGGCGCCGTCCGCGCGCAATTGCCCGGCCGGCGTTTTCGAATCGGAACTGGCGATCAGCGCCGCTGCGCTGCGCGCCGACAGGCCGGCAGCCGCAAGCGCGTCCGGATCGACAACGACGCGGATCTCTTCCTCGGGCAAACCGAAGAGATCCGTCTCCTCCGTTCCGGCGAGATTCTGCAGGCGCGTCTCAAGGGTGCGGGCCATGCGCGACATGATCGCGAGTTCCGGCTCGCCGCCGCCCTCCCAGACCAACGCGGTGATCAGGGTCGTCGCGCCGATGTATTGACGCTCCACTTCAGGCACGCTGGCGCCGGCGGGCAAGCTGGCGCGCGCTTCTTCAACCTGGTTGCGGATCAGGGTCCAGGCGTCGTCGACTTCGGCGGCGGACAAATTCTCGTCGATCTCGATGCCGACTTGGGAAACGTTGGCGCGCGAACTGGAATCGTATTCGACGATCTCCGGCAGCTCCTTGAGCGCCTCTTCGATCGGGATGGTGACAAGCGCCTCCATCCGCTCGGCGTCCGCGCCGGGAAGCGTTGTCAGCACATAGCCATAACGCTCAACGAGGGTTGGGTCTTCCTGACGACCAAGGCTCAACAGAGCGCCCAAGCCGCCGGCCAAAGCCATCAGAAGCGCGAGCGCCGTTAAGCGCGGCGTGCGAAAAAACAGGGTGCGCCACATCGGCTTAGCTCCGTTCGGTCGCTGCGACTGTTTCAGTCGCCACCGGCATCACGCGTTGACCTGGCGCGAGGCGCTGGAGCCCGTCGGAAACAAAGCGCTCTCCATCGTCGACCGCCCCCCGCACGAAGGCCATCGCGCCTTCGGAATGGACGACCTCGACCAGACGCGGCACGGCGACATAGTCTGAGCCCTCGCGCTCCAAAACGTAGACCGACCACAAGCCGCGGTTCGCCTCCGACAATGCGGAAACGGGCGCCCAGAAGCCGCGCTCGTCGACCGACCGCTTCACCCCAAGGCGAGCGACAGCGCCGGAGGACACCAGATCCGGCTGCTCGATATCGAACACAGCGGCGATCGTGCGACGGCCGGCGTCTATGGCGCCGGTCTTCGCCCGCAAGACCGCGTCGACAGGACCGCGATCGCCTTCCAAGACGTAGACATCGCCTACGACGAGCGTCGCCGCCGCGTCCGACGGAACGCCGATGCGCGCCTCCAAGACGCCGTCTTCGATGAGCTCGAAAACCGGCTGCCCGGGCGCGGCGATCGCGCCTTCGTCCAGCATGCGCTCCATCACCGTGCCGGCGAAGGGCGCGCGCAAGGTGGCGAGGTCGATCTCCACCTCCAAAAGGTCAACTTGCGCCTCGGCCGCGTCAATGCGGGCGAGCGCTGTATTGGCTTGGGCCTGCGCCTCGTCCAGGCGTTGTTGCGTGACGTGGCCCTTCTCCTGAAGTGTGGCCTGACGTCGAACGGTGACCAGGGCCAATTCATAGTTGGCGCGAGCCTCCGCTACATTCGCCTGCGCCGTCGCCAATTGCGCGCGAAGGGCGCGGACATCGAGCTGCGCCAACGTGCGCCCGCGTTCTACCCGGTCGCCGATGTCAGCTGTGAGCCGGTCGACGCGCCCGCCATTTGTGAAGCCGAGTTCGCTGGTTCGCCTGGGCGCGACCAGGCCCGTGAACCGCTCCTCGATCAAGAAAGACTGTTTTAGCTGCGCCACCTCAATCTCAACCGCGATCGGCGTCGGCTCCTGGCGGGGCACCAGCGGGCCCTCCTCGGAACGTTGCGAAAGCGCGAAATACCCGAGTCCAGAGCCGACAATTGCGATCGCAGCCAGAAACGCCAGTCCCTTTAGAGGACCCGGTCGTTTCTCTCGGGCTTCGATAGCAGCTTCTGGAAGATCGTCGTGCATCGCTGCGCCTTTCAGCCTGTAGGGTCGTCGACCGGACTTAACTTATGTGAGTAATCGGCGTTTTCAAAGTGAACGCCGTTCATTTTTCTAGTCCCCGCATCACGATATCGGCGTGAAACGCAATGAAATCGTCTCGCGACCCAGGCGCCTCATCGCTGCGCATCTGCGGAAAAAACGGCATATGCGCCATCAATAACGCCAATCCGTGGGAGGCGGCCCAAACCGACTTCGCCGCCCGTCGCGGATCAAGGTCCGCCCGAAAAGCTCCGCAATCGACGCCCTCCTGAACCATATCCTGCAATGCGGCGAAGGCCTGGTGCTTGTTGGACTGCGCGGCGCTTTCCGCAGGCAAGGACGCTTCGCCAGCGAAAGCCGCCAGATAATGATGCGGTTTTTCAAGGGCTGTTCGAACATAGGTCGCGACACAATCTCGGGCGCGCTCCTGAAACGGGAGTTCGGTGTCCCGGATCCGATGAACCTGGGCGAGGATCCGCTCGAAGAATGATTCCTTCAGCTCGTCGATCAGCTCGTCCTTTGACCCGAAATACTTGTAGATCGCAGCAGGCGAATAATCGATCTCATCCGCCAAACGTCGGATGGAGAGCCCCGCCTGCCCTTCGCGTGCGAACACTTTCTCAGCCGCGGCCAAAATCGAATCGCGCACGCGCCGACGTCGGCGTTGGGCAGGGCTGGATTGGAGGGGCGTCGCGTCTGTCACAGCTCACATCTTAACCGAATGCACTTTTCACATCTTAACCGAATGCACTTTAAAATTAGCATCTTTCGAGGGATCGCGAAAGCACGTTCAATTAGTAAACGCCGTTCATGCACACACTCGGTTTCGCGCCCTGTGCAGACGGGCTAAACACGCGCCATGTCGTCCCGTTTTCCCCCTCCGCCCAGCGCCGGCGCCATCATGCTCGGCGCACGTCCCTCATCCGGCGCCCGCAACATGTTGGCTTTGCGCCGTTCAGCTGGAAAGGAAACGCTCGGCGATCCCGGCCCAACTGGCCCAGCGCTTGAGGAATTGCTGTCGGTCGCCATGCGCGTCCCGGATCATCGGCGCGTGGAACCCTGGCGGTTCGTCGTCTTCGAGGGAGACGCGCGCAGAGGCTTTGGCGAACAGATCGCCGCCATCCACGCGCGCAACGCCCAGGACGCTGGCGAACAAGAGCTCGCCCTGGAGCGTCGACGGCTTCTGCGCGCACCGACCGTGGTCGCCGTCGTGTCGTCTCCCGATCCGGCGCACAAGACGCCCGTATGGGAGCAGGAATTGTCCGCCGGCGCGGCGTGTCAAAACCTTCTGCTCGCAGCGAACGCCGCCGGTTGGGCCGGCTGCTGGCTCACGGAATGGATCGCCTATGACCGCGACGTTGCCGAGCTGATCGGCTTGTCCGACCAGGAGCGGATTGCCGGTTTCATCTATTTGGGAACAGCTTCGGCCAATCCGCCCGAACGCCCCCGGCCGGCTCCGCCGGGAAAGATCGAACGCTGGACCGGCTGAACTCAGCCACGCCCGCGATAGGGCGGAACGCCCGTGTCGGGCGCCCAAAGGCCGTCGGGGATAGGCCCCGTCTGCCAAAACACGTCGATGGGAAT
Source organism: uncultured Hyphomonadaceae bacterium (assembly GCA_964597685.1). Taxonomy (GTDB): domain Bacteria; phylum Pseudomonadota; class Alphaproteobacteria; order Caulobacterales; family Hyphomonadaceae; genus JBCBTJ01. The sequence continues at coordinate 13,532 of CAZQZC010000007.1, read as the reverse complement.
CCCGCCCCGCGGATACCAATAGCCCGCAATCCGCAGCCAGTTCGGGGATAAGACATCGATCAGCCGCTTTCCGACATAGATCGTACAATCCTCGTGGAAGGCGCCGTGGTTTCGAAACGCTGTCAGAAACAGCTTCAGGCTCTTTGACTCCACCAACCACTCGCCCGGCGCGTAATCGATCACCAGATGCGCAAAGTCCGGCTGCCCTGTCACCGGGCAGAGGGATGTGAATTCCGGCGCGGTGAACCGGGCGAGGTAAAGCGCGTCCTTGTGAGGATTCGGCACCCGCTCAAGCGTCGCCGCTTCGGGAGTTGCGGGAGCGTCGGTTTGACGGCCGAGCTGGTCGAGGTCTTTGTAGATCGGATTATCGCTCATAGCGCCGGCCTAGCGAAAAAGAGTCGCCATGTAGAGGGCGTAAGCGAAGAGGAGCACGCCGCCTTCCCACCGCGCCAATCTTCGACCGGTGAAGGCGAACAGCAATAGCAGCAGCACTGAGAGCGCCAACGCGCCAATGTCCGACCAGGCCAGCACGCTGCTGTAAGGGGCGGCGTTCGCGAGGGCTGAACCGGCGTCTGCGGGCGCACGCTCTAGCACAGAAAAGGGATGGACCGCGGCGGTTACGCCAACGATGCCGAGAACATTGAAGATGTTGGACCCAAGAATGTTTCCCAGGGCGACGTCCGATTTGCCGCGCAGAGCGGAGACCGCCGACGTCGCCAATTCCGGCAGGCTCGTGCCGATGGCGACGACACTCAATCCGATGACAGCCTCTGAGACGCCGAAGGCGGACGCCAATTCAACACCCCCGTCAACGAGGAGCCGCGCGCCCAGGATGACGCCGGCCACTCCGCCGACCGTCAGCACCCCCGACAGCCAGGCCGCATCCTCAGTCTCGATTGCTTCCGCCTCGTCGGCGTGAAGCTCGCCCACGTCGCCGCCGGCCCGGTCAAGTACGACCGACAAACCCATATAGACGAGCAACAGACCGACCAAGCCGAATCCGACCGCCCGCGTGAAGAAGTCCAAATAAACCAACACGCAAAACAGCGCGGTCGCCGCAACCATCGCCGAAAAATCGCGTGCGAGCGCCTTCGGATGCGTTTTGATTGGCCGGATCAGCGCCGCAACGCCAAGAACCATGAGGACATTGGCGACGTTCGATCCGACGACATTCCCGACCGAAATGCCGACCGCGTCGAGGTTTATCGCCCGAAGACTGGTCACTAGTTCCGGGATGGACGTTCCGAAGCCCACTAGCGTCAGGCCGATCACCAATTCAGACACGCCGAGGCGTCGCGCGACGCCAACCGACCCGCGAACCAAGGCCTCCCCACCCAGAAACAGCAAAACGAGGCCGCCGACGACCAGAACGTACGACACGCACCCCTCCGATATGAATAGCCGGCCGTATGGCGCAGAACGCCTGCGACTCCAAATGGCGCGCGCAGCAACCGAGCAAAAAGAAGGATCGGCTAGGCCGGCTTACCGGCCCTTCTGCGCGCGCGCAGCCATTGCGCGGTCAGCAAGACTGAGACAAGGCCCAACGCACCCAACGGCGCCCAGCCGCGGGCCGCTTCGCCCGCTGCAGCGCCCAATAGATGGAACAAACCAAACGCCACCGCTGTATACGCGGCGGCCGACACCACGATGAAAACCGTGAACTTGGCGAAGGGCGCCTTGAAGAAACCCGAGGCGACGTAGAAGGGAATGCGGGTCCCGGGAATGAAGCGCACGGCCATGAGGCTGGCCCCCAGACGCCGCTCGATCCGCTCGCCGGCGGCGCGGACAGAGGGCTTGTCGGCGAAGCGGCGCGCCCAGCCTTGGGTGAGGGCCGCACGGCCGAGCCAGTACTTCCACACATCGCTGAGCGTCAGGCCGGCCAGGATGGCGGCGAACAAGCCCCAGGGGTCGCCCGCGCCGCCTGCATACGCCGCTGCAGCGCCGACAACAGCCGCGTCCTCCTGCACGAAGGGCGCTGCGAAGATGGCCGCATACACTCCGAGAGGCGCGAGTAGCGCCAGCATTTCGCCCATGTCCAAGCCCGTCTCCCGACTTTGCTCTGCCAGTATATAGGCCTTCAAAGCCGTCAGAGCTTCTCACAAGTCTTCGATAGGACGTGAAGCCGCAGGCTTGCCCCAGCGTCAGGATTGCGGCGAGGGCGTACGGGCGTCAGACTCGCACCCGAACCTCTGAGAGGAGCCCATCATGGCCAGCAAACCCATGCCCGTCCTGGTTGGAGCCGGTCAGTCGGTGAACCATTGGGACGGCGCCGACGGGCCCGTTGGCGCGCCGTCGCCCCTATCGCTCGCGGCCGATGCGACGAAAGCGGCGCTCCTAGATGCGGGCGCGCCGGACCTCGCATCCGTGCTGGATCTTGTCGCATTCGTGCGCATTTTCGAAGATTCCGTGCCTGGCGACAATCACCCCCACGGGCATAATTCCAATCTGCCTGGAACGCTGGCTCGCGACATCGGGGCGAACGCCGCCCTACTCGTCTATTCCTCCGTCGGAGGTCAAAGTCCGCAGGCCCTGATCAGTGAGGTGTCGGCCCGCATCCATGCCGGCGAGTTCCGCGCCGCGCTCGTCGCCGGGTCCGAAGCCAATCGCGCCTCGAAGGCCGCGCGCCGAAAGGGTCTTGAGATCGATTGGATGGATTCCGACGATCGGGATTTCGAGGATCGCGGCCTTGGGGACATGCTGCTCAGCCGGGCGGAGATTAAGCACGGCCTCGTCTCGCCCCCCTATTTCTACGCCTTGTTCGAAACGGCGATCGCCGCGCGGGAGGGCCGCACACGCGCGGAGCATCGCGCCGCCATGTCGGATCTGTTCGCCCGGTTCGCAAACGTCGCCGCGGGCCATCCCTTCGCGCAATTCCCGATCGCCCGCTCCAAGGCCTTCCTGGAGACGCCGTCCAAGGAGAATTACGAGATCGCCGACCCGTTCCTGAAATGGCACGTCGCCCAGGACGCGGTGAACCAGGGTGCAGCCGTGCTGATCGTGGCCGAAGACCTGGCCGACGAGCTGGAGATCCCGGCGGCCAAGCGCGTCTACCTGCATGGCGGCGGCGAGGCGTCCGATCGAATGATCTCCGAACGCGCCCGGATCGACGGGTCGGAAGCCATGGAGACGGCGCTCTCTCGCGCGCTGGAGGCGGCGGGCAAGTCGGCGGCCGAGATCGACCTCTTCGACCTGTATTCCTGCTTTCCGTGCGCGGTGTTCTCCTCCACGGCCGCGCTGGGCATCGAGTGGCGAAGCGATCCCCGCCCCCTGACCGTCACCGGCGGCTTGCCCTTTTTCGGCGGGCCCGGAAACAATTACGCGCTGCACGGCGTGGCGAGCCTGGTGGAGAGCCTGCGCGCGCGGCCGGGGGCGTTCGGCCTGGCGCTGGCCAATGGCGGCTGGATGAGCAAGGAGGCCGCCGGGATCTATTCAACCGACCGCCCGGCGGACTTCGCCGTCCCCGCCCCAAGCGCCGCCCCAGCGGCCCCGGCGGTCGACGTGATCAATGGCCCCGGTCCGGCCGCACTTGAGACCTACACAATCGTCCACGGCCGCCAGGGGCCTGAGGCCGGGATTGCTTTTCTACGCCATGAGGCCGGCGCGCGCATCATCGCCAAGGCCGCGCCCGAGGCGATCGAACGCCTGCGCGAAGACCGTCTCAGCGTCGGCGCCAAAGTCGCGGTGGCGACCGACGGCGAGGTGAACACGTTCCGGTTTAGCGATTAGGGCGGCGTGGGCCGATCGCGCCGCATCTGGTATAAGTCCCGAGATCATGAGCGACGCTCTCGGCCCTGGCGATCTGGTTTTGTGCGTGAACGCGGCCCCGAACCATGTGACGGGGGAGCCCGTGCCCCTGGTCGCGGGGGAGACCTACCGCATCCACGAGGTCTTCGACTTCATGTGCCCCTGCGGCCGGTCCGACGCATTGCTGGACGTCGGCGTCGGCTTCGCCTGGTGCCAGACGCGCTTCCGCCTCCTGCCCAAACCGAGAGTCGAGGCCAAGACGCGCGGCGTCTCCGCGCCGAAGGAGACGGAGATCGTATAGCCGGTTGGGGCTGGCGGATTCTTTCTGTCCGCCGATGGTGCATTTTGGGTTATTCTGCGTCAGGAGCGGACATTGAACGGAGGCAAACGGGCGGCCGCCGTTGGCCCCTTTCAGACTGTGCTTTCGCTCGCTCTAAGCGTCTACCTTTGGTCTGCTTCGGGTCAGGGGGAGAAGCTCGCAATCGCTTCATCAAATGACTGAGCGAGTGCCAAATACTCTTTGCCCCAACCGCGACTTACCGCAACTTCCTGGATACCTCCTGTTGGGGCGAACATCAGTTTGAGTTGCGATATGTCGCCCGAACAATCGTCCTTTAGTCTATCTATCCAACTATCTATGTCAGCGGTTGCAGCTGTTTGATCCGCCCACTCCGACCAAATGAAATCGTTGTCAGAGGAAGCCAGCAAAGAGCGAGCGCGACTCAGTACAGATAATAATTCGTCCATATCCGCGTTTATATCGATTTAGAGGTGCTCGCTACGTCTCCAAAGCCGCCGAGAGCAGACACCGCCCCCTCCCCTAAAACGCCTGCCCGCCCTCCACGCCGGCGATCACGCTGCGGCAGGCGTGATTGTCGAAGACGGGGCTGTTGGAGGCGAATAGGCGGCGTCGGCGGCGCGGCGAGCGTTGGGCGAACAAGATCTTCGCGCCCGTCGCGGGATCCCGCTCCACATCCAGCGCGTCCAAGGGATAGGCGCGCACCCGCCGGCCGAACAGGTTGAAGACGACCAATTCGTCCCCGCTCAACAGAAACAGTGGACGCGTGAGGGCGAGGCCGCCGATGAGGATCAGGATGAAGCCGGTCAAGGCGTTGATCGTCAGCCGGTCGGCGGCGAGGAACAGCCAGGCGTTCAACCCGACCAGCAGCAATCCCAAGGCGAGGAAGGCGACGCTGAACCAGGTCTTGTACTTCACCCCCATGGCGCGCCCGACACGCCGCGCGCGAAGCCTACCAAAGCGGCGCGCCCTGATGGTCGACCAGAACGCGCGTCAGCGCGCTCCAATCGCGGAACATGGCGTCGCCGGCGCAATGGTCGCAATCAATCTGAACGAAGCGCAAATCGGGCGCCTGGCGCACGGCTGCGGAATCGGCCCGGCTGAGCGCGTTCCAAGCGCAAGCGACGGTGGCCGATTTCGACCGCACCTCCAGAACGGAATAGGCGGGCGCTGCGATCGTGAAACAGCCTTCTTCAATCCCCTCCTGCGACGCGCGGACATTGATGAACACGTCGGCGTATTCCGTCGGCGCCTGGTCGCTCGGCGACATGTAGGTCTCCAGGAACGTCACGCCGCGCCGAACGCCGTCGAGCGCCTCGCGGCTGATGTCGCAGCGCTTGCCGACGGACTGGATCCAGGTCTCGACGTTTTTGAGGGCCGAGAACTCGCCCGTTAAAAGCCCGCGCAAGGCGTTCACGATCGCCGGCAGCGGCGTCTGACCGCTGAAATCGACCTGGAACAATTTCAGGATGCTGCGCCGCGACCGGCTCATCAAGAGCACGTTGGTCAACAGAAAGAGGGACGCAATGTCCTCAAGCTCCGCGCTGGCCGTGTCGTCGCAGGTCAGGTTGAACAGGAAGACATTGTCCTGGCGCGCGGCCGCGGCGGCGAATTTCCGCTCGGCGGCGGCGAGGTCTTCGTCGAGGAAAAGGGGCGGCTGCAAGGTCGTGTCCAGTGTCATGCGATGAAGCGGGGGGCGAGGGCGGCGGCCAGGCGCGGGGCGTCTTCAGCCCGCATCGCCGCGAAATTCACCCGCGCCTGGGGCCCCAGATAGACCCCTTGCTCTGCGGCGAGGGCGGCGACGTCGTCGCCGGAGATCGGCAAAAGCGAGAACATGCCCCGTCCCGTCTCGATATAGTCCATGCCGACCGCGTTCGTCTGCGCGCCGATTGCTGCGGCGAAGGCGCGCCGGTTCGCGGCGACATGGCCGCGCTGGCCGTCGAGTTCGTCGAGCCAGGATTGGCGCAATGCATCGTCTTCAAGGATGGTCTCGACAATGGCTGCGCCGTGGTCCGGCGGCATGGAATAATTCGCGCGGATCACAGAGAGGAGGTTGGCCTGGGCCCGCGCGACGCCGCGTGCATCGTCGGAAAATAGAAACACTGCGCCGACCCGGTCGCGGTAGAGGCCGAAATTCTTCGAGCACGACACGACGACCGCGCAGTCGCCAGCCCGGTCGACCAGCGCCTTCAGGGCGCGGGAATCTTCGGCGAACGCTCCGCCGAAGCCGAGATATGCGGAATCGATCAGAGGGAAGAGGCCCCGCTCCTTGGCCAGGTCCACAAGAGCGCCTAGGGCGTCCGCCGACAAATCTATGCCCGTCGGATTGTGGCAATTGGCGTGCAGCACCAGAACGTCGCCGGCGGACGCGTCCTTGAGGTCATGAAGGATCCGGTCGGTCTCCGGCTCCGCGCTGTGGCCGGGATAGGCGTAGGTCTTCACCGCCAGTCCGCAAGCCGCGGCGATGGCTTTGTGATTGCCCCAGGTAAATTGGGGAACCCACGCCGTCGCCCCCGAGGTCATGCGTGCGGCGATGTCCATCGCGATGCGTACGCCGCCCGTACCGCCAACGCTCTGGGCGGCTGCGAAATCGCGGCCCATTTCGCAGGCGGGGAAGACAGCGTCGGCGAGCGCCTCCAGGTAGGGACGGCTGCCGCCGACCCCGACATAGGTCTTCGTGGCCTGGGCCTCCCAGAGCCGCTGTTCAGCCGTTTTCACCGCCGCGAAAATGGGCGTCTCGCCGGCCGAGTTCTTAAAAACGCCGATGCCCAGATCGATCTTGTCGTCCCGCGGATCGGCGCGGAAGGCGTTGGTCACGGCGATGATCGGGTCCGGAGCGACATCGGGCAGATTGCTAAGCATGGTCGTGTCCCAGGTTCGGATCGATCGGCAGAAAGCCAATCTCCGGCGAGCGAACCGGCGAGGCGGCGAAGCCGCCGGCGCTCTTGAGAAGACTGACAAAAGCCTCCAGTTAGCGAACGGCGGAGGACACAGCGGCGACGTCGAGACCACCGCCGAGATCGATACAGAAAGTGGGCGACCCCGTCGCGCGGGAGACCCCGTAGGTTTCCATCTTCAACATATTGATGCCGTGCGCGCCGAGTACAGCGAGCGCGTTCGCCAAGGCGTTCGGCGTATGGCGAACCTGGAACAGGATTGTCGTGATGTCGCCTGCAGCACCCGGCGCCTCGAAGCGCCTTATCGCTATGAAGCGGGTATAATTCGCCCCGGCATTGTTGACGCCGCGCCTTAGGACCTGTCCGCCGTACAATTGGGCGGCGAACTCCGATCCAATGGCCAGTTGATCATCACGGGCAGCCTCCGCGACGGCCTTCACCGCTGATGCGGTGTCGCTTGTTTCGATGCGACGCGCGGACGGAAAATCTATGGCGAGCAAATCAGAGCATTGCATCAAGGCCTGGCGATGGGAGTAGATTTCCAGGCCTTCACCCTGCTCGACGGCCTTCGTCTCGACGCCCTCAGGCCCAATCAAGCAATGCTCGATCGGCAATATATGCTCGGCGACGATATAGAGATCGCGGTTGGCGATAATGCGATAGGCGTCGATCACGCGGCCGGTGATCGAATTTTCAACCGGCAGCACCCCGTATTCCAGAGCGCCTGACGCAACGGCGTCAAAAACCTTGTCGAAATCTTCGCAGCCGGTCGCCCGGACATTCGGAAACAGCGCCGAGCCCGCGGCATGCGAAAACGACCCCTCTGACCCGAGATAGGCGAAGCCGGGTTCCGGATTGGGCATGGACTGTCTCCGCCTGTAACCGCCTCAACGGACCACGCCGCCGCGAGCCGCGCATAATGATTGCGGCGGACGCAGTGTCAATCAGAGCCTGATCGGCGCGTCCGAAAGCGACCCGCGGGGCTTAGCCCTGTTTTAGCTCGTCGAACGGGATGTCCTTGTCCACGCGCACGTCCTGCGGCAGGCCGAGGACCCGCTCAGCGATGATGTTCTTCAAGATCTCGTCGGTCCCGCCGGCGATGCGAAGCCCCGGCGCCCACATGAAGCTCTGCTGGAAAATCGCGTCGGCGGGCATCGTGTCCGCATCGGTCATCAAGCCGTAATGGTCCTGCATCTCGATGGCGGAATTGCAGATGTCCTGCAGCTGGTTGGCGGTGATGATCTTGCCGATCGACGCTTCCGGCCCCGGGGTTTCCCCGCGCGAGAGAGCCGTCTGGGTCCGGAACTTCGTCAGCTTGTAGCCCTGGGCCGCTATATACCAATCGGCGAGCTTCTCCCGGAACGCCTGATCGGACAGCGTACCGGTGTCCCGCGCATAATCCATGACCTCGGCCCAGTCGGGTCCCGGCGAGCCGCCAACGGCCAGGCGCTCGTTCATCAGGGTGACAATCGCAACCTTCCAGCCCTGCCCCACTTCGCCAAGGCGGTCCGAATCCGGCACGCGAAGGTCGGTGAAGTAGACCTCGTTGAACTCCCGTCCGCCGGAGGCCTGGTGGATTGGGCGAACCTCAATTGCCGGATCGCGCATGTTCACGATGAACATGGTGAGGCCCTTGTGCTTCGGAGCCTTGGGATCCGTGCGCGTCAACAGGATGCCGTAATCGGAGAACTGAGCGCCGGTGGTCCAGACTTTCTGGCCGTTGATCACCCACTCGTCGCCGTCCTTCACCGCACGCGTCTTGACGCCGGCGACATCGGAGCCAGCGGCCGGTTCGGAGAAGAGCTGACACCAGATCTCCTCGCCTCGTAGAGCCGGACGCACATAACGGGCCTTATGCGTATCGGAGCCAAAGGCGATGACCGTTGGCACGCACATGCCGAGGCCGATGGTGAACGGGCCGGTCGGCGCGTCGAAATCGGACTCTTCCTGGTTCCAGATGACCTGCTGCATGGCTGTGCCGCCGCGCCCGCCGATCTCCTTCGGCCAGGTGATCTGCGCGAACCCATTGTCAGCTTTCAGCGCTTGCCATTCCTTGGCGCGACGCATGAATTCCTTGCCGTCGATCCGTTGGCGCAGCGGTTTATCGCCCTTCGGCTCCAGATGCTGTTTCAGAAAGGTGCGCGCCTCCTCGCGGAAGGCGGCTTCTTCGGGGGTGTCGTTGAAGTCCATAGCGCGTCTCCTCGACCGAAATCCTATTTCACATGATATATCAAACCGACATAACGTCAGGCGAATGCGGCGCTCCGCGTCATCAGGCCGCGTTCTTCAGCTCAAGCGCTTTTACAAGTTTCTCTTTCCAGACCCCCGGCGCGCCCGCCTGGACGGCCAGCAGCTTGGCCCGGCGATAAAAGAGGTGGCAGTCCACCTCCCAAGTGAACCCCATCCCGCCATGGGTTTGGATATTCTCCTTGGATGCGAACCAATACGCCTCCGACGCGGCGAGCCTGGCGGCGGCGGCGGCTTCTGGCAGCTCAGCGGCGTCGGTGGAGAGCGCCCAAGCGCCGTAATAGCAATTCGATCGCGCGACTTCGTTCTTCACGTACATGTCGGCCAGTTTGTGCTTGATCGCCTGGTTGCCGCCGATCGGCCGGCCGAAGGCGTGACGCTCCTTGGCGTAATCGGTCGCCATTTCTTGGCAGCGCGTGGCCCCGCCCAATTGCTCGAACGCCAGCAGGACGGCGACCCGATTGAGCAGCTGATCGTTGAGGGCCGCGCCCTCGCCCGCCGCGCCCAGACGCTCGCCCGGCGCGTTGTCGAAGACGATCTCCGCGTGGGAGCGTGTCGGTTCCAGGGTTTTCACCGGCTTGCGCGTGACGCCCGGTGCATTGAGGTCGACGAGAACCAGCGACGCGCCGCTCCCTTCCTTCGCCAAGACCACCGCGTGGGTCGCCACGTCGCCGTCGGTGACAGGCGCTTTCGTCCCATTGAGGGAGGCGCCGTCGAACGACGTCGCCAGTTTCGCCGGATCGGGGTGGCCCGGGCCCTCGGACGCAGCGTAACATCCAATCGCCTCAGCGTTCGCCACCTTAGGCAAGACCGCAGCCTTTTGGGCGTCGGAGCCGGCAAGCTTAAGCGCCTCAGCGAAGAAGTAGGCCGTCGACGCGAACGGGACCGGCGCGAGCGCCCGGCCCATTTCTTCGGCGATCACACAAAGTTCCAGCATGCCAAGACCGAGCCCGCCATGCTCCTCCGGGATCGCGGCCCCGAGCCATCCCATTTCAACCACCTTCCGCCAAACATCGGCGTGGTGGCCGACATCGTCGTGGTCGAGGACTTCGCGGACATGCCGCGTGGTGCATTCCGCATCGAGAAATTTCCGCGCTTCGGAGCGAAGGAATTTCTGATCCTCTGAGAAATCGAAGTTCATGGCGTTCGCAGCTCCCAGGCGGTTTTTTGTTCTGCTTGCTTACGACAATAACGTGGTTTCCGTGCGCGGAAACCCGTGTCGCAACGTCAATGGTCGCATCCAAAATTCAAGATGACGCGTTCACCATAAGCTAATCAAGCTTTGCCATACGGGATAGCGACTTAGGGGACCTGACATCATGGCAAAGGCTCTTTTTCACAAGAACCAACGCGTGTTCTGCAAGCCCGTAGGCACTTGGGCGCTCATCGAACAAGTCATCCCCCATTGGGTGAAGGACGTCGAGGAGCCTTTGCGCATCACATACGACCTGGGCTTGGGCCGGGAGTTTACGGCCGGCGAACTGGTGTCCGAGAGCGTGATGAACGGACGCAACCGGCTTGAGGGCGACGACGACATCGCTCTTGAAGAATGGCGGATATTCCGGGTCCGCAATCGCTGGCAGGAATCCGAAAACACCGCCGCCCACCCCTATCCGGGCACGTTTCCCGTCGTGATGACGGACGAAAACGATTGGGGCGGCTGGCGCGTGCCCGGTTCCGAATATGACCGCGACCCCAATCGGATCGAGCACCAAGCGCGCATGATCGTGAACGCGCCGGACATGCTTCGGGTTTGTCGCAATCTGACGGAATTCGTCTCCCAGCAGACGGAAGACACGCCGGCGGAATTGGTTTCGGTCGCCAAACGCGCCGCATCCATCCTGCGCGACGTTTACGAAGTCACATCCACGCCCCCAAGAGCGCAGGCCGCAGAATAGCAATCTGCACTTAAAGACGGGCGCTCAAGCTCCATCTATGCCCCGCGCGACGATTAAGCGCCGGATTTCGATGGAGCGCCGCCTTGGTTCAGACACCCCGCCCTGCACCGCCGCTCGACGTCGGCCATTGGTTCAACACGCCCGACCCAATCACGCTCGACCGCTTGCGCGGAAAGGTGGTCGCAATCGAGGCGTTTCAGATGCTCTGCCCGGGCTGCGTCAGCCATGGATTGCCGCAGGCCGGCCGCATCCGGGAAACCTTCGGGGCGTCTGGCGAGGTTGTCGTCCTCGGGCTTCACACCGTGTTCGAACATCACTCCGCCCAAGCCGCGCCGGAAGCCCTTGAAGCCTTCTTGCACGAATACCGGATCACTTTCCCTGTTGGCATTGATCGCCAGCGGCCTGAAGGCGGGCTGCCGGCGACCATGAACGCGTACAATATGCAGGGCACGCCGACACTGATCCTGATCGACAGGGACGGCCGCCGACGGGCGCAGCATTTCGGCCATGTGCCGGATTTGCGCCTTGGAGCGGAGATCATGGCGCTGCTTGCGGAAAGCTCCGCGCCAGAGCCCCCAGCAGATCGAGACCATGCCGCCGATGCGGCTTGCGACGAGACGGGCTGCCCGATCCCGTAACGGACACGACGCGTAACGCCTCCTTGAGTGCGGTTGCGCCAAAACAATCTACGCGCAACCTGCGCTCCAACAGATCAATTCAGCTGCTGGAGATCGCGCGTGAGGCTCAAATCCATTCTGTTGATGCCCCTAATATTCGTCCTGATCGGAATATCCGGCTTCGCGGGGTTCCAATTGGCGACGGGCGGTTCCGTCCTGGCTTGGGGCGGTGTGCTCGCCGCTGCGATCCCATTGCCGCTCTTCATCACGTTGCTTGTGGCCACGGAAGCCGTCGCGCGCACCAGCGCAAACCTGCCCTCGACGCTTGGCGTCGCCGGCCTTGGCGCGGTCGCGGCGATCGCCGCCGCCGCACAGGGCGCAGGCGCGCTTCCGGCCGCACTGGCGCTGCTCGCGCTAGCCATTCTGCTTTGGTACGTCTTCGTTTACTCACGCTACGGACGCCAGCCGAGCAAAGCTTTGAAAGTTGGCGAAATGCTGCCCGACTTCGAACTTGAAGACGCCGCGGGTCAGACCATCTCCTCGGCGGACTTCCGCCAGGGACCGAGCCTGTTCCTGTTCTTTCGCGGCAATTGGTGCCCGCTCTGCATGGCGCAGATCAAAGAGGTCGCCGCGGGGTATCGCCAGCTCGAGGCGCAGGGCGTGAAGGTCGCCCTCGTCAGCCCGCAGCCCCACGCGGAGACTGCGAAACTTGCATCCAAGTTCGACGCGCCGATGCATTTCTTGGTCGACAAGGATCTACGCGCTGCGCGCGCGCTCGATATCTTCGCGGAAGGCGGGACGCCCATGGGGGTCGACGCCATGGGCTACGGCCAGGACACGGTTCTCCCCACAATCATCGCGACAGACCGCAGCGGCCGTGTGATGTTCCTAGACCAGACTGACAATTACCGCGTTCGGCCCGAGCCCGAGACATTCCTCGGCCTGTTCGCCGACGCCGCGCCCGAAGGCGCCCAGCCCGCATGATTCGGGCGCCCGTCGACCCGCCGTTCCTGGCCGAGCACGTCGTCGCAAGCATCGACGAGGCGACCGAGCGCCATTGCGCCAAGCTCGTCTTGGGCGACCATCGTCCAGCGCCCGACGACGTGGTCATGCAGACGAACGATTATCTCTCAATCGCCGGCGATCGTCGCATCGCCAAGGCGAAGTCAGAGGCTTTGCTCGCCGAAGGCCATGGCGATTCCATCTCCCGCGTCTTCGCGCACCATCGCGAGGATCGGCATCGCCGCTTTGAGCAACGCATCGCCAATCTGACCCGAGCCGAGGACGCCGTCCTCGTCATGTCTGGCTACAACGCCAATGTCGGGGTTATCGAGAGCTTTGCGCCGCCAGGGTCTCCCGTCTACCTGGACCAACGCGCCCACGCGTCCCTGTGGTCGGGCGTCGCCTGCGGCAAGGCGCGCGCTGTCCCGTTCCGCCATAACGACGCTGCCGATCTCGCCAAGAAGATTACGCTCAAGGGACCAGGCCTTGTGGTGGTCGACGCGCTCTATTCCACCAACGGGACGATGTGTCCGCTTGAGGACATCATCGACGTGGCGGAGGCCGCAGGCTGCGTCATCGTCGTGGACGAAACCCATTCCTTTGGATGCCACGGCCCGGACGGCGCGGGCCTTTGCGTTGCGCTCGGCATCGAAAATCGCGTTCATTTTCGCACCATAGGGCTATCGAAGGCCATGGCGGCGCGCGGCGGCGTCGTGGTCGGATCGGCGCGCAATATCGAGTTCTACCGCTACGAAGCGCTGTCCATGATCTTTTCGACCTCGGTGCTCGGCTACGACAAAGCGGGCTTCGACCCGACGCTCGACAATAT
>CAZQZC010000006.1:0-33384 GCA_964597685.1 uncultured Hyphomonadaceae bacterium | reverse complement strand
GGACGCAAGGCGGTCATTGATCGCCGGGGATTGACCCGGTTTGAAAACAAAACGGCGGGCCTCGCGCAGACAGGCGAGGCTCTCCGACCTTAAGGACGAGCAGCGCCCATGAGCGAAGCGACCACACGTGAAGCCACAATCACCGCGAGCGCCGGCGATTACGTCCAGCTGATGAAGCCGCGCATTATGGCGTTGGTCGTGTTCACCGCTGCTGCTGGGCTTGTTGCCGCCCCCGTTGCAATGAACCCGTTCATGGCCGCCGTCGCCTTGTTGGCTGTCGCCCTGGGATCAGGGGCGGCGGGCGCGATCAATATGTGGTTCGACGCCGATATCGACGCGATCATGACTCGTACGTCCACGCGCCCCATCCCCTCCGGCGCCGTCCCGCGGGACGAGGCGATCGCGCTTGGACTGATTGTATCGGGCGTTTCGGTCGTTCTGATGTGGCTGGCGTCCAATGCGCTCGCGGCGGCTCTGCTGGCGCTGTCGATCTTCTATTACGGCGTCATCTACACAATGTGGCTGAAGCGACGCACGCCGCAGAACATCGTTATTGGCGGCGCGGCCGGCGCATTTCCGCCGGTGATTGGCTGGGCCGCGGCCACAGGCTCGGCGTCTTTGGACGCTTGGATCCTGTTCGCCATCATCTTCTTTTGGACGCCGCCGCATTTCTGGGCCCTGTCTCTGCTCGCGCACAAGGAATACGCCCGCGCTGGCGTGCCCATGCTACCTGTAACAGCGGGCGCCCGCGCGACCCGGCGTCAGATTTTGCTCTACACCTTGGTCTTGGCGCCTCTCGGCTTTGCGCCGGTGCTGACGGGCTTGGGCGGCCTGGTTTACGCCGTGAGCGCGCTCGCGCTGGGCGGGGTGTTCGTTTGGCTTGCTTTTCGTTTGGCCGGGACGCGGGCGGGCGAGAGCGACGCCGCGCCTGAGGATTTCAAGGCCGCAAAAGGCGCCTTTGGCTATTCGATCCTCTACCTCTTCCTTCTGTTCACCGCGCTCTTGGTCGAACACGGCTTGGGCGCGCACTGGTCGATTGAAGGCTTGTTGTCGTGACGGGGCCGAATATGTCGGAAGACCATGACGAGCGCGCCGCGATGAAAGCGCAGCGTCGTCGCAATCTCTGGCTGGCGCTGATCCTCTTCGGCTTGGTCGCCCTTATCGGGGGCGTTACAATTGTGCGCCTCGGCGCAGAGGCTGCGCGGCCCGACGGAGGCTTCTTTTGGACTCTCGACTGATCGCCCTCGGCGCCGGCGGCGTGGCCGCCGGCATGCTGGTCTTGGCGCTGAACGCGAAGCCGCTTTACGACACGTTTTGCCAGGTGACGGGCTTTGGCGGCACCACCCGCATCGCCAATGCGGCGCCGGACAGGGTGCTGGACCGCCGCGTCACCGTCCGTTTCGATTCCAACGTCGCCGACGCGCCACTGGCCTTTCGACCCTTGGAAACAGCGCATGACATTGCGTTGGGGGAGCATGGGCTGGCGTTTTACGAAGTGACGAATACGTCGCCGGATCCCGTATCAGCAATCGCCAGCTATAATGTGACGCCGCACAAGGCGGGCGCGTACTTCAACAAGCTCGAGTGCTTCTGTTTCGAAGAGCGGGTGTTTCAACCGGGCGAAACGAAAACGTTGCCCGTAGTCTTTTTCGTGTCGCCCGATCTCGATGACGAGCGCCACCTTTCGGACGTGCGCACGATTACGCTGTCGTATACGTTTTATCAGACCGATTCCTTTCAGGGTGCGGCGAATTCGGCATCTGCGGATGCAACGCTTGCGGCGCGGTGACGGCGCGCTGTAAACAATTGGGGTTTTTGATACAGGACTGGGGCTGCACCACATGGCTCACGCAGACGTTCAACACGATTACCACCTGGTGAACCCGTCGCCTTGGCCGCTGCTCGGCTCGATGGCGGTGACGACGCTGGCGCTGGGTGCGGTGACCTATATGAAAGGCCTGTTCGGCATGCCCGAGGGCACGCCGTGGCTGATGCTCCTCGGCTTCGCCTTGGTGGCGTGGGTGATGTTCGGCTGGTGGCGCGAAGTGGTGCTCGAAAGCCGCGGAGGCGACCATACGCCGGTTGTGCAGATCGGCCTTCGCTACGGCATGGTCATGTTCATCGCGTCCGAGGTGATGTTCTTTGTCGCATGGTTCTGGTCGTTCTTTGAAATGTCCATATTCCACAGCGCGCGCGCCGGATTGACGTACGATTCAGGCAATGCGCTGTATGAGCAGTTGCAGGCTTGGGGGTCTTGGCCGCCGCCGGGGGTGGAGACCTTCGATCCATTTCACCTGCCGCTGGCGAACACGTTGATCCTGCTGTTGTCAGGCACGACGGCGACGTGGGCGCACCATGCGCTCCAGCATGGCGACCGCACTGGCTGCCGCAATGGTCTAATCCTTACCATCCTGCTGGGCATGGTGTTCACCACGCTGCAAGTCGTCGAGTATAGCGAAGCTGGCTTCAGCTATGACGGCACGCTTTACGGGTCGGCCTTTTTCATGGCGACAGGTTTCCACGGCGCACACGTCGTCATCGGAACAATTTTCCTCGCGGTATGCCTGTTCCGCTTGCTTGGCGGCGGGATGAGCGCAGAGAAGCATCTCGGGTTTGAATTCGCGGCTTGGTATTGGCACTTCGTCGATGTCGTGTGGCTGTTCCTGTTCGCCTTCGTCTATGTGGCGCCGCGATTGATCTTGGGGGCTTAGCGAGGCGGCTTCCTTAGCTGGCAGGCCCGCCGTCAACTGCAATCTGGCTCGATGGCGACGACTTGTAGAAGGCGGCGGCAAATTATCCTTTGCCGGCCGGAAGGATGGCGGCCTCCAAGATGACGTTCAAGCCGTTTCCCATTCTCACGCTCTTTGCGATCGCCGGGCTTTCAATCCTGATCTGGCTCGGCAATTGGCAGTGGGCGCGGTATCGCGACAAGCTCGATGCTGGCGTCGCGCCTCCGGCGTCGTCTGAAGCGCCTGTGAACCTTGAGGCCGAGGTGTTTGGCCCGCCGGGCGCGCAAGCTCAACTCGCCTATGGCTTGATCGATGGTCAGCCAGTTTGGCGGCGCTATGTGCCGGCGAGGTTTACGTCGTCTGGGCGTGAAGCGGTTTTGCTTCTCTGGGATGTGACGACGGGTACCGAGCCGGAACCGCTTCCTGTGGCAGGTCTTGGCTCGGTGCGTCGATTGAGCAAGGTGAGAGATGGCCGAAGCAGACGCGGCGCGTTCACCGCGGCGGACCGGCCTGACGAGAACATCTGGTATGGTTTTGATCCAGCGGCGATGCTTGCGAATATGGGGATCGAGACACAGGCGGCCGTACAGGTGGTTGAACCGATGAATGTCCTACTGCCCAACGCGGCCGGCGAGCCGCGCCCAGCGGTGAACCCCTATGCGTTCGAAACGCCGCCCGATCCTCTGCCGCCAGAGCGGCATTTCGGTTACGCCCTAACGTGGTGGGGGCTGGGTGCGGCTCTTGTGGGGGTCTATCTCGCGTTCCATGCGGCGCGCGGCCGGCTCGCGTTTCGGAGGTCTGCGTGAAGTACGTTTCGACACGCGGCGGGACGCCGGAGCTCGATTTCGTCTCAGCCTCGTTGTCTGGATTAGCGCCGGACGGCGGGCTTTTCACGCCTGTTGAATGGCCAAAGATCGCGCCTGCCGCTCAATCAGAATCCTATCCGGACCTGGCCGGGCGAATCCTATCGGCCTTCGCGGGTGAGGCGTTAGAATTCAAAGACGTCGCAGAGCTTTGCAAAGCGGCGTATTCCAGCTTCGCGCATGAGGCCGTCGCGCCGCTGGTTCAGGCGGGCGACGGGATCTGGATCATGGAATTGCACCATGGTCCGACGCTGGCGTTCAAAGACGTGGCGATGCAGTTCATTGCGCGGCTCTACGACGTCGCGCTCAGCCGCCGCGGCGAGCGCATGACGGTCCTGTGCGCCACTAGCGGCGATACAGGCGGCGCGGCGGCTGCGGCGTTTGCGGGCGCCGATAATGTCGACCTGATTATTCTTCATCCGGACGAGCGAATCTCACCCGTCCAGCGCCTGTTCATGACCACGACAGGCGCCGACAATGTCCACAATCTGGCGATCGACGGCGATTTCGACGATGCGCAGGCGATCGTGAAGGCGCTCTTCGCAGATCGGGCGTTCGTCCGCGAAACGGGTCTGTCCGGCGTCAATTCGATCAATTGGGCCCGGATCGCGGCTCAGACGGTCTACTACGCAGCAGCGCAGGCCGCCCTCGGCGCCCAACGGCCGCTCCGTTTCGTGGTGCCCAGTGGGAACATGGGCGACGCCCTGGCGGGATATGTCGCCGCGCGATGCGGATTGCTCGGCGGAGGCTTCGAAGCGGTCTGCGCTGTCAATGAAAACCAGACGCTGCGGGACTTGTTTGAGCGCGGCCTGATGGCGAAAGCCGCGGCGAAAGCGACGCCGAGTCCTGCGATGGATATCGCGACGCCGAGCAATTTCGAGCGTTTGCTGTTTGAAGCCTCGGGCCGCGACGCAGCAATTGTTCGATCCTTTTACGACGTCTACACTCAAAGTGGTGAAGCCGCCTTGCCTGAAGCTGTGCGTGGCCGACTTTCCTGCACGGGGCTCACGGCGAAGGCTGTCAGTGCGGATGAGACGCTTGAGGAGATGGCGCGGGTGAAGGCGGAGACCGATTGGCTGATCTGCCCGCACACGGCCGTTGGCGCCGCTGCGGCGCGGCGGCTTGAGCGGAGCGACGCGGCGACAATCGTGCTCGCTACAGCGCATCCCGCGAAGTTTCCTGACACGGTTGAACAGGCCACGGGACGGCGTCCGGCCCTGCCGCAGCGCTGCAGCGCGCGTCTGGATCGCGGCGAGGTCTTTGAGCGGGTTCCAGCGACACTGGATGCGGTGCGCAGCCGTATCCTGGCGGCGAAGCGTGTCTGAGTTGTTCAATCCCCCGGTCCGGCGACGCGCCGCGATCGTGACGGAGAGGTTGCGTCTTCGTCCTCCACAATCTTCCGACTATGGCAATTGGGCGGCGCTTCGCCGGGAGAGCCGGCGCCACCTCGAACCGTGGGAGCCCGCCTGGGCGCAGGACGCCTTGATGCCGTCCGGTTGGCGGCGGGTGTATGACGCCTGGCGGGATGGATGGCGCGTCGGGCGAGCTTTTGCGTTCTTTCTTTGGCGTGCACGCGACGACGCGCTGTTGGGCGGCGTGACGCTGAGCAATGTCCGTTATGGCAACGCCCAGTCGGGCGCGCTTGGGTACTGGTTGGGCGCTGCGCATACTGGTCAGGGCTATATGCGCGAGGGCGTTCGCGCCGTTTGCGATTGGGCGTTCGAGTCGCTCCGGCTTGAGCGGATCGAGGCCGCCGCGTTGCCAGCTAATGCGGCGTCGCGAAACGTCCTGTCGTCGGTTGGGTTTGAAGAGGAGGGGTTCGCGAAAGCCTATCTCCAGATCGCCGGCCGGCGGGAAGACCATGTTCTCTATGGTTTGGTGCGTGAATGAGCGATCCGGCGCTCATTGGGCTTGAACCTGTGTTCCAGCCGATCGTCGACCTGGCGACGGGACAGATCGCCGGATTTGAAACCCTCGCGCGTTGGCGCGGCGCGCCGCCGACGGGCCCCGCCGCCTTCGCCGACCCTCGCATCGGCGTCGCCATGGTTGAACACGCCGCTGCCGCGCTCGCCGAATTCCGCGGGAAGTCGAGGCGAGACCTTTTCGTATCGGTGAATTTGACGGGCGACGATCTTAGCAGCGGTCGATATGCTGTTCTGGTTCAGGCGCTGATTGTCAAATACGGCCTGCCGTTTGGAGCTTTACGGATCGAGTTGACGGAGCATGCGGCGTTGCATGATCTCAGCGCTGCGGCGACTGAGGCGCGCGCCATTAAAGACGCCGGCGCGGCTGTCGTTCTCGATGATTTCGGGGCCGGGTATGCGTCGTTTCTTTGGCTGTCGGAAATCCCGGCCGACGGCCTGAAAGTCGACCAGGATCTCGTGTCTCAATACCAAGCGCCGCGCATGCAGGCGATCCTCAAATCGGTGGCGGCCCTCGCAAAGACCCTTGGTATGACGGCGACAGCGGAAGGGGTCGAACGCCCTGAGATCGGTGAGGATTTGCAGGCGCTTGGGTACGATTATGGACAAGGGTTCTGCTACGGTCGGCCGGGCCGTTTAGATGAGACGGCGGCCTTGATCTCCGCAGCGGGTTAAGCGTTGCCGGACGCACCCGGCAGACGGCCAGCGTCAACGCCCAATTTGTCGAGCGCTTCGTTCCATTTGCCGTCATGGTCTTCGCCGAAGACCAGGTCTTGATTCGCGTCGCCTATGAGCCAGGCGTTCTCGGCGATCTCAAATTCCAATTGACCCGGGCCCCATCCGGAATAACCAAGCGCAAGCACGGCGCGCTCGGGCGGATCGGTGGACGCCATTGCGTGCAAGACGTCTCGAGTGGCCGTCAGGCAAAAACCGTCCGCCACGTCCATCGTGGCGTCGGTCCAGCGATGATCCTCGCTGTGTAGAACAAAGCCCCGGTCTCTGCCGACCGGGCCGCCGTCGAGCACCAATTGCGGCGGCAGATGGATGCTGGTCGGAATCTCCAATTGGTCCAGCATGTCGGGCAAAGTCAGTCCGTCCATCGGCTTATTGAGAACGAGGCCCATCGCGTAATCCTCGCCATGGGCGCACACAAGGATCACCGATCGCGCAAAGCGATCGTCTCCGATGCTGGGCATGGCGATGAGGATTTTGCCGGTCAGTTCCATCACAAGCGTCCTTAATTCGGCATGCTGGGCGATCGACGTGGCGCTGGCAAGGGCGACAATCGGCTGATACGAGTATCGCTGGAATGAGTGTCCGAAATGCACGGAAGGAGAGACGCAATGGCCATTGCGAAAGGCGACAGATTACCCGAGGCGACGTTTATGGAGATGGCCGGCAGCCAGCCGGAGCCGCGCACGACGGCGGACATCTTCTCTGGCAAGACCGTGGCGCTCTTCGCGGTGCCGGGAGCGTTCACCCCGACCTGTTCAGCGAAGCACTTGCCGGGTTTTGTGGAGAAGGCCGCTGAACTGAAATCCAAAGGCGTCGACGAGATCGCCTGCACGTCGGTAAACGACGTGTTTGTCATGGATGCGTGGGGACGCGACGCCGGCGTGGGAAGCGATGTTCGCATGCTGGCCGATGGAAACGGCGTGTTTGCGAAAGCCGTCGGGTTGGAGCTCGACGCCTCTGGGTTCGGCATGGGCGGGCGGTCCCAGCGCTACTCAATGATCGTTCGCGACGGCGTGGTCGACGAGGTCAACGTCGAGGACGGCGGCGAATTCAAAGTCTCCAGCGCAGATTACATGCTGGGTCAGCTCTGAGGTTCAAAAGCCTCAATCGATCAGCTGGTTAACACTCGGCGCGCCCTGCACGGCGCGCCGTTTTTTATTGAATTTCGGAAAGACTCTCCCTAGCTCAATGACACAGGGCAATACCGAAGGGGAGTTTTATGGACGGCATTATTATCGCCATCATCTTGGCTGTGGTTGCGGTTGTTATTCTTGTTTCCGCATTCAAGTTTGTTCCACAAGGCTTTAATTTTACTGTTGAACGATTTGGCCGTTACACCCGAACGCTTAAGCCGGGGCTCGCCGTCATCAATCCCATCTTCGATCGCGTCGGGCGGAAGATGAACATGATGGAGACGGTGATCGACATCCCCCAGCAGGAGGTCATCACCAAAGACAACGCCATGGTGTCGTGCGACGCCGTTGTCTTCATTCAGGTCGTCGACGCCGTCGCCGCCGCTTACGAGGTGAACGACCTCAATCGCGCGATCACGAACCTCGCTCTCACGAATATCCGGACGGTGGTCGGCTCGATGGACCTCGATGAAGTTCTCTCCAACCGAGACGATATCAATGCGCGGCTTCTGTCCGTTATTGACGCCGCGACCAATCCGTGGGGCGTTAAGGTCACGCGGATTGAAATCGCCGATCTCTCGCCGCCCGCCGACATTACTGAAGCGATGGCGCGCCAAATGAAGGCGGAGCGCTTAAAGCGCGCTGAAATTCTCACCGCTGAAGGCGACAAGCAATCGGCGATCCTCAAAGCTGAAGGTCAGAAACAGGCGCAGATCCTCGAAGCTGAAGGGCGCCGTGAAGCGGCGTTCCGCGACGCCGAGGCGCGCGAGCGCGAAGCGGAGGCGGAGGCAAAGGCCACCGCCATGGTCAGCCAGGCGATCGCCAAGGGAGATGTCAACGCCATCAATTACTTCCTTGGTCAGCAATACGTCACCGCGTTCGAGAAACTTGCGGTCTCCAACCAGCAGAAGACTGTGATCATTCCGGCTGAATTTTCATCGATCCTCGGCGCGATCGAGGGCGTGCGTGGATTGACGGACGCTGCGACCGAGGCGCGCAGGACGCCTTCAGCCCCGAATGACGGCGCTGTTCCGCCGACGGCGGCGTCATAACCTCGAAGGAACGAAGGGAGATCTATCATGGCTGAGTTCATTGACTTCATGACCCCGATCACCGCATTCCATTGGGTCGCCCTCGCGCTGATCTTGCTTGGCATCGAGGTGGCGATTGGCACCTACGATCTTCTGTGGATCGCTCTGGCCGGATTTGCGACCGCTCTATTCGCCGCTTTCGCACCTGAGAGTGTTGCGGGCTGGCCCAGTCAGGCGGTCGTCTTCGCGATTTCATCGATCATCCTGCTTGTCTTGGGACGCACGCTTTTCGCTGGATTGCGACGCGTGGCGCACGAGCATCCGACATTGAACCGCCGCATGGTGAGCTTAATCGGTCGGCGCGGTGTCGCCGCCACCGATTTCACCAGCGGTGTTGGCCGTGTGAAAATCGGCGATACGGAGTGGGGCGCCGAACTGACCGAAAACGCCGGAGCGGTGTTTGAGGGAGACGCCGTAATTGTCGACTCGACCCAGTCCAATTCGGTCAGAGTCCGGCCAGCCCAATAATATAGCGCCCCAACACCCGCAAAGGTTATGGTGTGTTGGCAATGACCCCCTTGCACAATAATATGGATTTGTTTGGGACGTTTGGCGGAATTCGGATTTGCAGCGTTTCAGGGTGAGGCGTCTAGACTATTGGAGCGTTGCATATGCCCGGAGATAAGACGGCTATCCCTAGCGGCGTGCCGAACGGCCAGCTTCCCGCGTTAGGCGCGCGATATGAAAATGAGACAGTATCGATCGATCTCGCCCGGCCGTCGGATTACGAGATCTACTTTGAGGACGATTGGGATCTCATCTCATTCGGGTTCCGCGCCGGCGCTGTGCGGGCTGCGTTTGCGAGCGACAACGTCAATCGGATGGAATGCGCCGCGAATGGACTGAATTTCATTCCTGCGGGGATGACTGTCTATTGCTGTAATCCAAGCGTTAACGGCCTAATCCTGAATATGCGGATCGCGCCAGGAATCTCCGACCGATTGCGAGACGACGTCAAGCTCGCTGGCAGCGGTGTTCGAAATATCCACAATGTTGTCACGCCCCAATCGCCGTTCATCGGTCGAGCGCTCGTGAACTTTGTGGCGAGCGGTGCGCCGGGAGGACGACTGGCGGCCGAATCTATTGCAATTTTGTCACTGGTTGAGATGTTCACGGCTGGACAGGATGTAACGTCCATAGCGGCGTCAGGTATCGTCTGGCCAAGTGAGTTCACAAGAGTGGTCGACTTCATCGAGGACCGCTTGAAAGACGATTTGTCCTTGCAGGAGCTCGCAGACGTTGCGGGGATGTCCGTCTTTCACTTTGCGCGTCGCTTCAAAGAAGCGATTGGAAAAAGCCCCCATGCCTTTGTCATGGAGCGTCGCGTCGAACGTGCAAAGACTCTGCTCTCGTCGTGTTCTCTAAGTCTCGTCGACATTGCTGCGGAAACAGGTTTCTCCAGCCAAGCTTACTTCACGACCGCCTTCAAAAAACGGACGGGCATCACGCCAGGGCGCTTCCGTAAGGACGCCTCTGACTGAACTATTCAGCCGATTAGAAGAGGTCTCCCTGTCGGCCAGTCGGCGATTTCATCTTCTGCTTGGGGTTCGCAGCGACGGACGACCGGCGGTTCTCTTCCTTCGTAAGAGCGGCCTGTACGTCGCCATCGACGAAGGTCAGCGTAATTGCAGGCAAGGCGGCTGCGGCTTTGGCGGACCGGACGAGCTCGCCAGCTGAAGATCGCGCAACGATGAATCCGCGCTTCAACGTGGCCTTGTGCGAAAGGGTTTCGAGCAGCTTGCCGAGGGCGGCCAGTCGATCTCTGTGTCCGTCCATCAATCTCCCCAGGGCTGGGCGCGCGCGGATCGATACGTCGCGCAATTGTTTGCGCCGTTTCGGAAGATCGGCTTGCAGCGCTTGCGGCCGCAGAGCGGCCGAAATTGTCGTGAATTGAGTTCGTTTTGTCGAAACACACCGACCAAGGGCGCGTCCGAAGTGCAGACTGACGAGGTCCAGTCGCTGGGCTTTGGGCGTCAGCAGCGTCTCGCTGCGTGGCAATCGCGCGCCTTTCAAGCGATCTCTTGCGATAGTTGCACGATTGGCGAGCGAACGTTTGAGGCGCGCATCCATGTCCTCGACGGTTAAGATCAGGTCGGACCGCACAGGCGCTGCGATCTCGGCGGCGCCCGTCGGCGTCGGGGCGCGCGCATCGGCGACGTAATCGATCAGCGTTGTATCCGTTTCGTGGCCTACGGCGGAGATCAGCGGAATGGCGCTGTCAGCGGCGGCGCGGACGACCTTCTCCTCGTTGAACGGCCAGAGGTCTTCGATCGATCCGCCGCCTCGCGCGACGATTAAGACATCCGGCCGGTCTGCGCCCCCCATCGCATTGAATCCGTGGATGCCGGCTTCGATTTGACCTGCCGCCAAGTCCCCTTGGACAAGGACCGGCCAGACGATCACGCGCACGGGAAAGCGATCTCTGATACGATGCAGAATGTCGCGAATGACGGCGCCGGTGGGGCTCGTCACGACGCCGATGGCCGCGGGCAGGAACGGCAAGTGTTTCTTCCGCTCTGCGGCGAACAATCCCTCGGCCGCGAGCTTCTTCTTGCGTTCCTCCAATAGCGCCATCAGCGCGCCGACGCCGGCCGGCCGAAGGCTCTCGGCGATAAGCTGATAGGCCGACCGCCCGGCATAGGTCGACAGTCGTCCCGTTGCGACGACTTCGAGCCCTTCTTCGGGTTTAAACGTCAGGCGGGAGGCTTGTCCTTTCCACATGACCGTATTGAGAACCGCACGGTCGTCCTTGATGTCCGCATAGAGATGTCCGGACCGTGCGATTGTGACGCGGCCCAGCTCCCCGCGCACGCGCACATGATCGAAATTTGTCTCGATCGTTCGTTTCAGCTGTGCGGCAAGGTCGGAGACGGAGAGTTCCGGCGTGTTGGACGGGGCGGGCGCAGAATCAGGCATGATTTGAGTTTAGCGCACCTTGCATCCCGGGCCATCGGATGACGCCAATTCCCAAAAGAACATCGTCGTCGTCCAAATTCAGGCGCGCCGGACGCTGTGAACGTCGTCGGCTCCCATGCAGCGCCATCTAGCGATCCGTCCCGCTCCCTGATCCAGGCCAAAAAGGGGACGCGCTCATCGGCCTCGGCATAATCGCACCATCTGTCCGCCCCGCCGGGGTCGCCGGGCGACACGCGCTTGATTGGGCAAACCGCTTCGGCCATCAGGGGCGCATGAACATACTTATCATTGGCTCAGGCGGAAGAGAGCATGCGCTCGCCTGGAAGCTCGCCCAATCGCCGCTCGTCGACACCGTCCACTCCGCACCCGGCAATCCCGGCATGGATCGGATCGGCCCGTGCTTCGATGTCGCCGCCGACGATGTCGAGGGATTGGAGAAACTGGCGCTGCAGATCGAACCGGACCTTACGGTGATCGGCCCCGAGGCGCCTTTGGCGCTTGGGTTGGCCGACAGAATGCGGGCGCGCGGATTCGACGTTTTCGGCCCCAGCGCCGAGGCGGCCCAACTTGAGGCGTCGAAGGGCTTCGCGAAAGACCGCATGACAAAATACGGCGTGCCGACAGGGCGATATGGCCGCTTCGCAGAGCCTGGCGCCGCGAAGGCGTTCTTGCGAACGATGACGCCGCCCTATGTGCTGAAGGCCGACGGACTGGCGGCCGGCAAGGGCGTCATGCTGCCGGAGACGTTAGAAGAGGCGGACGCTGCGATAGACGACTTGCTCGGCGGGCGGTTTGGCGGCGCGTCGGCTGAAATCGTCATCGAAGAATTCCTTCACGGTGAAGAGGCGAGCGTCTTCATTCTGACAGACGGTGAGGGGGCCGTCTGCCTGCCCGCCGCGCAGGATCATAAGCGCGCTTTCGACGGCGACCAGGGGCCGAATACGGGCGGCATGGGCGCTTACGCCCCGGCGCCAATCGTTACGCCGGAGGTCATGGAGCGGGTGAGACTTGAGATCGCTGAGCCGATGATCAGGGGCATGGACGCCGATGGCGCGCCCTATCAGGGCGTTCTCTATATCGGTCTCATGATCACGCCGGAGGGGCCGAAAGTCGTTGAGTTCAATTGCCGGTTTGGCGATCCGGAATGCCAAGTTCTGATGGCGGGGCTCGCGGGCGACATTGCGCCAGCGTTGCTGGTCTGCGCGACCGGCGGGCTCAAGACCACCGATGTCGGAGCCCTTCTGGAGCTTGACCGCTTCCAGCCGTCGGCCTGCGTGGTTCTCGCGAGCGAGGGTTATCCTGGCGAATACGAAAAAGGAACTGAAATACAGGGTGTTGATGCGGCCTCGAGGCTCGATGGGGTGTCTATCTTTCACGCTGGCACAAACGTCGACACCTCTCACCGTCTCGTCTCGGCGGGCGGCCGCGTGTTGAGTAGCGTCGGCGTCGGGGAAACCTTGGAACAGGCGATCGATCGCGCCTATCAGGGTGTTGCGGCCATCGACTGGCCCGGCGGCTTTTGTCGCAGCGACATTGGATGGCGGGTTTTGAAACGCTCATGAGCGGTGGACCGGTCAGCGATCTGGAAACGCTGTTTCGCCACTTACAGGTCGTGCGGCGACCTGGCGCGTGGCGGTTTGCGCTGTCGGCGCAGCAGCCCGATTTGGCGGACGCGGTCATGGCGTTCCGCGAGCAGGAAGGGTGGACGGCTATTCTCCCAGCTACACCCGAGGCGCAGACCGAAGCGCGTTGGGCCTGGTTGGAGCTTGCGGTCCATTCCGATCTTGCAGCGGTCGGCTTCCTGGCGCGCATCGCCACCGCGCTTGCGGCCGCGGGCGTGCCCTGCAACGCGGTGGCGGCCTTCCATCACGACCACATCTTTGTTCCTGAGGCTTTGGCGGACCGCGCCGTCTCGGCGATTGAAGAGCTTCGGACCCGTTGACCTTCCATCTCCATTGTTCGTGCGGGTGAACGCTGTAGTGTCGTAAAAAACCAATATCGAATGAGGGAGGCCCGCCATGGTCCACGGCGGCGACGCACAAGAGCTCTTCACCGGCACCAAGGAGGTCGCCGAGACCCATAGATTCGACGAGGGGGCGCTGGCGGGCTGGTTGGAGACGAACGTCGAAGACTATGCCGGGCCGCTTGAGGTGCGTCAGTTCAAGGGGGGGCAATCAAACCCCACATACCAGCTCGTCACGCCCGGCAAGACGTATGTGCTCAGACGCAAGCCGCCTGGTAAATTACTGCCGTCTGCTCACGCTGTTGATCGAGAATATCGCGTTATTTCAGCGCTTTATCCGCTAGGCTTCCCGGTTGCGCGTCCATACGGCCTTTGCGAAGACGAGGGCGTGGTCGGCACCATGTTCTACGTGATGGACATGGTTGAAGGCCGTATTCTTTGGGACGGAACGCTGCCGGGAATGGACGCTGAAGAGCGGCGCGCCATCTACGAGGCGAAGGTCAAGACGTTCGCAGATTTGCACAATACGGATTGGCGTAAAGCCGGTCTTGAAGGCTTCGGTAAGGAAAGCGATTACATCGCACGCCAGACCCATCGCTGGACGAAACAATATACCGCATCCGAAACAAAAAAGATTCCGGAAATGGACCAGCTAATCGAGTGGCTGCCAGAGAATATTCCACCAGGAGAGAAAACAACGATCGTTCATGGAGATTACCGTCTCGACAACATGATCCTGCACCCGACTGAACCTCGGGTTCTGGCTGTTTTGGATTGGGAATTGTCGACTTTGGGCGACCCTTTGGCGGACTTTACGTATCACCTCATGAATTGGGTCATGCCGAGCTCTGATCCCTCACGTGGCGCGCTGGTCGATATCCCGGATCTTAAGGCCTACGGCATTCCGACCATGGACGAATACACTGCGCTTTATTGCCAGCACACTGGCCGCGACAGCTTGCCGGAGGTTGATTATTACTTTGCTTACAACGCGTTCCGTCTGGCGGCGATCTGCCAGGGCATCGTCGGACGGGTCCGCGACGGCACAGCCTCCAACGCCCAGGCCGCAACAATGGAAGCGCGCGTGGCTCCGCTGGCGCAATTCGCCGCCCAATGCGCGCGGAAGGCTGGGATGGGGGGATAGACCGCGCCCTATCCCCGGCGGCGGCGCCTAATCCTGTCCGAATATCGTAGAATATCGACGTATCTGTGCATAGCCCGACGGGAAGACCGGAAGCGGGCTTGTTCTGCTCGCCGTTGGACTGGCCTCTGTCCGTTGAACAGGTTGATATTGCTTACTCCACCGGGCGCACAATGTTCGGCGAGAGGCGATCGATTTCGCCGCCGGGTCCCCAAATGACGAGGAGCTTGCAGGGAATGTCCGACGCGCAGCGGTGAATGACTTGGTCGCCCGGACGCACAGCGGCGATCGTTCCATCGACGACGTCGTGCCACTCGCCCTCGACCCAATGTTCAAAATCGCCCTCCAACGGATAGAAGACCTCGACCGAGCCGTGAACGTGCGGCGCGCCCTCATAGCCCGGGGCGAAGACGATCTCGCCGACCTCGAATTCCGGTCCGCCGAGATTCCCGGCCTCCAGGAGGATCTTGATCTCAACGCCTGAGCCCTCCCATCCAATGACGGTCGTCCCGCGGGTCAGTTTATCGTAGGCGGGGCCGGCCTCGTCGTGCGCGACGGCGGGCGGGGCGGCCAGGGCCAGGGCGGCTATGGCGGCGGTTTTGAGATGCATGGCGGCTCCTCTCACGGCTTGGGTGTCGCGGGCCGAATACGCGCTGTGGATGCAAGCGCCCAAGTCACGTCTGGGAGAGGGGACGCCCGTTCAAGCCCGGCCGGTTGCCGAAGCATGCGGCGACGCCTAGCGTCGGGCGACATAATCTCAAGGGAGTGAGCATGAAGACATGGCTTACGGCGGCCGCGGCTGCGTTCGTATTTGTATCGGGCGCGTCGGCGCAAGATGCAGTCATCCATGCCGGTAAAGTGCTGGCGGTTCCAGGCGAAGGCTATCTCGACGAGCAGACGATCACGATCCGCAACGGCAAGATCGAAAAGATCGAAACAGGCTACAAGCGCCCGCCGCGGGGCGTCGACCTGATCGACCTCAAGGATCATTTCGTTTTGCCGGGTCTGATTGACAGTCATGTGCATTTGACGAGCGAGTGGAGCCCCGCGTCGCGCTGGCTGACGGTGACGGAGACGACCGCGGACGCGGCTCTCGCCGGCGCCGCACATGCCCGCAAGACGTTGATGGCCGGCTTTACCGCGGTGCAGGACGTCGGCGGCGCCAATGATGCGATCTTCGCCCTGCGCGACGCCGTCGCAGCGGGGAGCGTGCCTGGGCCCCGCATCCGCGCGGCGGGCCGGGCCGTGGCGGTGACCGGCGGCCATGGCGACACAAACGGGTTCAGCCCCTTGGTCATGGGCCTCTTCACCGGAACCAATATCTGCGACGGGGCCGACGATTGCCGCCGCGCCGTGCGCCAGCAGGTGAAAGAAGGGGCCGACGTCATCAAAATCACGGCCACTGGCGGGGTCTTGTCGAACACCAAGGCGGGACTTGAGCAGCAATTCACAGACGACGAACTCGTCGCCATCGTCGAAGCGGCGACGGCGATGGGCCGCAAGGTGACGGCCCACGCGCACGGCAAGTCGGGCGTCGACGCGGCCTTGCGCGCGGGCGTTAAGTCGATCGAGCACGGCACGTATCTCGACGACGAGAGCATCAATCTGTTCAAGAGCAATAACGCTGTGCTTGTGCCGACCGTCTTGGCGGGCGTCACCGTCACGGACTGGACCGACCAACCCTGGCTGCCCGAGGCGTCGCGGGAAAAGGCCGCCGAAGTGGGGCCGCGCATGCTCGATATGCTGCGCCGCGCCAGAGACGGCGGCGTGACGGTGGCGTACGGCACGGACACCGGCGTTTCGAAGCACGGTGATAACGCCCGGGAGTTCGCCCTGATGGAGCAGGCGGGTTACAGCCCGGAGGAAGCGATCCGCGCAGCCACATTGGTCGCCGCTCGACATATCGAAATGGACGGCGTGATCGGAACGATCGAGGCGGGCAAGTTCGCCGATATCATCGCGGTGGACGCCGATCCTTTGCGGAGCATCACCGAGCTTGAAGACGTCGACTTCGTTATGAAGGGCGGGGTCGTCCACAAATCCGAATAGGATTGGCGCGCGTACTCTATCTTAAGCGCGATACGCAACGCGCTTAGACAGGAGAAATGGAATGCGCGCTTTGCTCGCCGCAGCGGCCCTAATCGCCACCCCGCAGATTGCGGACGCCGTAGAAGAACCCGCACACGACGTGGTCGTGAAAGACGGCAAGTTCGAGATCCGCGCTTATGAGCCGATGATCATGGCCACCGTGGTGGTCGACGCCGAACAAAGACGCGCCCCGAACGCCGGCTTTCGACCGCTGGCGAACTTTATCTTCGGCGACAATACGACCCAAGCCGAGATCGAGATGACGGCGCCCGTGGTTCAAACGCGCTCGGTTGAAATCGCCATGACGGCGCCCGTCACGCAAAGCGCGGCTGAGCCGGGCGGCTGGTCGATCGGGTTCGTCATGCCCTCCGAATGGACGATGGAGACGTTGCCGGAGCCGAACGATCCAAATGTGACGCTGTCGGAACAGCCTGCGCGGGTTGTGGCGTCTGTGAAGTTTGCCGGCGGAATCAATCCTGGCCGCCAATCCCGCAAGCAAGCCGAACTCGAGGCGTGGATCGTCGACCAAGGCTACCAGGCTGTCGGCGCGCCGACCTTCGCTTATTACGATCCGCCATGGATCCCAGGGCCGTTCCGGCGCAACGAAGTGCTGATTGAGGTCGAGAAGGCGGAGTAGACAAAACGACCCGCGCCGGGAACCGACGCGGGTCGAAACGTATACGTCGTGCGGTGATTACTCCGCGGCGACACGTTGTTCGGGATGGGTCCACGCAAATTGCGCGAACGGGGCGTCGACTTCCGTGTGCGCGAAATGGTTTGTGTAGTTTGACATCACCTTGTGGGCCATGCCGACAACGACATCGAGCACATTGCGCTTGGTAAAGCCGGCCGCAAGGAACGTCTCCACATCAGCGTCGCTCACCTGGCCGCGCTTTTCGACCATTGTGCGCGTGAACTCACGCAAGACCTGGAGTTTCGGATCGTTGAGGGGCTTTCCCTCGCGGAGGTTTTCGATCTCGGCGTCAGGCACGCCGGCGCCCTTGGCGATCATGGTGTGCGCCGGCACGCAATAATGGCAATTGTGCTCGTAATTGATCGTCAGCCAAACGACGTTCTGCTCCACCTTGCTCAGGCTCGTACGGCTGAAAATGTCCGTAAGCGCCTTGTAAGCTTCCAGCGATTCCGGGCTCTCGGCGAACACGGCGTGTAAGTTCGGGATGAAGCCGAATGACTTCTGGGACTCCTCCAGCATGGGCTTGGCGGCGTCGGGCGCGGTGTCGACCGTATGGATCGTGAAATCGGTCATGGGACTCCTCCTTGCTGACCGACGCCGAGGTGGGACGCCGAATGCGCTGCACCAGTCGCCGTCTCGCTGACATCTCCGTGAGGTGTGAGGCGGGCGAGCGTCGCTAAACCAGGACGAGCACACCCTTCGCGTCGGCCGCGAAGGGCTTTGACACGGGCGCGCGGGCGTCGGAGATTTGGAGAGAGAGACTGACGGGAGTGTCCGCGTGGTGTTTCGTTGCTTCTGTGTACTGATCGCGTCAGCGACGCTTGCAGCTTGCGGCGATGATCGCGAGGGGGCTGCGATTGACGCCGCGTCGCTACAATGCGTTCCGATCCCTGAGGGCGAATACTATTTCGACGGTCTGCACTTTCGCCCCACGGCCGCCCCGACAGGCTCCGGCGCAGCAAGGCCTGAGAGCGTGTCAGGCATTCTCGGCGACGTCGGGCGGCCCTGGCTGTCGGCGAGACAGATCGGCGACGTTGTCATCCTACTTGGATCTGCGCCTGATCGCGAGACGAAGGCGCGCGCCATTGGCCAGGCGTCGGCGCGCATCCTGGCGCAGGGCGACGGCGAGACGCTCGTCATCGATGCGATCGCATCCGACGGCGCACCGCCGCCGGGCGCAGGGGTCGCTCCGCTGGGCCTAGAGCCGAGCCTCCAGGAATGCCGGGCCGCGTTCGATGCGATCGAGATGGACCACGATATCCGCTTTACCACAGGGCGTGTGCAGGTCGACGAGGCGAGCCAACCCGTTGCGGACGCCGTCGCCGCTGCGGCGATCCTATGTTCCGATTATGCGATTGAGGTCGGCGCGCACACCGATAGCCGCGGCGCGCCGGCGTCGAACCGTTTGATCTCCGACGATCGCGCCGTCGCCGTTCGCCGGTATATGCTGACCAGAGGCGTCGATCCGAGCGTTGTGACCGCCGTCGGTTATGGCGATACGCAGCTGCTCGACGAGCGCAATACGCTGGAAGCCCACCGGCGGAATTCAAGGATCGAGTTTATCGTCACCGAACGGTGACGCCGATCCCCGCGGCGGCTTTAGAGAGAGCAGATCAGACCCGATCGGGGCGGCGTCCGGCCTGCGACCAGATCCGCCCACGCGCTTTGGACCGCAGCCATGCCCTGAACCTCGACAGGTTCTACAAAGGCCGTGGATTCGGCGTAAAATCCGCGCAGATCGGCGTTCATCGCGTCCAGCAGAGTAGGACCCGCCTCGCGAACCCGCCGGCCGATATGGTCTGGCACGAAGAAGAATTCCGGCTCTGGGCCCGGCATGTCGACGGGCGTTCGGTCGGCTTCCCATTCCGTTGCGCCGATAATGACACTGCGGATCAAGGCGTCGCCCAAAGCCCGGTGGACGGCGGCCGTGAAGTCCGGACGCCCCCGGTAATCGACGTACGCCGCTGGGGCGGCGAGGGAGAGCGTGTCCACTTCGTCATACGCCAGGATCCCGTCGTAGAGATCTAAGGATCTGACATAGTCGAGATTTCCCGGCGAGGTCAGTCCGATGACAGATGTTCCGCCCCGACGCTTGAGGCAATGGGCCATGGCGAGCGCTGTTTTCGACGACGCGCTGGAGACGACGACGCTCAACGGCGGCGCCTCTGTCTCCATCAGATAATCCGCCGCCCACCACCCTGTGGCGTAGAGCGGACGAAACAGCATTTGCGCCGGCTCGTGGGCGGGATCATAAGCCGGGTCGGCCTCCGTGAAGCTGTATTGATTGTATATCGGCGCCTTGCCTTGGCGATGGGGCGACGCGTCGACGAAGCCAGACGTCGACACTTTCTCGGGCACGACGTCGAGATATTCCGCAATCGGAAGATAGCCGTAAACACGAGATCCAGGCGCGACGCCGTCTGCGTTTGACGCCTCGACCGTCGCGAACCCCCAGACGGGAACCCGTCCCCAGCCTTCCGGCGCCGGGAAGAAATCCCAATAGCCGAGCGGGCCAGACCCGAATGCGGCGTAGGTCACATTGTTGGCGGTCAGGGCGAAGGCCGCGATCTTCAGACGAACGGCGCCGGGCGCGAGCGGTTGGCGCGCTGGGTCGGCGGCTTCGGTCGTTGCAAGGTCGTCTTTCCGGATGCGCAATTCGCTCATGCGGCGCGCCCCAAATCCAGTTCCAGTTTGGAGATGGCGTGGACAAAATTGTTAGGCGCGATGTCGATCTCGCCCGTCCAACGCGCCTGGGGGAAGCGTCCTAGGATTTGGCGGTAGGCGGCTTCAAGCTGCATGTTCGCAACGCGTTGCCCCAGGCAAACATGAGGACCCATGCCGAAGGCGATGTGGTCCTTGGCGTTCGCACGTTCGACGTCGAAACGATCCGGGTCTGGAAAGATGGACGGATCGCGGTTCGCCGCGCCGTAATACATGACCACCTTTTCGCCCTCGCCGATCTCTTGATCGCCGATTTTCGCGTCCTTTGTGGCGGTGCGGCGCATATAGATCACCGGGCTGACCATTCGGATCGCTTCGTGCACCATGTTTCCCATAAGCTCGGGCCGGGCGATCAGTTTCGCCTTCTCGTTTGGATTTTCCGTGAGCAGCTTCATTGTGCCCGACAACGAGTTCCGGGTCGTGTCGTTGCCGGCGAAGACGATGAGCAGCCAGGATCCGTCCAGGAATTCGTCCGACAACAATTCACCGTCGATTTTTGCATTGGCGATGGCGGACAGGAGATCTTCGCGCGGTTCGGCGCGGCGTTGGCGCAACACGTGTTGTCCGTATTCGAACATTTCGAGGACGTTCTGAACAAACTCGCCGAAGAATTGCGGATTGACCTCTTCGCCAGTGGTCATGATCAGTGAGGCGAGCTCAAGATAATGCATCCATTTGACAAGTTTCGGCCGGTCGGCCGGGTCGACGCCGAGCATCTCGCTCAGTGTAAAGAGCGGCAGTTCGGCGGAGAACGTCTCCACCATGTCGACCACCGGGCCCTTCGCGGCCATGCCGTCCAATAGGCTTGAGACTTTCTCGTCCACGCGTTGCCTCAGTTTTGAGACATAGGCCGGCGTGAAATAGCCCATATGCTCTCGCCGAAGCGGCATGTGGTGCGGCGCATCGAGGCAGATCATCGTGTCCAGGGAGGCGCGGTGGAGCAGGGGGTGGCGTGTCTCCGGCTGGCCGTAATTCATCAGGATGCCGCCCTTCTGAGACGAGAACGTCTCCGTGTTCAACTCCACGTCGTAGATATCTTTGTATTGGGTCAGCACCCAGAAGCCGGCGCCTTCCTGCTCGTCGTGCCAGCAGACCGGCGCCTCCTGGCGCAGTTTGCGGAAGACCTCGAAGGGTTGGCCGTCCTTGAACAGCATCAAATCGTTCAAATTCACCGGAACTTCGGCCTCGAAGGCGCGAGGAAACTTATGACCCTTGCGGGCGCTGCGCTCTTCGAGTGCGGTTTCGCTGACATTGATAAGCGACATGCGGAATTCGAGCTCCTAATGCGGTTGGCCGATCGGGCGGACGAGGATTTCGTTCACCGCCATATTGTTGGGCGCCTCGATTGCGAAGGCGATGGCGTTGGCGATGTCCTCGCCGGAGAGGAAATCAAAATCGAAGGTTCCGCCGAGGTTCGAGCGCACGGCTTCATCCGTGATCGTGGTGGCGAGCTCCGTCGCCACGGCGCCGGGCGAGATGGTTGTGACACGGACCTTTCCGGCGCATTCCTGGCGTAAACCTTCGGAAATGGCGCGCACCGCATACTTCGTTCCTGCGTAGACCCCGGACGAGGGGCGAACTTTATGACCGGCGACGGAGGACACGTTGATGATGTGACCGTCGCCGCGTTCCATCATGCTGGGGAGAACGGCGTCGACACCGTACAGGACGCCCTTGATGTTGACGTCGATCATCCGGTCCCATTCCTCGACTTTTCTCGAGGTGAAAAAGGAGAGGGGCATGATCCCGGCATTGTTGACGAGCACGTCGACCTTGCCGAAGCACTTCTCGGTCTCTTCGCCGAGCTGCAGCATGTCGTCATGGTTTGACACGTCGGTCACGCGATAGCGAGTTGGTTCGCCAAGCTGGTCGACAAGCTCCTTCAGCCGGTCCTCGCGGCGCGCCGCAAGCATCAGCTTCGCCCCTCTTTCAGCGAGGACCTTCGCCGTCGCCGCGCCGATGCCGCTCGAAGCGCCTGTTATAATTATGGATTTCCCAGCGATTGACATGGCGGCGGTCCTCCGATGGTTGGCGATCCGGCGCTTGCATCACGCTTCGGATTAGCGCCGTTTGTGTTGCGGACGCTGGGGCGGTCCGTTGTGTTTTGAGTTTCTACCCGAACCGCGCCGCCCTTTGAATGGTGACGTAGCGGCAGGACGCGGCTTGCGCGCTTCCGGGATAAACTCACCCAATTCCGCCAGCAGCGTTTCAGCCGGCACCTCCTCTATGGCTCCGGGCGAGAGGTCGCCGAGATCGAAGGGGCCGTAGGCCGTTCGGATCAGTCGGTTGACCTGAAGGTCGATCGCTTCCAGCGCCTTGCGCACTTCGCGGTTCTTGCCTTCGGACAATTCAACGGCGAGCCAATTGTTCGCGCCCGTCTCGCGCTCCAGGATCGCGGTGATGGGTGCATACCGCTCTCCCTCAACATCAATGCCGGTTTTCAGCGTATCGAGACGGGCCTGCGTCGCCTTGCCAAAGGCGCGGGCGCGGTAGACCCGCCGAAAAGTGTTCTTGGGCAATTCAAGCTGGCGGGCGAGATCGCCGTCATTGGTGAGCAACAACAGCCCTTCGGTCGTCAGATCCAGGCGGCCGACGGCCATGACCCGCGGCAGGCTCTTGGGTAGCTCTTGGAAGATCGTTCGGCGTCCTTCGGGGTCGCTCGTTGTGGTGATCAAACCCGCTGGCTTATGATAGCGCCACAGGCGCGCGGGTTCCGGCGGCGTCACACGTTTGCGGCCAACGCGGATCTCTTCCCGTCCGCTGACCTTGACGGCCGGCGAAGCCAGGCGCTCGCCATTCACGAAAACCTTGCCCGCCGCGATCAGCGCTTCGGCCTCGCGGCGGGATGCGACGCCACAGCGGGCGAGATACTTAGCAATCCGCTCGCCTTCGTCCCACGAAGTTGCTTCTGAGTTCGGTGTTCGTCGCGCCAGGTTTGCGCGCTTTCGGCCCGTCTCACGACGCTCCGGCATAGTGGGTCCCTTCAGGTCTTCAAGCGCTCGACACGCTCGGCGTAGGCCGCGTCCATTTCGGCGAACGCCGTCTCCACAGACGTATCCGCTTTCACGCGATCAAGATAGGCGCGCCATGCGGTGCGCTCGTCGTCACCGTGGAAACCATGGGAGGCGCCCAGGTTCGCCGTGTGGAACAAGAGCGGCGCGAGCGCGGCGTCGGCGAGCGTTAGCTGATCGCCGACCGCAAAGGGTCCAGCGGTTAGATAAGCTTCAACATAGCCGAGCCCCGTTCGCATCGCGGCCCAGGCTTCACGCATATCGGTCGGTCGAGCGGGCGGCCGCATGCCCGTTATCAAGTCGAGAAAGGGTCCGGTCAGGTAAAGGTCCGCTATCTGGACGAGCAGGCGACAGCGCGCGCGGGCCGCCGCTCCATCGGGCAAGAGCGGCGGGCTGGGGAACGCGTCGTTCAGATATTCCGCGATTACGCCCGATTCCGGCAGCCGCTCGCCGGCGATGTCGAGTACCGGAATGCGCAAAAGCGGGCTCAGACTTTGGAGCGCCTTGGCGTCCGGCGGGGTGGAGATCTGCGACACTTCGTGCAGGATCCCCTTTGCATTCAGAACGATCTTCACGCGCTGGCCGAAGGGCGACAGGTCGACGGCGTGGAGGGTGAGGTCTTCAGGTCTCATGATCGCATCTCCGGGTCACGAAGTAGATCTCCGAATTCAGCCACGTCGGCGCATACCGCAAGGGGCTGCTGGCTTCGGACTGGATAAGAAAGCGACGCCGCAACGTTTGACGAAAATCCCGGTGATTGAAGCCCAAATGATAGGGATAATAGGCGAAACCCGGCTCAATCTCGACCTCGGGACGCGCCGCCGTCGACTTCCCGAAGGTGGCAGCGAGTATGCCCCGCAGGCGTCCGTCGAACGCCGAGGGCCGGCGCGCCAAGCGGAACGCGCCTTTTGCGAGCGCCGGCGGGCCGATTTCGATCGGAACTCCGATCACGCCAACGCCTCGAGGCGCGAGGCGCTGTGAGATATCTGCGAGCGCCCGGCTCGCCGCCAGCGGAGGGAGATGTTCAAACACTTCGCAAGCGAAGACGATATCGAAGGTCTCACCCTCGGTTTGCGCGAGGTCGCCGACAATTCTGACGCCTGCGGTGTCAGCAAGCCGCACCGCGGCTTCCTGGCGTAACATCGCGGAAGGTTCGTAGGCTGTGTACTCGATGTTGCGCGATGCAAACCGAAGCGCGGTCAGCAGTAAGCCGTCGCCCGCCCCGAAGTCGAGCACGCGCAAATTTGTGGTTGTTTGCGGTGCGTGGCGTAGCCCGATGCGTGCGGCGTCGGTTAGGCGGCGTCTCTGTATGAAGCGTTTCACAGGATTGGGATCTGCGACCGTCAGCCGGGAATATCCGTCTGGGCGCGGTCGAGACATGGCGTGTCATCCCACAGTTATCAGAACGAGGCGGATCGCTGGTGCGGCGATGAGAAGGCCAACGACGACCTCCGAGATCAGCCAAATCGTGTTGAGCGACGGTCCGCCGAGTTTGTGGCGGTCGAGCGCCATGGACAGGCCCCGTCCAAGTCCCGTGCCAAGCCATCCAGCCGCCAGCGGCAGAGGGGCCAGCGCGCTCAGGAATTCTCCCGTCAGCAAGACGAGGGCGAAGGCGGCGGCGTGGCTGAACAGGAAAAATCCGCCAAGCGTCGCCCGGAATTCCGCATAGCCGCCGGGTTTTTCCGGGTTCGCCTGAAGGCGGACGACCCCCGCGATCCAATCGGGGTCGAAGAGGCCGCGCAGGCCCAACAGCGCGCCGAAGCCCAGCGCCACGAGCGATATGATTTCCACGAACACGTCACGAGCCTCCCGGTGCCGGCCGGGAAACTAGTGTGGATTCATCGATTTGCGAAGACAGGGCTTGGCGCGGCCTCAACGTCCATATCAAAGCCTGGCTTGCGAAGCTGACAAAGCTACTGATCTCCCTGTGGCGCGCCCCACGCCGATTTCGGCCACCGGCGGTGCATCCAGAACCATTGGCCAGGGTTTGAACGCACCTGAGCTTCGATGAACTTGGTGATCAGGCCCACCAGCGTCTCAACGGATTGACCGGCGGGTTCAATCGGATCGTGGATCGTCACGCGGAAGCGCGCGGGCCCTGTGCGAATTGTGGAGACAGGAACGATCGGCGCGTCGTAGCGCGAAGCGAGGCGCGCGGGTCCAGGCGCCGTCATGGCGGCGTGCCCAAAAAAGGGGATTGGGACGCCCTCATTGAACTTTTGATCATTCATCAAGGCCACAGCCCGACCTCGGCCGAGCGCCTCCATAAGCTCTCGCGCGCCGAGCCCCTTCGGCGTGAGGACCTGTATGCCGTAAGCCTGTCGAACGGCGTTGAGCCGGCGGTCAGCGTGCGGATTGTTCAGTGCGCGATAGGTCACGAGGCAATCCAGCGGCCGGCGGCAAATCACAGCGGCCATCACCTCCCAATTCGCGAAATGGCCTGAAACAAGTACGGCGCCGCGGCCGCTGGTCCGTATGGCGTCGAGGCGCTCTGCGCCGACAATTTCAACCCGGTCGCCGCCATAGGGGTCGATTTTGGGAAGATGCGGGAGCTCGCCCGCGGTTCGTCCGGCGCTTTCCCAGGCATCGCGTGCGACGGACTGAACCTGGGCCTCTGTCCAGTCCGGAAAGGCCAAGCGAAGATTGCGCAAGGCGGTGCGATGTTGACTCAGAAGTGGACCCAGCGCGCGAAACAGCCTGCCGCAAAAATTGGACGCCCTGTCAGCCCC
This sequence comes from uncultured Hyphomonadaceae bacterium, assembly GCA_964597685.1. Classification (GTDB taxonomy): domain Bacteria; phylum Pseudomonadota; class Alphaproteobacteria; order Caulobacterales; family Hyphomonadaceae; genus JBCBTJ01. Next base: position 7,648 of record CAZQZC010000006.1, on the reverse strand, counting down.
CAGCGTTTTCATTGGCCTCCAATAAACCCAATCCCAGGCAAGAGCCTCCAATCGCCAAACAAGCCTCTGGGTCATTGTGGCGCGTTGGTCGACGTCCTTGGGTCTTAGATAAGCGGTGCGTTCGCTCATGACGCAGTCCTGCTGAATAGCCTCGCCAATAGCGCATCCAAGGCCCCGTCGTCGTCAAAGCATGCCGCGACTGGCAATGTCAGGATTCCGTCCCGATCCGCCGGGGCGAGCCGAGCAGCGTCTTTCTCCGTTGTGACGAGGCGGGCGCCGCGCTCTTCGGCCAGGCGGCGCAGATAGGTCAAATCGCCCTTTGTGTAGACGTAATGATCGTCGAACGGCGCGGCCTCGCTAAGCTGCGCGCCCGCTTGGGTCAGCGTGTCGAAAAACTTCTGAGGGCGGCCGATTCCGGCGAAGGCGACCAAGGGGCCGGCGGGGATCCGGCCCGCCGGGGCCAAATGCGCCCGCAGGACGGGGCGTCGGTAAGACGACAACCACGATGGCGCAGCGCCCTCGCCCACCAAAACAACGGCGTCCGAACGCGCGAGGCCCGCAGAGATCGGTTCGCGCAATGGACCTTTCGGCACGACATGACCGTTGCCAGCCGGGTCGTCTGCATCGATCACGAGGATACTTAGGTCTTTGGCGACGGTGGGGTTTTGGTGGCCGTCATCCATCACCACGGCTTCCACGCCGTCAGTCGCCATCGCCTGGAGCGCCAATGGCCGGTCGCGACCGATCCACGCTTCGCCGCCGGCGGCCAGCATGCGGGGTTCGTCGCCGACGTCGCGGGCGCTCATTGTGTTTGGATCGATCTTCAGCGGGCCCGTCTCCGCCCCGCCATAGCCCCGAGACAGCGTCGCGGTTCGGCTGCCGTATAAACCGAGTTTGTCACGGAGCGTTGCTGCGACGGGCGTTTTACCGGCGCCGCCGAGCGTCAGTGCGCCGACGCAGACGACAGGGATCGAGGCGCGATACGGTGTCGTTCTCCGGATCCGCCGTGCGACGCCCCAGGCATAAAGGCGAGACGCCGGCGTCAGCAATGCGCGCGTCAACGGCGCGGCCTCGCGCGAACGTGGATCCAACCGGCCAGACCAGAAAGCGGGCGCTCTCATGCCTCGTTGTCCAGAAGCGCGGTCAAGGCGTCGATCGTTTTCGCCATGGGCGCGTCGGCCAAAGCGCGCAGCCGGTTCCGGTCGATCGTCGGCGTTTCACCCGCGAGGTCGGCCGCTAAAAATTCGGTGGCTTGAAGAGGCGTTTCCGCGATCACCGCCGCGCCGATCTCGGCCAATCGTGCGAACGTGTCTTCAAAGTTCTGCACATGGGGGCCGGATACAACGCGCGCCCCCAGTTGCGCGGGTTCGAACGGATTGTGCCCTCCGACGCCAGGCGCGTCGCCGCCGCCAAGGTAAACCGCGTCAGCAAGGCTGTACCAAAGGCCCATTTCTCCGATTGTGTCTGCGATGTAAACATCGGCGGCGCTTGCGTTTTCTTTCAGGCTTCGGCGCGCCGACGGATAGCCCCGCGCACCTGTGAGTTCGGCGATGGCTTCCGCGCGCTCTGGATGGCGCGGCGCAATTATCAGGGCGAGGTCTTCGTGATCGGCGCGCAGATCGGCGAACAAGTCTAAAACGCCGGCTTCCTCGCCTTTGTGGGTGGACGCCGCCAATAAGACCCGCCGTCCCCAGAACGCACGTGATGTCGCATTCAGCATGCCCTCGTCGACCGGAGGCGGGGGGAGGGAGGCTTTTAAGTTCCCCGGCGCTGGGAGATCTCGACCAATAATCTTAGACAATCCGTCCCGCGTGCGCGGGTCGGCTGCGATTATCGTATCAAAGGCGCCGAACACGCGTTGGGCCGTTTTCGGCCAATCCGACCAGCCGGCCATGGATTTGTCTGTCATGCGCGCATTCACCAAAGCGAGGCGAACACCGCGCGACTTCGCGGACAGGATCAGATTTGGCCAGATCTCGCCCTCTGCGAAGACGGCCAGGTCTGGCGCAGCCCAATCCATAAAGCGCTTGGCCGTTCGCGGCGTATCGATGGGCGCCATGATATGATGAGCGCGGTTCGGCAGGCGGTTTGCGATCAAGTCGGCCGAGGTCAAAGTTTGGGTTGTAAATAAAAACGCCAAGTCCGGCTGCGTCGCACGAAGCGCTTCAGCGACGGCCAAGAGGACATTCGCCTCGCCAACGCTGGCCCCATGCAGCCAGACGAGGCGGCCGTCCGGTCGCTCCGGCAAATTGCGCGCATGGCGTTCGTGCAGCCGTCTGGCTTCCTCTTTTCCGGAAACAGCCCGCAGCCGCAGCGCCAAGCCGGCGGCCGGCGATAGAGCGGTCGTCGCCGCACGATACAAGTGCAATCCGGACGTCAGGGCGCGGTCTCCTTTCCTGACGGAGCCGCACGTGGGCGCGCGGAAATTGTTCGGGGAGACATCAACTCCTCCGCCCGATCATTCGCATGGTCGAGCGCGTGTTGCAGGGCGTCGCCAATCGCTTCGACATCTGTCGCCGACGCGCCGTCTATTGGATCGCCAAAGACGATTGCACCCTTGCCGAACGGCGCTGGGACGAGAAAACGGTCCCACGTGTTGAGGCGGGCGGCCGGGCGGGCGGCCAAGGCGTAAGGGATAATCACAGCGCCGGCGCGCTTCGCCATGAGCGCCGCCCCTCGACCGGCGCGTTGGGCGGGGCCGCGCGGTCCGTCCGGCGTCACGCAGAGCGCGCCGCCGGCCCGAAGCGCGCCGAGCGCGGCCGAGAGGGCCGCCTGTCCGCCCTTGTCTTTGCCCTTCCGTTTGTTTCGAGCCGATCCGCGAATTGCGTCGAGGCCTAGATGACGGATTGCGGCGGCGACGGGTTCGCCGTCGGCCGACAAAGAGATCATCATCGCCCGCGGTCCCGGCAAGCCTGGCCAATGCCGGATCTGACGGGTCCACCCGGCTGGGAGTAACAGGATTTGAGAATGCCAGGCAGCGAAGATGACCGGACTTCCCGCTGCGAAGATCGCTTTTGCCGCGTCGACGCCCAGTATGCGCCAGCGGATGGTCCTTCCGCAAAGAGCCATATACGCCCAGATCGCCCAGCCGAGCAGGGCGCTTAGCGGGCCGGAGCGCAACCATCGCTTCATATGGGCACTTATAAACCTGTTCGACCCGGGCGCCACGCCGGCAGCCGCACATCCTACGCACAAAAAAATCGCCCGGCGCAAAGGCCGGGCGAAGAGCAGATAACGATGATTGCCGGGTCTTACGGAACGAAGACCGTGTACTCGACGACAGCGGACACTTCGCCGGCGCCTTCCGAGAGGTCGTAACCGGTTGCGCCGCCGAGCGTGTAGGTCGCGTCGTAACGGACCGACTGGCTGGCGATGCTGCCCGGCGCACTGGCCGTTTGCGGCGCATTGTCGACCACGGGGACAACGCTTCCGTCGAGGCCGGCGAGCGTCGCGGGCACCGAGCCGAAAGCAGCTGCGCCCGGAGCCGTCGCGTTCGCGCCGAAAGCAATGCCTTCTGCGCCTGGCGTCGTCGTCGCCGTCAGACCGAACGCAATGTCGGAGAGCGTCAGGTCACCGGTTTCAACTTTGCTCGTAACCGTCGCGTTGATGTCGTACGCGGTGTTCGAAGCGACAAAGAAGCTCGACTCATAAACGAGATCATTGAGCGTCACGTCGGTGTTGTCGTCGATTTCGAACGCGTCGAACGAGCCCGCGGCGTCAAGGAAGCCGTTGGCGTCGACGGGTGTCGCACCGCCATTGGTCACCGCGCCGGTGACTTCAAACGCGTTGCCGCTGTTGGCGGCGGCGTCGAGGGTCGGGGCGAGGCTTCCGGTGACGACCGTGTGGACGTCGTCGGCGATCAGATCCGTACCGCCCGTGCCGACGCCGACAACAAAGTCAGAGACAATCGGGGCGTTTCCGGAGGCGTCCGCACCCCAAACGATCACGAGACCGAGGACACGAAAGCTGGGATTGTCGATGATGGACGCCTGTGCAGGAACACCCGTCATCATGGCGAGCGCGACGCCCGCCAAGAGAGTTTTGCGCAATTTCATTTTTTGACTCCAGATCAGACTCTTTTCCGGTCTACGCCGGCTCCTGCGCGCCCTGCTGGACTACGCTTGCCGTGATGTTTGTCACAATGATCTTGCGATATCGAAAACGGCTGCAGGTTTTTTCGCCGCCGCCATTAACCACTCGTTGAGCACGGAACCGGCCCTTGCGACGTCATGCTCCTGAGAGCGATGTCTCGGATGGTAATCGGTGGGGATGACGCTTTGGGCGGAGGCCGCTCGATAAGGTCCGCGGCCGACGTTTGGACGGAATGACCGGATACGAATCGTGGCTCCGCGAGTAGGACTCGAACCTACGACCGGGCGGTTAACAGCCGCCTGCTCTACCAACTGAGCTATCGCGGACCACAAGCGAAGGCGTGGTCCTACCAAAACGCCGCGCTCTGTCAAAGCCCTTCTTTCACGCCACAAAAAAAGGCGGGAGACAAAATCTCCCGCCAAGGCGTTGGGTGATGGTGGGTGTCTCCTAAGCAAGGAAGACAGGTTATCGAATCTCTTGATTTGGTTAATTGCGCGTTAACCGTCGAGCGATCGGAGAGATTTGGAGGCCCCGCCCGGAATCGAACCGGGGTACAAGGATTTGCAGTCCTCTGCGTCACCACTCCGCCACAGGGCCTTGTCCAGTGCAGGACCGGCGCAATAGCAGGCGACCGCCCGTGTGGCAATCGCGTCGCAGATGGCGCGATTGTGCGCAGCCTCGACGCTTGCTAGGGGCCAAGCCGAGACGAGCGGAGACGATCAATGGATTTTGCAGCGGCGCGCCGCACGATGGTCGATAGCCAAATTCGGCCGAATGACGTGACATCCCCAGACATTGTCGACGCCTTTTTGGAAACGCCGCGCGAACCTTTCACGCCCAAATCCAAGGCGTTGCTAGCCTATTCGGAATCCGAGATCGAGACGTCGCCGGGGCGGTCTTTGTGGACGCCGCGCGATTTCGCCAAGCTCGTCAAAGCGGCGGAGCCGAAGCCTTCCGATATCGCGCTGATCATTGGCGCAGGCGCAGGCTACGAGACGGCTGTGTTTAGTCGATTGGTAGAGACGGCGATCGGTCTCGAAGACGCCTCCAACTTGGCGGACGCCGCAACCGAACGGATCGCTGAGCTCGGACTGGACCGTGCGGTGTTCGTCGAAGGGGACCTGTTCGATGGATTGTCCGACCAGGCGCCGTTCGACATTATTTTCGTAAACGGCATGGTCGAAACCATCCCGCCGGCTTGGGTGGATCAGCTCGCCGACGGCGGTCGTCTTGCGGTTGTCGTGCAGGCGGATGCCGACCTCGGCCGGGCGCAGATCCATACCAAAACCGGCGGCGTTGTGAGCGCGCGGACGGTCTTTGACGCCATGCCGCCGAAATTTGATGCGTTCGACGCTGCGGCCGGATTCTCTTTTTAGCCACACTTCTCAATTTCATTGAGCCGGAAAACAGTGAACAGTGTTCACGGGCGTTGGGCTTCGCGGTACACCGCAGATGAGTTGCATTGGGGAGGTTCAAATGACACGACGGCATTGCATCATTGGCGCGATGGTCAGCTTGACGGCGATATCCGGACCGGCGCAGGCGGAGACGTTGCTTGACGCGGTGCAGGCGGCTTTTCGCACCAACCCGCAGGTAAACGCCCAACGCACAGGCGCCGAGATCGCGCGAGAGCAGTTGAAGCAGGCCAGGGGCGCGCGACGCCCAACGGTCGACCTCAGCGGGAGTTACGGTTTCCGAGCGATTGAGACATCGGTCGTTTTCGCCCCCACCTTCGGCGATCAAGGCATCGCGAACGCGCAGGCGACTGCGGTTCAGCCCGTCTTCACCAGCGGCGCAATCGGTTCAGGTATTCGTCAGGCGCGCGCCGGGGTCGGCGCCGAGGATGCGCGGCTCGACGGGGTTCAACAGGATATCGTCCTGCAAGCCGTCACAGCCTATGTCGACGTGCAGGCTGACAGCGAGGCCGTTCGCATTCAGAAAACGAGTATCGAACTTCTGACTGAGCAGGTCGAAGCCGCCACGGCCCGTTTCGAGGTGGGCGAGGTCACGCGGACAGACGTTGCGCAAGCCGAAGCGCGCCTGGAGACGGCGTTAGCCGATCTCGCCGCCGCTGAGGCGCAGCTTGAAGCCAGCCGCGCCGTTTACGCATTTGTCGTCGGAGCCCCGCCAGGAGAGCTCGCGCCCGTTCCGCCCGCACCGCAATTGCCGGCGACGATCGAGGAAGCCACCGAGGTCGCGCTTGAAAACAATCCCGACATCGTCGCCGCGCGGCTTGACGAGATTTCGGCGAAGGAAGCTGTGACCGGGGCGGAAAGCGCTTTATTGCCGCAGGTCCAAATTATCGGCACCGCGTCTCTGGAGGAAACGTTTTTCGAGGGGCAAGTTCGAAACACCAATCTTCAGGTTGTCGCCCAGGCTACGGTTCCGTTCTACGAGGGCGGGGTGCTGCGCAGCCAGGTGCGCGCCGCCAAGCTGAGCCGGGAGGCTGCGCGGCAGCAAGTGGCGCTGCTCGACCGCCAGGTGCGGGCGCAGATGGCGAGCGCCTGGTACCAGCATATCGCGTCGCTTCGCCAAATTCTGGCGTCCGAGCGCCGCGTCACGGCTGCCGAAATGGCGTTCGAAGGCGCCGTTGAAGAATTGGCGGTGGGCGTGCGTACGACGCTGGATACGTTGGACCAGGAGCAGGAGCTTCTCGAAGCGCGCCTTGCTTTGGTTCAGGCCGAGCGCGACGCCTACGTTGCGGCTTACAACGTCTTGGAAGTCGCGGGCGCCGTGCGGGCCGATCTGACAGGGTTTTAGCGCGCGATCCACAGCCTCCGCCGTAAGGCGCTGTTAACCCTGTCCCCGTAGCCGTAAGTTAACGATTGACGAATCGCCAACGGCAACGGGGCTGAACATGGCTGATCAAGCGCAGCGAGAACCAACGATGGAGGAAATCCTCGCCTCCATTCGAAAAATTATATCCGAGGACGGCGAACAGGGGGCAACTGGCGGCGGTGAGGTTGTCACCCAGGACTTCGGACCTGCTGGTCGCGTCGGCGAACCGATGCCAGCCGAGCCGGGGCCTCCAGAAGTTCAAGACGCGGCCCAAACGACCGATGAGATGGCGATCGATCTTCCTGAGCTCGACCCGCTCGAAGACGAATGGCCGGTCGACACTGGACCGGATGAAGCGTCCATTGAGGACGATTGGAGCGAGCCTGCGATCGCCGTAGCAGAGCCAGAGCCCAATTCCGCCCAGCCAGACGCGGCAAACTTCCGCCAATCCGAACATTTTGAACCGCAACAATCCCCACCGGAGGCCGACATGGCTGTGAGCGCCAAGTACCAAGACACCGTTCTGACCGAGGAAAACACCGCCGACGCGGCAGCGTCCGCCCTTGGCAAGCTGATCTCGAAAATGGAGTTCGGCGGCGAAAACACGATCGAAGGCCTTGTGCGCGAACTCCTCAAACCGATGATCAAGGATTGGTTGGACACCAATCTGCCGTCCATCGTGGAGTCGAGGGTCGAGGCGGAAGTTCAACGCATCGCGCGCATGGCTCGCTAAGCTCGCATCAGTCTGAATATTCGTTATAGACGGGGCGCGCTCCTT
>CAZQZC010000005.1:0-34137 GCA_964597685.1 uncultured Hyphomonadaceae bacterium | reverse complement strand
AAGCCGCCAGCGATAATTGTTTCATAGGTGTCGTGTGTCAGCGGTTCGTACATGCCCTTGTCTGGATGTGCGAACCAAATCGGATCGCCGATCGTGTCGGGATCGATCCCTTCGTTCACGAGGTCCACTTTGCGATACTTAAACGTGCCAGTGGTTTCAGCCTCCGGCTGAACGCGGATGAACAGCGGAATAGCATATGGCGGCAGGCGTTCGCTGAGGAACGTGCGTAAGCCGTCAAAATCGAGATCACCGTCGAGGGTGATCGCCGCCATGCCAGCTTTGCCGTCCATGCCGGGCACCGACACCCCGTAGACATTCGCATGCGAGATGTTTGGGTGGTCGGACATCGCTTCACCGACTTCGTTGGTCGACACATTTTCACCCTTCCAGCGGAAGGTGTCGCCAATACGGTCGAGGAAATAGATGTAGCCCTCGTCGTCCTGCTTCATCAGATCGCCGGTGCGAAACCACAGATCGCCAGACTCGAAGACATCTCGCAGCAGTTTTTTTTGCGTGGCATCCTGGTCATTGTAGCCTTCAAACCGGGTCCGCGCGTCATCGCCGACCTTTCCGATGGCCTCGCCGGGCTCGCCGGCCTCAGCCCGGATGCAGAAGCCGTCCTCGCCGCGGACGGGTTGCTCTGTGTCGACGTCAAACTTGACGAAGGCGACGTGAGCGAAGCGGGATTTCAGGAACTTCGGGATCCGGCCGATTGCGCCTACTTTTCCGTCGAAGTTCAGGAACGAAACATTCCCTTCGGTCGATCCGTAAAATTCGCAGAGGTGGGGGATGTTGAAGCGGTCCAGAAAGCTCTGCCACACTTCCGGCCGCAAGCCGTTCCCGAACCCTGTGCGAAGGGCGTGGGCGCGCTCCTTGGGATGCTCAGGCGAATTCAGAAGGTACCGGCACAGCTCGCCAATATACACAAAAACCGTCGCACCCTGGTCTGCGACATCGTCCCAGAAGTGGCTCGCCGAAAATCTCCGCCGCAGGATAATCGATGCGCCTGTGTTGAGCGCGATCCCGACCCCGCAAAGTCCGCCGGTCCCGTGGTAGAGGGGCAGGGTGAGGTAAACGCGGTCGCGCGCCGTCACGCGGCAGGGCTGTACGAAGGTTCGCATCATGCCTTGGGTGCGCGATTGGGTCAGTCGGGCGGCTTTCGGCAGCCCGGTTGTTCCCGACGTGTAAACGTAAAGGCATAGATCCTTACCCTTCAGCCCGGCGCGGTGGTCGGGGGAGGGGCGCTCGGTCGATGTTTCAGCGAGCAGCGGATCAAGCGCGATGGCGCCATCGACCTCGCCGCCAAGCGCGAAGAGTTCAAGCTCATCGTCAAACAAGTCGCGCGCCGTTTGCAATTTGTCGCCCTGCTCGAGACCGCAGATCAAGAGCTTCGCGTTGGCGATGTTCACGCAATGGGCGAGCGATTGCTCCGCCAATTGGTTGTTCACGAGCGCTGTGACGACGCCGATCTTCGATAAACCGAACCAGACCGCCACGTAGTCGGGCTTGTTGTCCATGAACAGCGCGACCGCGTCGCCGGCTTTCAGTCCTCTGGACAAGGCCCAATTCGCGATACTGTTGGCGCGCGCTTCGAGTTCGGCGTAGGTCGTGATTTCACCTTCAAACCGGAAGGCGACATTGGTCGCGTGGCGATCGACGGAGCGTTCCAAATCGTCTGCGACAAGATTGTCGGACTCCGGCGCGATGTCCTTCGTGTAGTTCAAGAGCCGGCGTAGGCCGGTCACCGTATCCAGGTCGCGCTTCAAGTTCGCGAACAATCCCATCTCGTCGGCCTCCGCTCGTGTTGTGTCCATTGCATTAAAACGTTCGGAAGCCTGTGGACACCACGTCGGCTTCGATCTCAATGCGCGAATAGGGGCTGATGGTTAAATTCTTGTCGATGGGTGCGTTTGCCGCGCTTTCCGGCCTCTGATACTTCGCGACTGCAACATAATCGAATAAGAGGCCGCACATGACCGACCCCGTCGCCGATCTTCTAGACCTGCTTGATCTCGAGCGTCTGGAGCTTGACCTGTTTCGGGGCGAGAGCCCCGATGAAGCGACGAGCCAGCGCGTTTTCGGCGGCCAGGTCATCGCCCAAGCGCTCGTTGCGGCCTATCGGACCGTGGAAAATCGTCTTTGCCATTCACTCCACGCCTATTTCATTCGGCCGGGCGACCCAAAAATTCCCATCATCTACGAGGTGGACCGCGCCCGAGATGGGAAAAGCTTCGTCACCCGGCGGGTCGTCGCGATCCAGCATGGCTGTCAGATCTTCAACCTGGCCGCTTCCTTCCACGTTGACGAGGAGGGCTGGCGCCATCAGCTCGACATGCCGGACGCGCCGAACCCTGAGGACGTCACCCCGCGCGAGGACTTGCGAAAGGCTGAGGCGCACCGCGTGCCGGAGGCGTTCCGCAAGGAATTCACCCGTCCGCGGGCCGTCGAAATCCGCGAAGTGGACCCGATGGAATTGTTCGAACCGAAGCCGATGTCCGACAAAAACCGGCTCTGGTTTCGGGTCGCCCGGGAGATCGATCCAGATCCTGCGCTGCACCATTGTTTGTTGGCTTATGCGTCCGACATGGCGCTCCTCGGGTCCGGCAACCGCCCGCACGGCGTCTCTTGGATGACGGGGGAGTTAATGTCGGCGAGCTTGGACCATTCCATGTGGTTCCACGGGCCGGTTCGCTTTGACGATTGGCTGCTCTACGCCATGGACAGCCCCTGGGCGGGGGGCGCGCGCAGCTTTAACCGCGGATCAATCTTCACGCGCGACGGCGAACTCGTCGCAAGCGTCGCTCAGGAAGGCTTGATGCGGCCCCGCCGCAAGAAAGCCTGATCTCAAAGCGGCCGATCAGGCCTACGCGGCCAGTCCCGCCTGTTCAGCGAGCTTTGCATAGCTCGTCTCGGGGCGCGGGCCGTAATGGGAGATGACTTCAGCCGCTGCGATATGGCCAAGCCGCGCGGCGCTCGCCAACGGCAGTCCGCGCGCAATCCCATAAAGGAAACCCGCTGCGTATTGGTCGCCGGCGCCGGTCGTGTCGACGACGTGGCTCACGGGCTCGGCTGCAACATGAAGCGGCTCGCCATCGCCAATGACGACCGAGCCCTTTTCCGATCGAGTCACCGCAGCTAACGGCGCCTCCTCTCGCAGAGCGGCGATGGCCGCGTCGAAATCGTCCGTTTCGTAAAGCGAGAGAAGCTCCGCTTCGTTCGCAAACAGGATATCGACGTGGGTGCGGATCAGGTGGCGGAAGCTCTCACGGTGACGGTCAACGCAGAAATTGTCCGAGAGCGTGAGGGCCACCTTGCGCCCAGCCGCTGCGGCGATTTCGGATGCATGGACGAAGGCGGCCTTGGCCTCGTCTTTGTCGAACAAATACCCTTCGAGATACAGGATCGCGCTGTCACGGACCGCGGCTTCATCGACATCGGTCGGCGAGAACATCACCGAGGCGCCGAGGTAGGTGTTCATCGACCGCGCCCCATCAGGCGTGACGAAAATGATCGAACGCGCCGTCGCCGGCCCCTGGTTAAGCGGCGGCGTGTCGAATTGAATGCCAAGGTCACGCATGTCGGTTTGGAACACGCGCCCCAGCCGATCGTCCGCGACTTTGCCGACATAGGCGGCCTTCGCGCCGAAGCTCGCCAAGCCAGCGATCGTGTTCGCCCCTGAGCCGCCCGAAAGTTCCTGTCCGTCCGCCGCTTCGGTCAGTGCGTTTGCGCGCTCCTCGTCGATCAGCGTCATCCCGTTCTTGCGGATGTCCCATTGCTCGAGAAACCCATCCTCGACTGGAGCGATGACATCGACAATGGCGTTGCCGAGGCCGACAACATCGAAGCGGGTTTGGGACATGGGGAAATCCTAGACTGAGAGACCGGCGGGGCTTGCCAGAGCGCGCCTGTGGACGCAACCGGTCGCGCCCATTAAGCGCATCGCATGAAGGTCGCTTATCTCGCATCCGCCGTGACGTTGCCGGGCTCGCCCAGCCGGCGCGCCGACGCACACGAGCATGATCTTGAGGTCGCGGCGCTGCTGGGACCGTTTTCGGCGCGCGGCTTGGCTTTGGAAGAGGCGGGATGGGACGACCCTGACATAGATTGGTCGACCTACGGCGCTGCGATCATCCGAACGACGTGGGATTATTGCGACCGGCCCGAAGAATTCTTGAGCGCCCTTCAGCGCATTGAGTCGCAGACGCATCTGTTCAATCCTGTCACGCTCGTCGCTTGGAACGGTCGTAAAACGTACCTTCGCGACATGGCGGCGCGGGGCGCTAAAACTGTCCCGACGCTCTGGCTGGAACATCCAGAGGTCATGTCCTTGGCAGCGGCGTTCGACGAACTCGGATCGGACGATATCGTCATAAAACGTCAGGTCGGGGCCGGCGCGGAAGGGCAGGTGCGACTTCGCCGTGGCGATCCGGCGCCGGATTTCACAGCCCCCATGATGGCGCAGCCATTCTTGAGCGCTGTTCAGTCTGAAGGCGAGTACAGTTTCGTCTTCATCGACGGCGACCTAAGCCATGCGCTGATCAAACGGGCGGCGCCTGGGGATTATCGAATCCAGTCGATTTATGGCGGCGTCGAAGAGGCGATTACTCCGGACGCGACAGATGTGGCGTCAGCTGACGCCGTCATGGCGGCGTTAAACGAGAATCCCCTCTATGCGCGCGTCGACATGGTGCGCGGCGACGATGGCCGCCTCGCGCTGATGGAGCTCGAATTGATCGAGCCCTATCTCTACCCTCTCAAGGGTCCGGAGCTTGGCGAACGTCTGGCGACGGCGTTGCTTGACCGGCTCGGTTAGAGCGCTTTCCGATAGATCCGGTAGGTTTTGTAAGGTTTGGCGCCAGATAGATCGATCAGGCCTTGGACGTCTTTGTTCGTCTCAAGGATCCACGACAATTCGGTGGTCATGACCCCCCGATCCCGCATGGCGCGAAAGCACTCCTCGAACAGCGTAATTGTCAGAGCGACGCCGGAGCGCTTTTTCTGGATCGACTTCCGCGCGCCTTGGAGGGGAATGCGCGCCGTCTTCACGCCCTTGACCTTGAGCCGATAGAGAAGCTTTGCCCAGCCGAATGGCAGAAGCTTTCCGTTTAGACCGGCGACGGCCTCATTCAAGTTTGGCAACATCAAGACAAAGGCCACCGCTTCGCCGTCAACTTCGCCAAACCAAAAGCCGTCCGGTTGGATGATCGTCTTTAGCTGGCTGGCCATATGCTCGACCTGGGCCTGGCCGAAGGGGATAAATCCCCAATTGTCCGACCACGCGTCATTGAAGATGTCGAGGGCCAGTCGGATCTCGTCGTCGAACCGATCTTTATGCATGCGCCGCACGCTGAGAGACTTGCTCTCGCGAACGAGGTCGATCATTCGTCGGACAATCTTTGGCCGTGGATAGCCTTCATGGAGATTGTTCGTATAGGCGATGAGGTCCATCGCTTTCTCGAACCCCATGTCCTCCAGCATGATCGGGTAGTCTTTGCGGCCATGCGGCATCATCATCACCGCCGGCGTTTCGAAGCCGTCGACAAGCATGCCGATTTCCTCGTTGACCGAGAAATTATAAGGGCCGGCGACCCACTTCATGCCGCGATCGCGAAGCCATTCTTCGCAGCGCTTGATCAGAGCCAAGGTCGCGTTGTGTTCGCCAAGTTCAACGTCGAGGAAGCCGAAATGCCCGGTCTCGTCCTTGTATGTGTCGAGGTGGGCGTGATTTACAAAACTGGCGCACCGACCGACGACTTGGTCGCCGCAGAGCGCTAGCCAGAATGCGCTATCGATGCGTTCCAGTCCCGGGTTCTTTTTGCGGTTGATTTGTTCGGCGCGTTCAAAACGCAACGGCGCCCGCCACATCGGATCGCGCTTGTAAACCCGATAGGGAAGGTTGACGAAATCTCTGTACTGCTCGGGCGTCGTCGCCTCGACGATCTGAACATGTCTGGCCATGGCGACCTGCGGCCTACGCCGCGCGCCGTTCGTCAGATGGCGCGCCGTTCGAAGGTTCAGCCGGGGTCAACTCCCGCACCCAAGGATAGCGGCGCGCCACTTCGTCGGTATAGCCGAGATTACGGGCTGTTGCGCTGCGTGGTCGGGCGGTCGCATCGGGGTAATAGCTGCCCAATACTCGATCGAGCCAGAAATCGGTAATCGAATAATTCCCGGACTCATCGTGATAGTGATGCAGCAGGTGCGCGCGTTTTAAGCCCTGAAGAAATTTGGATTTCGGCATAAATCCCAAATGCTGGATGCAGTGGACGTATTCGTACAGCATTGTCATGCCGACGCCGGCAGCGACGGCGACAAACGCGCCGCCCCATCCGCCTGCCAGATACCCCAATGGGCCGTAGATTAAGGCGATTGGCGGGAGAGTCGTGTGCAAGCCGCCAAACAGAACCGACAATTCATTCGGCCTTTGGTGGTGATCATAATGGGTGCGCTTCCAAAGCGCCGCCGTCGCCTTAAACCGCATCAACAGCTTAGAGTGCAGGATGAAACGATGTGTGATGTACCAGGTGACTGGATGGCCGATTACGGCAATCAGGATCGATCCTAAAATGCCGAGCGGTGAACTGCCGAACCAGATCGCCGCGCCCATCGAAGCGACCGCCACCGCGATATAGATCTGGATGCCGGGATAGGTGAAGTAAGCCCGGTTCAGCTCAGGGATGCCCATCCGATTCAGCAGGTGCTGTTGCTTCGCCCAAGCCTTGTAACTCATGAACATGACGCGCCACCTCGTTTACGGCGCTACATCTAGCGCAATGGGCGCCCCGTCAACACCGAGATTGCGCACTGTGTCGCACTGAGCGCTGCGAGCGTCTGGCCAAGCGACGGCGCGGCCGCTAATCGCTGCAGGTTGACGATACTGTGAAAGGCTTCGGCTCGCCCCATGTGGAAACTGCGACTTTATCTGAGCCAGGTTTTTCTATCGCGCTGGTTCGTCACGACATTTGGCATACTGATTCTCATCGCGCTCCTTGATTCGCTTGCCAACGCCAGTGAGATCGCGGCTGCGGAGGAGGGCGGTTCCGCACTGCGCTACCTTTGGCTGCGGCTGCCGGTCATCTTTGACCAGATCTACCTGTTTGCGCTGATGCTGGCGCTGCTCTTGACCTACGTGTCGCTCATTCGACGAAACGAATTGGTGGCGGTGCAAGGCGTGGGCATGTCCATCTCGACCCAAGTGCGCATGTTGGCGCCGGTCGTCGTTGCTGTGTCTGCAGTCGCTGCGTTCGCCATAGATCGTGCGCTCCCGCCCGCCGTCCGCGCTTTGGACGCTTGGGGCGTCGCCGATTACGAAGGCGGCAATGTCAGCGCCGAGGAGCCGCTTTGGCTAAATGACGGCGGTACATTTGTCCGTATTACGGGCCGTCGCGGCGTCGATGGTCTATTGAACCTCATGTTCTTCGAACGCGACGAGTTGGGCCATGTGCGTTCGGTCAGTTGGGCGCAGAGCGCCCAATATATCGAAGCCGACGGCGGCTGGCGCCTCAGCGGTGTCGAAGTGGCCCGCGTCCAAGGGGCGGGTGCGCCTCCCGATCCAAAACTCATCTGGGAGACCAATCAGGACCCTTCGATCATCGCGCGCCTTGCGGCTGAACCGCGCAATTTGGCGATTGACGACCTAGACCGTCTCGCCCGTTTGCGCGGATCGGGGAGCCGTCCCTCCAGCGCGTATCGCGTTTGGCAGATCGGACGCTACGTCATGCCTTTGACAGCGCTGGTGTTCTTGGTGTTCGCCGCACCGGTCATGCAACGCACGGGACGCCGAGAAACCGGAACAATGGCCATGGTGGTGGGATTGGGGTGCGGTTTCGTATTCCTAATTGTCGACGGAATAGCGAAAACGATGTCTGCCGCGGGAGCGATGTCAGCGTGGGCCGCAGGTGTCGGCCCAACGCTGATATTTGGTTTGATCGGCGTTTATCTCTGGCTGCGCCAAGAAACCTTGGCGACGTCTTAAGCCGTCGCCGCCGCCCGAGCCGCCGGTGCGGATTCGCGCTCCCGGATCGCGCGGAAACCCGCCAGCACCTGGTCAATCTCAGCTTCCGTATGGGCGGCCGATACGCTGAGGCGCAGAAGGCATGTCGCCGCCGGCGTGGCAGGTGGCGCAGCGAGGTTCACATAAACGCCGTCGTCGAACAGCATGTTCCAGTCGCGAACGGTGGTGATTTCGTCTGGGCGACGAACGGCGATCACGGGGCTTGGCGGAGCGCAAAGGTCGAAGCCGAGCTCATCCAGACCGGCGTGCAATTGGTGCGCGCGCGCCCAAAGGTTCTGGTGCAGCGCGCCGCGCCCTTCGACAATTTTGTCCAATGCAGCATGCGCGCTCGCAATGCTGGAGGGCGACGGCGACGCCGTGAACATGTACGGACGCGAAGCGCGCACCAGTTCAAACATGGCGTGCTTCGAAGAGCAGAAGCCGCCGATCGACGCCAAACTCTTGGAGAATGTCCCGGCGTAGAAATCGATCTTGTCTAGCACGCCTTGCTCTTCAGCGAGCCCGCGGCCGGTGGGGCCGAAGCTGCCGAAGGAATGCGCTTCGTCGACGTAGATGTAAGCGCCGTGACGGTGTGCGACATCTGTGAACTCGTCGAGCGGCGCGATGTCGCCGAACATGGAATACATGCCCTCAACGACAACCAATTTGGATCCGCCAGTATCGTCGGAGCGCGCCAAACGCTTGTCGAGATCGGCCGGGTTGTTGTGACGGAAGCGGATCGTTGTCGCAGTGGACAGCCGGCATGCGTCGTAAATGCAGGCGTGGCTGTCGGCGTCGATGAAGATCTGATCACTGTCTGCCGCAAGTCCGGAGATCGCAGCCAAGTTCGTTTGATAACCGGTTGAGAAAACGATCGTCGACGACATGCCGAGGAACTGGCTGATCGCCTGCTCAAGCTCGACATGTTCGCGGTAATTGCCGTTCGCTTGTCGGCTGCCGGTTGTGCCCGTGCCGTGCGCGTCGACTGCCGCCTTGGCGGCGGCGACGCAGTCTTCGTCATAGGTCAGGCCAAGATAATTGTTGGTTCCCGCCAGCAGGATTTCACGTCCCTCAACGACGCCGCGCGTCGCCGACAAGATCTCGTCGAACTGAAGCCCGACGGGGTTCCGGCCAATTTCCAGCGCACGCTGAAAGCGCATCAGCATGGAGCTGTGTTTGTCGAATATCGTCATGCCCTGGCCTGCCTCTACGCCGTTTTCATCTGACGAATCGTGTCGACGATATCGCCGATCGACCGCATTTCGCTGATCGTCTCCATTGGAAACGAAATGTCGTAGGAGTCTTCAATTTCCATGATCAAGTCGAAAACCGCCACGGAATCGACCTCGAGGTCCGATGTGATTTCCGTCGCGCGCGACAGCCTGACCCCGCCCTTGTTATACGGCGCGAGTAGCGCGCACGTCTTCTGAAAGATCAGGTCGTCTTCCTCTACATTCATTTCATGAGCTCCTGAGCCCCGCCGATCTGCCCGTTTAGCGCGCTCGCGTCTACGCCAAAAGCCATGCGCAAGGCACGCGAAATTTTCATAGAGCCCGCCACTTCATGGTCGCCTGTCCAGTCCGTGTGCAACATTTCCCGCACTTTGCCCGAACCGAAAACACTCGCCTGTGCGGTGAGTTTTGAGCCTAGATCCGCCGCTGCGCCGAACATTTTGAGCATTGTCGTCGGAATTCGAATCACTCTGACGGGCCTTTCAAGCGCCTCTCCAGCTGCGTCCGCCAAACTTCGCCACGTCACGACCCTCTCACCGTAGGGCGCATAAATGTCTTCCGAAATCCCGTTAAAGATCACGTCTGCTAGAGCGCGCGCGAGGTCTGTTACAAAGATCAGCGAGAATTTACCATCTCGGCCCGCCGCGCCGCCGGGCGCAGGGAGCCATCCTGACCGCATGATGTCTAGAAGCGGCCTGGTGGCCGGGTCGTCTGGACCAAAGACAGCTGGGATTCGAACGATTGTATATGTGAGCCTGCCCGACAAGACGCCGGCAACCGCTTCCTCGCCGGCCCGCTTCGACGCGGCGTAGTCCGAGAGGTCGGGCTGCTTTGCCGCCAACGACGATGCAAGCACGAATCGATCGCATCCCGCTTCGTGAGCGGCTCGCGCCAGTGATCGTGCGCCGTCTGCATTCACAGCAAAGAAGTCGTCCCGCGATCTCGCTTTGGTCAGGCCGGCAAGGTGTACGACGGCGTCGGCTCCCGCAACCAGCCGCGCTTCGGCATCCGATTGGCCGAGGCGTCCTTCGACCCAGTCAACACCCGAAGGAACTTCTGCACCTGGCTGATAGCCTGAGCGCACCATCGCCGTGAGGGACGCACCCCGCCGCGACAATTCCCGTAGCAGCCAGCCGCCAATAAATCCTGTGGATCCCGTGATCGCGATACGCATCTGGTCAGGCCGCCGCCCGGGTTTCAACGGAGTATGATTCGGCCAAACTCAGCACGCGCGCCCCGATCCATTCGTCGTTGTCCGACGGGCCTGGCCATAGTTAACAGCGTGACGGGTCGCTTGTGAAGAATTCATGTCTTGAGCGCGCTCGTCGTTGCCGGATCCATTGTCTTGGGTTTGTGCGCGCACAGATCGCGGATGACGCACGCCCAGCATTTTGGCGTCCGCGCGACACAGACATATCGACCATGCAGGATCAGCCAATGGTGCGCCCCGCGCTTGAATGTCTCCGGCGTGACGCGCTCCAGAGCCGCTTCGACGTGGTCAGGCGTCTTGCCTGGAGCGAGGCCGGTTCGATTGGAAACGCGGAATATATGCGTATCGACCGCGATCGTCGGTTGCCCGAAGGCTTCGTTCAGGACGACGTTCGCCGTCTTGCGCCCAACGCCAGGCAATTTAACCAGGTCTTCGCGAGTCGACGGAACGTCTCCGTCGAAATCCTCGATCAACATCTTGGACAGGGCGACCACGTTTTTCGCCTTATTGCGCCAGAGGCCGATCGTCTTGATGTGTTCGGCGACCCCCTCCTCGCCGAGTGCGAGCATTTTTTCCGGCGTGTCAGCCGCGGCGAACAGACCCTTCGTCGCCTTATTGACACCCTTGTCGGTGGCTTGGGCGGAAAGCGCCACGGCGACAACGAGGGTGAATGGGTTCACGAAATCGAGTTCCGTGTGCGGATTCGGCCGATCGCCAGCGAGGCGCGCGAAAAGCTCTTCAGCTTTCGCTTTGGAGAACCCTCGCGGGCGCGCAACGCGCTTTTTCGCAGGTTTGACGCTGACCGGCATCCTCCTTGTTCTAGGTCGACGTAGCCGCGGCGCAAGGACGCGCCCGATGACAAGGTTCGGAACAAGACTAATAATCGACCTATGCCATCACCGACCGAAACCTTGTATTTTGAGGCTGTGCTCACGCCCAACAATTCGCTGACGCCGCGGGCGTTTCAGGTTGTTGTCTGCGTCGTCGGTCTGGCGAGTTTCTTCGCTGGCCTGGCGTTCTGGTCGATGGGGGCGTTGCCAGTGATCGGATTTCTGGGCGTCGACGCCGCTGCGCTCTGGGTTGCCTTTCGCTCTTCCCGGCGAACGCAATCCCAGGAAACGCGCATATCGATCACGGCGGAATCTATTCGCATGGACCATCGTAGTCCCGCCGGCGACAAGAAGTCGGCCGAGGTGCCGACCCATTTCGCTCGGGTGGAGCTGGATGAACCTGTGACGCACAATTCTTGGCTGCGGGTCGAGCATGGCCGGAAAGCCTTTGTCATCGGGCGATTCCTAACGCCCGAAGAGCGTAAATCCTTGGCCGAGGCGCTGCGCGCGGCAATCGCTCGAGCCAAACGAGAGCGGTTTCCAGCATAAAAATGACGCATGCGTCATAGTTTTTTTAGACGGCGCATGCTAATGTTCTGACAAATATGCCGCGATCCGCGACACATGCCGCGCTGGTCGCGACCGTCAGGAGGAAAACCATGGCCGATACCGCCCACTCGATTCAGCCGGCGTTGGAGCGCCCGAAATTGACGCCGCAGGCGCCGATGCATCCCGGATACCTCGAACACGGAGATCAGGTGCCGCCGGCGTCCGAGCTTGACCTGGCGAGCCTGGACCTGGTCGACGGCGAAGTGTGGCGGCAGAACAAGATGTGGGATCGGTTCGAGCGTCTGCGGGAGGAAGATCCCCTGCACTGGACCCCCGATAGTTTTGTCGGCCCCTATTGGTCGGTCACGCGCTACGACGACATCATGGCGATCGACACCGACCACCTCCGCTTCTCGTCCTCCTGGGAGCACGGCGGCATTACACTTGGCGAGCCGATCAGCGACTTTGAATTACCCATGTTCATTGCCATGGACGAACCGCGTCATTCTGAACAGCGCAAGACCGTTCAGCCGGCCGTCGCGCCAAACATACTCAAAGAGTTCGAGCCGCTGATACGGTCGCGCACCCAGGGCCTGCTTGACAGCCTGCCTGTGGGCGAGCCCTTCGACTGGGTCGACACGGTCTCGATCGAACTGACGACGATGATGCTCGCGACTCTATTCGATTATCCGTTCGAGAATCGTCGCGACCTCACCCATTGGTCTGATGTCGCCACAAACATGAACAATCCAGACATCTGTCCCGGCGGCGAGGAGCAATGGAAGCAAGAGATGCTTCAATGCCTCACCACCTTTATGGGGATCTACCAGGAACGTGGCCGTCAGCCCCTTAAAAACGATCTGATGAGCCTGCTGGCCCACGGCGAAAAGACCCGCGATCTTGCGCCGATGGAGCTGCTCGGGAACGTTATCCTGCTCATCGTCGGCGGCAATGACACGACCCGGAACTCGATGTCCGGCTCGGTCTACTTTCTCAATGAATTTCCGTCCGAATATGAGAAGCTGAAAGCGGATCCGTCGCTGATCCCGTCGATGGTCTCGGAGACCATCCGCTTCCAGACGCCGCTCGCCTTTATGCGCCGGACCGCGCTTGAGGATGTCGAAATGCACGGCAAGACGATCAAGAAAGGCGATCAGATCGCCATGTGGTACGTCTCGGGCAACCGCGATCCGCGTCATTTCGACAAACCGGACGAGTACATCATCGACCGGCCAGATGTGCGCAGCCATCTTTCCTTTGGCTTCGGCATTCACCGGTGCGTCGGCAACCGGCTGGCCGAATTGCAGCTGCGCATCCTCTGGGAGGAGATCATGGCGCGGTTCGACCACATCGAAGTTCTAGATAAACCGAGCTTTACGCGTAGCCCGTTCGTGAAGGGCTACACCTGGATGCCCGTGATCTGTCACGGGAAATAAACGCGTCGCAGATCGGTCGTTCGACGCCTGCATCGTATCAACGATGCGGGCGTTGCGCATTTAAGTGACGCGTGTATCGGTCGCGTTATGGAAATTCTTCCCAGCCAACGCGCCCTGTTCGACATTCCCGACGATGTGGCTTTTCTCAACGCCGCAACCATGACGCCCTTGCCGCTCGCCGCTCTCGAGGCCGGACAGCGCGGACTCGATCGCAAGCGGCGCCCGTGGACGCTGACGAGCGACCAATTCTTTGTCGACACAGGCTCGATCCGGCCAAAACTCGCCCGGCTGATCGGCGCCGACGTAGAGGGCGTCGCCATCATCCCGTCCGCCAGCTATGGCTTGTCGACCGCCGCCAGAAATCTGCCGGCGCCGGAGGGGACGTCGATCCTCACGCTTGCCGACCAATTTCCGTCAAACGTCTATGCATGGCGCGCATTGGCCCGTCGCACCGGCGCGAAGGTCGTCACCGTCTCGCCGGGCCATAATGAGAGCCTGTCGGATGCGCTTCTGAGCGCAATCGACGAGACGACATCCATTGTTGCCTGTCCACAAATCCGTTGGACCGACGGCGCCTTGATCGACCTGGAGGCCGTCGGGCGACGGTGCCGGGATGTCGGCGCGGCGCTCGTCCTGGACCTGTCCCAAAGTTGCGGTGCGCTGAGGTTCGATGTTCGCGCGGTGAAGCCCGATTTCGTGGTTAGCGTCGGATACAAATGGCTGTTCGGACCGTACGGACTGAGCTTCCTCTACGCCGCTCCGCACCGCCGCGACGGCGAGCCGCTGGAGGAGAACTGGATCGCCCGGCGAGGTTCTGAGGATTTCACCCGCCTGATCGACTACACCGATGAATATGGCCCGGGCGCGCAGCGCTACGATATGGGCGAGCGATCGAACTTCGCGCTCCTGCCCGCCTTCGAAGCGTCCCTGGACATTCTGCTGGATTGGAGCGTCGAGCGGACCGAAGCGACGCTGGCGCATATGAATGCGCGCCTCACCCACGCTCTGGCGGGCATCGGTTTAACCCGGTCGGGACCTGACGCGGCTGGGGCGAATTATATCGGCGTCGACTTGCCGCACAGCGCTCCCGACGACCTGACGATCCGGCTATCGGATCGTCGGATCTATGTCTCGAAGCGCGGAAATACGCTTCGGATCACGCCCCACGTTTATAATACCGAGGATGATTGCAACGCGTTGGTCGACGCGCTGAAGACGGAGCTTTAAGCCTGCGCGGAGGTGAACGCTCCGTGGCAATGCTTGTACTTCTTACCGGATCCGCACGGGCACGGGGCGTTTCGCGGCGTATTCGACCAATCTTCTTCCGCCTGGGCGACGGCTGAATTCGGGGCGGGCTCTGCTTCGGCGCCTGCGCCGTTCTCCGCCATCTCATTCTGGCCCGTGTCGGGATCAATGTGCGTCTCGACGACTTGCTGAACGGGCGGTGCGGGCCGCGGGCGCAATTGCTGCGGCGGCGCCTCAGTCTGCAGCGTTAACAGGATGCGCGTTACCTTCGTGCGCAGCTCGCTGAGCATCGTGTCGAAGAGGACAAAGGCCTCGGATTTGAATTCGTTCAGCGGGTCGCGCTGGCCATAGCCGCGCAAGTGCACCACTGAGCGCAGCTGGTCGATCTGCTGCAAATGGCTGCGCCATTGCTGGTCCAGGATCTGGAGCAGGACCTGCTTTTCGATCCATTTCAGCCGGTCAGGCGTGACGATTTCAGCCTTTGCAGCGTAGGCGTCTTCGGCGGCCTTCGTAATCTTGTCCTTGATTTCCGCGTTCGCCACGCCTTCGGCGGCGGCCCATTCTGCGATGGGTAGGTCCAAGCCCATGTCCGTCTTAATCGCTTCGGTGAGGCCGGGGACGTCCCATTGCTCGGCATACGCCTTTTCCGGCATGGCCCGCAGGACCAGCGCCTCGATCACGTCGTCGCGCATATCTTCGATAACGTCGGTGACGTTATCGGCGGTCATGAAGTCGCGGCGCTGTTCGAAGATTGCTTTCCGCTGGTCGTTGATGACGTCGTCGTATTTGAGGACGTTCTTGCGGATTTCGAAGTTCCGCTGTTCGATCTTTTTCTGCGACGTCTCCATCGCCTTGTTCATCCACGGATGGGTGATGCCCTCGTCTTCTTTAATGCCAAGGCGGCGCATGACCATGTCCAGCCGTTCGGCGGCGAACACGCGCATGAGATCGTCTTCAACCGAAATATAGAACTTCGACTTGCCCGGGTCGCCTTGGCGTCCGGTCCGGCCGCGCAGCTGATTGTCGATGCGGCGGCTTTCGTGGCGCTCAGTGCCGAGCACGTAAAGTCCGCCCGCGCCTAGCGCCTTATCTTTCTTCTCCGAGATTTCCGCTTTGATCTCAGACGTCAGCGCGGCGATCTCCTCGTCCGTCGGCTGGCGGCCCTTGTCTTCGCCCAGTTTGGCGACCCGATCTTCGAGCATCATCTCGAAATTGCCGCCCAGCTGGATGTCTGTTCCGCGGCCGGCCATGTTGGTCGCGACCGTAATGGCCCCCGGAACGCCGGCTTGTGCGATGATCTGCGCCTCGCGTTCATGGTGGCGGGCGTTCAATACCTGGTGCGGGACGCGCGCTTGGGTGAGCAAGGTGGAGAGAAGCTCAGACTTCTCGATCGAGGCCGTGCCAAGCAGAACCGGCTGGCCTTTGTCGCGCGCCTCGTTCACTTCCTTTATGATCTCGGCATATTTCGCCTTGGCGGTTCGGTAGACGACATCGTCGTCGTCGATGCGCTGGATCGGCTTGTTTGTCGGCAGATCGACGACGTCGAGCCGATAAATGTCGCCAAACTCCGAGGCCTCGGTCAACGCGGTGCCTGTCATGCCGGCGAGTTTGTCGTAGAGCCGGAAATAATTTTGGAAGGTGATCGACGCCAGCGTTTGGTTCTCAGGCTTGATGTCGACCTTTTCTTTCGCCTCGATCGCCTGGTGCAGGCCTTCCGAAAGGCGGCGACCCTCCATCATGCGGCCCGTAAATTCGTCGATCAGCATGACCTCGCCGCCGCGGACGATGTAGTCTTTGTCGCGATTGTACAATTTGTGCGCGCGCAGCGCCTGATTGGCGTGGTGGACGATCGAGATGTTCGCCGGCTCCCAGAGCGAGCCTTCCAGAATCCCCGCGTCGGCCAGAAGCGTTTCGATCTTCTCCGTGCCCGTTTCTGTGAACACGACAGCGCGTTGCTTCTCATCAAGTTCAAAGTCGTCCGCTTCGAGTTGCGGGACGAGCGCGTCGACAGTGCGATAAAGCTCCGAGCGGTCGTCAGTCGGACCCGAGATGATCAGCGGCGTTCGCGCCTCGTCAATCAGGATCGAGTCGACCTCGTCGACGATCGCATAATTGTGCCCGCGCTGGGCCATGTCCGCGACCGAATACTTCATGTTGTCGCGGAGATAGTCGAAGCCGAATTCGTTGTTGGTGCCGTAGGTAATGTCGCAGGCATAGGATTCGCGGCGTTCGCGGTCGTCCAAGCCTTGAACGATGGTGCCGGTGCTGAGGCCCAAAAAGCCGTAAACCTTGCCCATCCATTCCGCGTCGCGCTTGGCGAGGTAATCGTTCACAGTGATGACGTGAACGCCGTCGCCCGTCAGGGCGTTCAGATAAACAGGAAGCGTCGCGACAAGGGTCTTGCCTTCGCCAGTCCGCATTTCGGCGATCGCCCCGGAATGCAGAACCATTCCGCCCATGAGCTGGACGTCGAAATGCCGCATCTCCAGGCTGCGCTTGGCGCCTTCGCGGACGACCGCGAAAGCTTCCTCAAGGAGTTCGTCAAGCGTTGCGCCCTGATCGAGTCTTTGCCGAAATTCCGCCGTTTTTCCGCGCAAAGCCTCATCGGACAGCGCCTCCATCATCGGTTCAAACGCGTTTATACGTTGGACCCGGTTGCGGAGCGGCTTCAGTTTTCGGTCGTTTGCGGAACCGAAAAGCTTACGGGCTACGGAGAGCATTCACTTGGACCGTTGGTTGGCGACAGGACGACACGTCGTGCAGTCCTAGCGCGATACACTTTACAGGCGGTTCAACGCCAGCCGAAGACGGAGAGGGCTGAACGTTCAGCCGACCTCTGGCCGAGACTTAAGAACCGGCCTAGGGGGTGTCAATCCAAGCTTGTGCGCTGCGACGGAGGTGCGCGTTATGGTGAAATCGGCTTCCAGATCAATCTGCGCCGCCGCGGCGGGCCTTATAGCTTTGGCCGGTTGCACCGACACTGTGGAAACAGCTGGCGATCCCGCGATCCGCGTTGGGTCCGTCGTCGCCGCCTTGGTCAACGACGAACCGGTTTATGTCAGCGATATTGAATTAGAGGCCGCTGCGCAGGGTTTGATCGACGCCGGCGATGTCTTCGACGAGACCCATCCGGATTACGCCCTCGTTCTCGACCAACTCATCGATCAGCGGCTTCTCGCGCAAGAGGCGCTGCGTCGGCGGCTAGATCGTGCGGAGACTGCGCGTCACCGGCTTGAGGCCGCGCGCGAGCGGATCCTCGGCAATCTGTTGGTCGAAAGCCTTGTCGCCAGCGAGGTCGACGAGACCGCCATCCGTGAAATGTACGCCGAGCAGGTTCGCCTGCAGCAGCTCGACGACGAGGTGCGAATCCGTCACATCCTGGTCGAAGAGGAAGCCACCGCCCAGGAAGTGCGGCGCAAAATCGAAAACGGAGAGGATTTCTCCACCCTGGCGTTCGAGTATTCGATCGACCGCGTCACACGTATCGAAGGCGGCGAGCTTGGCTACGTTTCGCCGAACGCATTGAATGAGCCTTTCGCAGCGATCATCGGCGACACCGCCGTCGGGTCCGTCTCGGCGCCGTTCCAATCCGAACGTGGCTGGCACGTCTTGAAAGTCGAAGATCGCCGCCAAAAGGCGCCGCTGACCCTGGAAGAAATGCGGCCAGAGATCGTGAAATTTCTCACCTTTGCTCAAATCAGCCAGATTCTCCGTCGCCTGCGCGTCGAGGCGGACATTGACCGAGATGTCGGGACATCATCGTCCGTAGCCGATTTCGGCTTTGTCACTGAGCCCGATCTCCCGCTGGAGTCTGACGTCGAACCCGGCCCGCAGGCGGATGAAGCCGAAGCCCCCGACCCGTCGTCGGACGAAGACACGCTTTAGGCGCTAATCACGATCATGTTCGAGTTGTCGCCGTTTGCGCCTGACCAGTTTCCGATTTTGCCAAGCGTAGGAGGCGTACGCGCGGCGACGTTTTCTCGCGGGTTTTACGCGGGGCGCGGCCCTGAGCGGGACGATGTCTTCTTGTTCGCCTTCCAGCCTTCGGCGAGCGCCGCGGGCGTGTTTACACGCTCGGCGACACGCTCGGCCGACGTGGATTGGTGCCGTGAAGCCCTTGTTACAGGGAGCGGACGAGCGCGCGCGCTCGTAGTGAATTCGGGAAACTCGAACGCCTTCACTGGCCGCTTCGGAGCCTTAAAGAACGCCGCTACCCTTGAGGCGGTCGCCACAAGAATGAGCTGGCCTAAGGACGAGGTTTTTCTCGCCGCAACCGGCGTCATCGGGGAGCCGTTGCCGTCCCCGGCCTATGTTGCGGACGCTGTGCCGGAGCTTGTCGCGCGCCTTGCGCCGCCCGATTGGGAAGCGTGCGCCCGCGCCTTCATGACCACCGACACATATCCTAAAGGCGCCGGCGCTGAGACGGCGATCAACGGTGCGCCTGTCCGCATCGCCGGCATCGCCAAAGGCTCCGGCATGATCGCGCCGAATATGGCGACCATGCTCGCCTATGTCTTCACAGACGCCGCCATCGCGCCACACGCCTTGCAGACATTGCTCTCGCGCCATGTCGAGACGAGTTTCAATGCGATCACGGTCGATGGCGATACGTCGACGAGCGATACCTGCATGCTGTTCGCGACGGGCGCATCGGGCGCGCCTTTGATCGACGATCCCGACGACGCGCGGCTGCAAGACTTCTCCGTAATGCTCGCCACAATCATGCGCGACCTGGCGCGCCAGATCGTCAAGGACGGGGAAGGGGCCTCGAAGTTCATCGAGATCGCCGTCAGCGGTGCGGTAGATGACAGGTCAGCGAAGATCGTTGCAGCGGCGATTGCCAATTCTCCCCTCGTAAAAACCGCGCTCGCGGCCGGGGATGCGAATTGGGGGCGCGTCGTTATGGCGGTTGGAAAGGCGGGAGAACCTCTCGACCGCGACGCTCTGGATATCTGGTTCGGCGACCACCAGGTCGCCGCAGGCGGCGCCCGCGCGCCAGATTATGACGAGGCGACCGCCAGTGCAGCCTGTGCGGGGCGAGAGATCCGCCTTCTGGTTGATTTAGGGGCGGGCGCGGGACGAGCGACTGTCTGGACGTGCGACCTCACCCACGGATACGTCGACATCAACGGGGCGTATCGCACATGACACAACGTATGTTGACCGTGGCCGCGGCTGCACTGTTTGATGAATCTGGTCGAATACTGCTCGCTCAGCGCCCGGAAGGAAAGGCGATGGCGGGTCTGTGGGAGTTTCCCGGCGGCAAGATTGAAGCTGGCGAAACGCCTGAGGCCGCCTTGGTTCGTGAACTCGACGAAGAACTGGCAATCGTCGTAAATGAAACATTTCTAAGACCGCTGACATTCGCCAGCTATTCTTATCCCGATTTTCACCTGCTGATGCCATTGTTCGAGTGTCGAACTTGGTCCGGGACAATGCGTCCTCGGGAGGGCCAGGCTTTGGCTTGGGTCGCGCCGGAGGATCTGGACGGCTACCCGGCGCCTGAGGCGGATGTTCCGTTGTTCAGGTTTCTGGCGGGGGACACGGGAGCGCATGGTGGATAAGGCGGCAGGGAAGCAAGTGGGCGTAACCCGCGATACATCGGGCGCTGTCGCAGTCGAGTATGGCTTGATCGCCGCACTCATCGTCGTGGCGATCCTGGCGGCGCTGAACAATTTCGGCGACGCGAACGACCAGCAATTCAACCAAATCGAAACTGCGATAACGACCGCAACGGGGAGTTAAGATCGCGGAAGGACGGGGTTTCCTATCCCCGGTCGCGACGATCACTTGGAGGCCCGTGTGCGCACGGCGTCTGCAAGACTTGTCTTTGCACTGCCCGGCGCCAGCGGTTTCGGTTGGCCAGGACCCGGCGACCAGCCTTGAATATGGATGATTTCAAAGCTCGCGCGTAGGCGTCCATCCGGATCAGCGAATTGTTCAGCGTAGCGTTTCGCCATGTCTACGAGGATCCGACGGGACAGCCCGCCTTTGGCGGGTGCGGCGAAGGCGGCGCGCTCTCCCATGCCCTTCAGGTCGGCCATCAAGTGGAACGGCGTATCATAACGTACGGTGATCTTTTCGACGTCGGCGACTGGCAAACTGAAGCCAGCCCGTTGCAGGAGGTTGGCTGCGTCTTGGAGCCCAGGCAGCGGCGCAATCCGAAGACCCGCGCCGCCAAGCGCCGACGTCTCGGCTTCCAAAAAGCACGTTCGCAATTCGCGTAGCGTTCCCGCACCGAAAAGCGCGGCGAGGAACAAGCCATCCGGCTTCAATGCGCGGCGCGCTTGGATCAACGCGCCGGGCAAATCATCGATCCAATGGAGCGACAACGCGCTTACGACCAGGTCGAACGACCCTTCGGCGAAAGGCAGGGCTGATTCGTCGCCAACAAGGCTCGGGCGCGGACAGGCCGCTGCGAAACGCTCCGATAGGTCGCACGCAACCGTCCAATCTGTCCCAGTGCGCTTCGACAACGCCTTCGCCAGATGTCCGTCATGCGATCCAAGGTCGAGCGCCTTTGGAAACGCTCGCGGAACATCGTCGAGCCTCTCAAGGATATCGTTGGACACGCGCCTCTTTAGGAAGTCATACTGATGGTAGGACAGCGCAGCTTGGTCGCGTCGCACGCGCAATCGGCGTCGATCGAACAGAAGGGGCGGCGTCGACGGCATGACGGATGGTATGAAACGACTTGGCCGCCTCGCCAAGGCCGGCTGTCGGGATGTATTGGACGCCATCTGGCCCCAGCGCTCTCTTGTCTCGGGGATCGTCGGCGAAGGTCCCGTTGCCGCCGCCGATTTTGCGGCCCTGCGCTTTCTGACGGGCGCGGCTTGCGTGCGGTGTGCGCTACCGGTGGATATTGATCTCGGCGCTGAGGCTGAATGCGCCGCCTGCGCTTCACGTCCGCCGCCCTGGTCCCGCGCCCGCGCAGCGCTCGCCTATGACGAGGCTTCCAAACCCCCAATTCTAGCGCTCAAACACGCCAGCGCGCGCGACGGGCTGTCAGTTCTCGCCAGGTGGATGGTTCATGCCGGCGGAGATTTGCTGGATGAGGCCGACGTCCTTTTGCCGGTGCCGCTGCACTATCGCCGTCTCGCCGCGCGAGGGTTCAATCAAGCCGGCTGGCTCGCCAGCGCTGTTGGGCGCGTCGCCGGGGTTCCGGTCTGTGTCGACGGCTTGTCGCGCGTCCGGCCCACGCCGAGCCAAGGGACGATGTCGGCGTCGGCGCGCCGCAGGAACGTGGCGGGCGCGTTCAAAGTTCGCGCGTCTCGTCGCACGCGACTGAATGGACGGCGCGTTGTGCTCGTGGACGACGTATACACGACTGGAGCCACGCTGGCGGCTTGCGCGCGAACTCTCAAGCGAAGCGGCGCCGATCACATCGACGTGCTTGTGCTCGCGCGCGTTGTCAAAGATCGTGATCTCACCATATAGCCGCGCAGTCTTTATGGAGATCACGATGGCCAAGGTCACAATCTATACGAGAGATTTCTGCCCCTATTGCACGCGAGCGCTCGCGTTACTGAAGAAGAAGGGCGTCGATTTCGAGGAAATCAATGCTGGCATGGATGCTCGCAAGAAAGAGGAGATGGTCAAGCGCTCGAATGGTGGGCGGACCTTCCCTCAAATTTTTGTGGGCGACAGTCATCTCGGCGGCTGCGACGACGTGATGGCGCTTGACCGATCAGGCAAGCTCGACGCTTTGCTTGCCGCATAGTCTGAAATGATACGTTACGCGCTCGTCTGCGAGTCTTGCGCGGTGGAGTTTGACGCGTGGTTTGCGTCGTCCGAGGCCTTTGACGCGCAGGCCGAGGGCGCGCAAATCCGCTGCCCAGAATGCGGCGGCGCACAGGTGCGCAAGCAGATCATGGCGCCTGCTGTGTCGACGTCTTCTGCGACGACCGATCAGGCTTTCGCGAAATTTGCGCGCAAGGCCAGGGATCATATTCGCGAGAATTGCGATTATGTGGGCGACCAGTTCGCGGGTGAGGCGCGAGCGATGCATTACGGCGAGATCGACGAGCGCCCCATCTGGGGCGAAGCGACGCCTGACGAGGCGAAGGCTCTCAAGGACGAGGGCGTGCCCGCGGCCCCTCTTCCAAAGCCGTTCGCGCCGGATCCTCCAAAGCCGAAGTCAGATCTAAACTGAGGCTGCGGCGAACTGGCAGCACGCGTCGCCTTGACCAGGCGGGGCGGGTGCGTATGAGCTAGGGGCGAATCCGCTAAGGAGAGCCTGCATGGCCACGGCTGACTACCATCACGGAGAGATGGATATTTCCGCCCAAACCGCAACGTGGAAGGGCTTCATGACCGCGACCCAGTGGGGTGCGTTTCTGACCGTTCTGATCGTCGGCTATTTGACATTCACCTTGGCGACGGGCCTCAACTGGCTTGTGGCGCTGGTGCTGTGCGCGGGCTTCGGCATTGTGGGCGGCGTCGCAATGGGCATGGGCGGCGCGTGGATCGCTACGATAATCGGCTTTGCCGCACTCGCCGTCTTTGTTCAGATCGTCATTTCACTGGCGACTGCGTTCATCTGAACTCTCAACGGCAGTCGAGCACAGCCGGCATTTCGCCGTAGACGGGTCTTTTGTCAGCGTCTCGAGGTCGATGCTCGCTCCGCATTCCACGCAATACCCGAAGTCGCCGGCGTCGAGCCTGGCGAGCGCGGCCTCGATGCGGTCGAGCTGAACCTCTTGGCATGGGCTTAGCCCGTGGCGCGTCGAGGTTTCGGCGCTCGCCGCCGACGAGCCGGCGAGGGGCGATTTTCGACCGAGCGCAGATTTACGCCGACCAAGACGGCTGAGGTCCGTGTCCATGCGAGGATGCTGCGCCTGCGTTTTGGTCTTGGCAAGGGCCGTGCGATCAATCCTTTCGTAATCATCGATCATCGATATATAGAGAAAGAGGGCTTAAGGAGGGCGAGATGGACGCCACACCGCTTATAGTCGACGGTGCAACGAAGCGGTTCGGCTTCTTCACGGCTGTGGACAACTTATCTTTCGAGGTGCCTGCGGGACGGATCATCGGCTTCCTCGGGCCAAACGGCGCCGGCAAGTCCACCAGTCTGCGCATGGCGCTTGGGGTTATGAACCCAGACGTCGGACGCGTTCATCTCTTCGGCGCGCCACCAAATC
This sequence comes from uncultured Hyphomonadaceae bacterium, assembly GCA_964597685.1. Lineage (GTDB taxonomy): Bacteria > Pseudomonadota > Alphaproteobacteria > Caulobacterales > Hyphomonadaceae > JBCBTJ01. The sequence goes on along the minus strand of CAZQZC010000005.1, from coordinate 10,502 downwards.
TGCACTCCCTGAAGCGCGTCGGCTTCCTGCCGGAGGAGCGTGGCCTCTACAAAAAGATGACGCCGCGCGGCACAATCGCGTACTTCGCGCAGCTAAAGGGCATGGGTGGAGCGGAAGCCCATCGCCGCGCCGATGAATTGTTGGAGAATTTCGGGCTTGGCGACTTCGGGCGCTCCAAGGTTTCGAAATTGTCGAAGGGCATGGCCCAGAAGGTTCAGATTCTGTCGGCGCTGGCTCACAATCCTGACTTTCTCATTTTGGACGAGCCGTTCTCCGGCCTCGACCCGGTGAACCAGCAATCCCTTGAGGACTTGATCCTGTCTGAGCACGCCCGCGGCGCGACCATCTTGTTCTCGACGCACGTCATGGAGCACGCAGAGCGTCTATGCGAACGGATCATCATGCTGGCCAAAGGCAAGAAGGTGTTCGACGGATCGCTCGACGAAGCGTTCAGCGCGCTCGGCCGCCGCGCACGCATTGCGGTCGACAATGGATTCGATCTCGGTGCGTCGCTTTCGGCGAAGGGTTTCCAGTCTGATCTCGAGCCAGGGCAACCCGCTGACGAACCACGATGGTGGCGGGTCGACTTGCCTGAGGGGGCGGGCGCGCAAGACGCATTGCGCGCGGCCGTGGAAGGCGGCGCGCCGGTCTCCGGCTTCCTGCCCGACCAGGCGCGGTTGCGCGATGTCTTCGTCTCGCTCGCCGGTGAAGCGGCGAGCGTTGGCCTACAGCAAACTGAAACCCCAACCGTGGAGACGGTCTGATGCGAAATACCTGGCTCGTCTTCCTGCGGGATTATTTCGGCTATGTCCGCGCCTGGGGCTTTTGGTTAGGCGTCTTGGCGACGCCGGTCCTGATCGCCCTCGTCCTGTTTTTCATGGGATTGGCGGCGGCCAGTCAGCCGACGCGCTATTTCGCGGTCGTTGAAAGCGGGGGCGAAGTTTACGCCCAAGCCATCGACCAGGAGTTCGAAAAAACCCGGGTCCAATTGGCCCGCAGCCAATTGCTCGTACTGGAGCAATTGGGACAATTGGACCGGAACACGATCGACGCGTTCGATGCGGCTGTCGACGCAGGCGCCGATCCCTTCGCCGCAGCCCGCGACGCCGGCGCGCCAGACGGGATAGACGTTCCTCAATCCGACTATATCCGCGTCCCCGCTCCGGCTGCGACCCCCGATGGGCTGCGTCCCTGGTTGCTGGGAGACCGCCTTATCGACGGTCCCGAAGGCGAGAAGCCGCTATTCGCCGCGGTGATCGTCGGCGCGGACGGTATCGAATATTGGAGCGAGAACGTCACCGTGTTCGATCTGCGCAGCCGGGTCCAGGACGCGGCGAAGGAGATCGCTCGGAGGCAGGTCTTCGCGGCTGCGAATGTCAACAGCGATATTCTCACACAGGCTGACAACGCCGCGCTCGAAGTGGTTGAGAAGCGCGCCCGGCCCGAGGCGGAGCAGGCGGAGATCGGAGACGAAGTGACGACGGCCGACAGAGCGCCATTCTTCGCCGTTCTCGGGATCGCTTACGTTCTCTGGCTGATGATCTTCTCCGTCATCCAATACCTTTTGATGGGCACGATCGAGGAGCGTTCGAACAAGATCTTCGACACCTTGTTGACCTCCGTCAGGCTGCCGCAATTGCTGGCGGGCAAGCTGGGGGCGGTGTTCGCCGTGACGCTGACGCTGATGGGGTCTTGGACGCTTGGGGGGATTGTGGTGACCTTGTTGGCGCAATCGGCCATTCCCGCCGAGGTGATGGACGATGTCACACAGGTGACCTCCGCCATCCTGCAGCCGTCGATTATCATTCCGGCGCTTATCAGCTTCGTGCTGGGCTACCTCATGTACGGCGTGGTGTTCATGGCGCTTGGATCGCTCTGCGATACGATCCAGGAGGCGCAAACGCTTTTGAGCCCGATGATGATGCTGCTTATGCTGCCGATGATCATGATCGTCATCGCCTTCAACGACGTCGAATCGCCGATCGTTGCAGCCGCCTCTTGGGTGCCGATCTTTACGCCGTTCCTTTTGATTCTACGCATGCCGTCTGAGCCGGCCCTATGGGAGGTGCTCGCTCAGTTCGGGCTCATGGCGGCGACGACGTTCGTGATTATGTGGGCGGCCACGAAGGTATATCGGGCCGGCGCCGTGCATGGCGCCAGCATCAACGATGCGCTGGGTTGGATCAAAGGCCTCATCCCCGGCATGGGCGGTGACAGGAAAGCCACTGATTCAAGCGGCGGAGCTTGAGCGCAAAAACAAAAGCCCCTCTGAGCGTCTCAGAGGGGCGGCGGCGCGGCGCGCTTGCAGCCAAGCCGTTTATTTCGACAGAAGACCTTCGCGCTGGGCGCGTTTGCGCGCCAGTTTGCGGGCGCGGCGAACAGCTTCGCTTTTTTCACGCGCTTTCTTCTCGGATGGCTTCTCGAAATGGTTCCGGCGCTTCATTTCCCGGAACAGGCCCTCGCGCTGCATCTTTTTTTTCAGCGCGCGAAGCGCCTGCTCGACATTGTTGTCGCGGACGACGATCTGAACGATGGTCAACTCTCCATGCCGTTGCCGCGCCGATTTCAGCGCGGGTCAATTTGTCTGCTCGGTTGAGCGGAAGGCGGGCCTATATCATGGCTTCTCCCGCCTGCCTACCTTTGGAACGGCCATGAACGACACCCCCTCGCACCGACTTCGCGCCGCTTGGCTGGACGCTCTTCTGCCGCACGCGCCCTTCGATGGGTGGACGGAGGCCGCAGCGGATCGCGCGGCGGGAGAGGCAGGCCTCTCTGCAAACGAACGCGCCTTGGCGGCGCCGCGCGGCGTGCGCGACCTTGTCGAAGCTTTCTTCGACACCGCCGAGCGGCGTGCGGAACTGAGCCTTGCAGACCAAGACCTCGACACGATGCGCGTGCGGGATCGCGTCGCGGCCGGCGTTCGGGCTTGGCTTGACGCGCTCGAACCCGACAAGGAGGCCGTCCGCCGGGCCGCCGCGCGCGGTTTCCTGCCGTGGGGCGCCGGCGACGCCATGCGCCGGTCGTGGTCTATTGCAGACACCGTGTGGAATTTGGCGGGAGACGAGGCGACCGACTATAATCGATATACGAAACGCGGGCTTCTCGCCTCTGTTCTTCCAGCGATCACGCTCTATTGGTTGAACGAGGAGGATCCCGAGAAAGTCGACGCGTTCATTGCACGGCGACTTGATGGCGCCATGCGGCTTGGTCAGCTTGGCGGGCGCGTCCTGAAGCCATTCTTGAACCCCGTCGCGCCGCGACCGGGCGGCTGAGCGGCGCGCCAGTAACGCGTTTACCGGCGCCCAAATTCACGATCTATCGGCACAGTTCCAATCAGCCGTCACCGGGCCCGTGAAACCTGAGTGTTCGAGTCCCGGTCGCGCGCGTTACAGTGTCAGTCCGGTTGAGGAACGCCCGAGCTCCGCTGACCGCGCACGACGACATGCCCCATCTTCCGGCCGTCCGCCGCGCCGCGCTTGCCGTAAGACCAGATCGAGGCGTCAGCCCCCCAATGGCCGGGAAGGCGAACACCGTCCTCTCCCAGCAGATTGATCATCTCGACATCGAACACCCGGGTAGCCGGGCCGAGCGGCCAGCCTGCAATGGCGCGGATATGTTGTTCGAACTGCCCCGTAAGGCAGGCCTCCGGCGTCCAATGTCCCGAATTGTGAACCCGCGGAGCGTACTCGTTCGCAAGCAATCGACCGTCAGGCATGACAAAAAACTCAAGCGCCAATACGCCGACATGGTCTAACGCCGAGGCCAGCGCTTCGGCGGCTTCTTGCGCTGTCTTTATCGTGTCAGCGGAGATGTTCGCCGGGACGCGCGCGGCCCGGAGGATCCCGCCTGCATGGTCGTTTCGCGAGGCGTCGAACGGTATGAACGTACCCTCCGCGCTGCGCGCTCCGACGATGGAGATTTCGCACTCGAACGCGCAAAGGGCCTCCAAGATGCAATCGCCTCCGCCGACCTCACGCCAAGCCGTGTCGACATCTCCGGTGGTCTGCAAACGAGCTTGGCCTTTGCCGTCGTAGCCGTCTCGGCGGCGTTTCAAAATTCCTTTGCCGCCAAGGGTTCCGGCGGCGCGACGCAAATCGTCGAGCGTCGAGACGGGCTCATACGGCGCCGTTGAAATGCCCAGCGCGTTCAAGAATCGTTTTTCGATCAATCGGTCTTGAGCTTTCTCCAGGGATTTTACACCCGGACGAACATTCGCGCCGGCGTCTCTTAGAACGCTGACAGCCTCAAGCGGGACGTTCTCGAACTCATAAGTGACGACATCGCAGGCGGCGGCGAAGCGCCTTAATGCGTCGGCATCGTCCCAATCGGCGACGGTTGCGGCGGCCGAGACGCGCGCAGCTGGGCTGTCGGGCGCAGGGTCGAAGACGTGGACGTCGAACCCAAGTTTGGCCGCAGCCAGCGCGAGCATCCGGCCGAGTTGTCCGCCGCCGAGCATGCCGATGACAGAGCCTGGGGGAAGCGCGCTCATCCCTCTGGCGCTTCGGCGACGGCCGCGGTTTGCGCGGCGCGGTAAGCGTCAAGAGCCTCGGCGACTGCGGCGTCCTGCAGGGCGATGATCGATGCGGCCAGCAATCCGGCGTTCGCTGCGCCCGCGGCTCCGATCGCCAGCGTTCCCACCGGCACGCCGCGCGGCATCTGGACGATCGACAACAGACTATCCAGTCCTGACAGCGCTTTGCTCTCCATGGGAACGCCTAGGACGGGCAGGGGCGTCATCGCCGCGACCATGCCGGGCAGGTGCGCCGCGCCGCCTGCGCCGGCGATGACGACCTTCAAGCCGCGCGCTTTGGCCGTGCCGGAATACGCCGCCAATCGTTCGGGCGTGCGGTGGGCAGACACGATCCGGGTCTCATGCGCGACCGCGAGCTTCGCGAGCATCTCCGACGCGCCTTGCATGACCGGCCAGTCGGACTGGCTTCCCATGATGACGCCGACGAGGGGGTTAGGCTCTGTCATACGCCCTCCTCAAGAAACGGCGGGTGATGATCCAACACAGGCCCTTGGTCAACCGCGGCGGCGCCCGTTTGGCGCGCATTCCGTTCACAAAAACCCGTCCTGAGGGCAGGCGCCCCTGACTCGCGGCGTTTCGGGTGCTTTAATCGTCAATCCAGCTTCGTTCAGCGAAAGGAGGAACCTATGTCGCTCTCTGGCCGGATCACGGAACTCGCCGCAAAACACCAAAAACTCGATCATGAGATCCACACCGAACAGAAACGACCGAGCGCTGACACAATTCGATTGGCCGAGCTGAAGAAGATGAAACTCCGAATTAAGGAGGAGCTGCGACAATTGCGATCGTCTTAGGACGGTTCAGGCGCTCGCCGCGTCGTTCCGTCAGTCGGAACGGAGCGAGCTATGCGCGAATTGTTCAATCAAGGCCGGGCCGTATCGCCGTCTGCGGTGCGTTCCGGGCTACGTCTCTTCACCCTTTTATCGGCCGGGCTCGCCGTCCTCGTCGCACTGGCCGCCTTGCGAACCCTGTTTGCAGGAAGCCCAGGCGCGGCCCTTATTCAATTGGTGGGCGGGGCCGCTTTGCTGCTCGCGCTTTATCTGGTCGTGGTGCTGTTGTCTGAGATCCTGTGGACGCTCGCCAGGTTGAACGACCGACTGACAATCCTTGGCGACGATCTGCGGGCGTCCCTCGAAGCGCGGCCGCCGCACTCTGCTCAGGAGTCCGCCGATATGGACGTTGGCGGCTGAGGCGATGTCTGGACAAGTAAGCGCCATTCTCGGTCTGGGCCGAAGCGTCGGCATTGATTGCGCGCGCCGGCTTCGTGCGGCGGGTCACCGCGTTTTGGTCGCCGATCCAGACCAGGCCAAGCTTCAGCGCGCCCGGGATGAGCTCAACGGCCATATCACCACCCATCTCGGAGACATTCACACCAAGCTGGGCCTCAAAAACGTCTTGTCTGCGGCTGGCGAGGCCTATGGCGACGTCGACCATCTGGTTGTGATTCCGCCCATCACCCCTGCCGTGGGATTGAACGACGCGGATGTTGAAGCGATTGACCAAGTCTGGGCCAAAACCGCGCGCTCCGCGATTACCGCGCTCAAACTGTTCGCCGCCGCGGCGCGCGACCGCGAGACCGAGCCGGTCCCTGCAATTGACCGCGTCAAACAACGTGGGACCGCGACCTTCATATTGAGCGTGTCGTCCTTGGCCGCCGACCGGGGGCGTTTCCTGGAAGCCGTTAGTCAGCAGGCGATGTTGGCGGTGGTTCGCGCCGCCTCGCTGGAATTGGCCGCCGAGGGCGTGCGGTGCAACGCGATCGCCGCGATCCGGCCCCGGGCCGAAGAGAACGAGCCTTGGCTGGCCCAGCGCACGCCGGCTGGCCGTGCGGCCTTGGGAGACGAAATCGCTGAGACTTTGTTCTTTCTGACGTCCCCAGGAACCGCGATCATCACCGGCGAAGTCATCGTTCTCGACGGAGGGCGCAGCGCCTTGAACGGCGTCTGGGACGCCGTCTGACGCCCATCTGCTATTCGAAGTTCTTAAAGACGTCGTCGACGGACATGTCGTCTTCGACCGGATCAACAGCCGGGTCCGCTTCGACCGGGCTCGCCGGGACGGTCTCCAATTGCGACAGGCCTGGGCCGTCGGATTGGTCGCCTTGCGCCTCGTTCATCTTGCGGCGCTTCTCTGCGGCCTTCGATATGACCTCGTCGAGTTCGATCTGGCAGCAGAGCCCCAACGTCACGAGATCGACGGGCTTGATGTTTTGGGCGTTCCAGTGAGTCCGGTCTCGCACGGCGTTGATCGTCGTTTTTGTGGTTCCGATAAGTTTGCTGATCTGAGGGTCGGCGACTTCCGGGTGGTGTCGGATGAACCAAGCAATGGCGTCCGGCTTGTCTGCGCGCCGCGCAGTGGGCGTGTAGCGCGCGCCCTTCCGTTTCGGCTGCGGAATATGGGCGATCTTCGAGTCTTGGAGCTGCAGGGCGTATTCTGGATCGTCTTCGCCTTTCTTGATCTCCTCCCGCGTCAATTCCCCGCCCGCGATCGGGTCCACGCCGCGCATGTTCTCGGCGACATCTCCGTCGGCGATGCCTTTGACCTCAAGGCGATGGAGCCCGCAAAAGGCGGCGATCTGATCAAAGGTGAGCGTCGTATTGTCGATCAGCCAAACGGCTGTCGCTTTTGGCATTAAAATCTCGGCCATACCGATCTCCAAAAACGCCGCCGCCCCGCGCAGGGGCCGGGCGGTCAGGGCGAAAAGCTGAATGTGTCCCAACTGTGACGGATATAGGACGGTGCGCTTGCGTTGAAAAGACTGGGCGCAGTCAGCGCGTCAGGATCAGTTTGCCGGAATGGCCGCCCCGCGCCATGGCGGCGTGCGCTTCTTCCGCGTCGGCCATGGGATAGGTCGCTTCGATCACGGGGCGAATGCGCCCGTCTGCGACCAGCGGCCAGAAATCCTGCTCGACGGCTGACCTGATGCGCGACTTCTCCGGCGCCGGGCGCGCCCGCAATGTGGCGCCCGTCAAGATCAGGCGTTTGAGCATCAGGCGCATCAGGTTGAGCTCGACCTGCGGGCCGTTCTGGTAGGCGATGTTGACAATCCGCCCGTCCAGCTTGGCGATGTTGATGTTTTTCTGGACATAGTCGCCGCCGACCATGTCCAGGATCACGTCCGCGCCGCCCAGATCGTTGACGGCCGCTTCGAAATCCTCAGTGCGGTAATTGATCGCGCGGTCTGCGCCGAGGTCCTGGCAAAGCCCGCACTTCTCCGCCGAACCCGCGGTGGCGTAGACGGCGTCGGCGCCGGCCGCTTTGGCCATTTGGATCGCCATGACGCCGATGCCGCTCGTCCCGCCATGGACAAGAAACGCCTCTCCAGATTTGAGCCCGCATCGGTCGAAAACGTTTGCCCAGACGGTCATCATCGCTTCGGGAAGCGCGGCGGCTTCAGCGAAGTCCAGATTGTCCGGAATCGGCAAGATCGAGCCCTCGTCGACGCTCGCGAATTCGGCATATCCGCCGCCGGCCAGCAGCGCGCAGACGCGGTCGCCAGGCGCAAAGCGTGTCACATTGGCCCCGACCTCGCGTGCAATTCCAGCGCATTCGAGCCCCATGATCGCAGACGCGCCTGGCGGAGGCGGATACATCCCGCGCCGTTGAAGCAGGTCTGCGCGGTTTAGCCCGGCCGCCTTAACCTCGACGAGGACGTCGTTCGGCCCGACCTGCGGCGCGTCGACGTCGCCCAGGCGAAGAGGGCCGTCGCCTTCGACAATTACAGCCTCCATCACCCGTCTCCCGCTTGATTCTCGCCGCGGCGCGGCGTTCCATAAGACTGTGGATAGCGCGACTTTGGGAGGACGCAATGTTCGAAGAGGAGCCGAAGGCCCCGACGGCCACGCCGTTGGACCGATTGTCGGAAGAGGAGCTGGAGGCGCGCATCGGAGAGCTCCGCGCTGAAATCGCCGCTTGCGAGGCGGAGCTCGAACGCAAGCAAGCGCATCGAAACGCGGCGGACGCATTGTTCGGCGACGGTTAAAGTCCCGGAAAGAGGTGGCGGGTAAGGGCTGTGGTGGATTTGAGGACGAGATCATGAACGATTTGCGCGACAAACGATCGGCGGTCCCGTCTGACACTGGCGATACGCGGCGCGCCTTCGAGGGCGGCAAGGTCTTTGAACGCGTCTTCACCGAAGGCATGGCCCTTGTGGAAGAGACCGCCTCTTATCTGGACGGCCCGGGGCGGAGCGAAGCTCAGCGCTTGCAGGGCGAGGTTTCGAAAATCTACGCCGCCTGGAGCATGGAGCTGACGACGCGCCTGATGCAGGCCGCATCTTGGCTGGTGATGCAGAAAGCGGTTCGCGACGGCGACATGATGCGCGCCGACGCCTTTCAGGACAAATATCGATTAAAGCCGGATGGCGCGGGTCTTCAGGCGTCCGCCCAGCGCGGGCGCGGCATGCCGGAACGTTTCCTTGATCTCGTGGAACGCAGCGAAGCTCTTTATGAGCGCATCTGCAGGCTCGATGAGGCCCTCTACGGGGGCAGGGACGCGGCCGAGAAAAATCCCGTGAGCAGCCAGATCGAAGCAATCGAGCAGGCGGCGTCGAAGGGCGCCTTCGATCCCTTGGCTGTCTGGGGCGCCCAGAAACGATAATCGGCGCGGGTGTATCGCGTTATCGGCGGATGACGATGCGTAGGGAGCCGGGATCGACCTCTACGCCGCCTTCGTCCACAAACGCCGCATGGATCGGTCCGCCGCTCCGTTTCGTAAATGAGAGAGGCGCGGGGCCTTCGTCCAGCCAGACGTCGCCCCATTGCATCAGCATCATGAGGACTGGCCGCAAAGCTTCGCCCATATCCGTCAGCACATATTCAGATCGGGCGCGTTTTCCGGGCTGCTGATAGGATTTCTTCGTCAGGATCTCCGCGTCGCAGAGCTTCTTCAGCCGGCCGCTTAGGACCGTTCGCGGTGCGTTGAGTTCGGCGTGAAAATCCTCAAATCGTCGAAGTCCAAACAAGGCCGATCTCAGGATCAGCAGGGTCCAGCGGTCGCCAATGACGTCGATGGCTTGGGCCAGGCGACATATGTCGGGCGAAATTGGCGATCGCGACGTCCGAGGAATCATATTGAGCGTGATGGATGAGTTCGCAAAGCAAATCCAGATCCCGCGCCGCCGACCTTGTGGATCGCCGGGGCGGTTTACTCGCTTACAGGACCGAGCGGGCTTGGCGTGCACGCCTCGCGCTCCATCGACCAAACGAGATTGGCCACTTTCCAGGTCCCGTCGACGCGTACGAACTCAAAGATGTTCACGCCGCAATGGGAAAAGTCTCCGCGAATGTGAAAGTCGAACGGCGCCCAGACGACCGCGACGCGCCCGTCGCTCAAGACCTTTGGGTCCCAATATCGCTCCAGATATCCGCTATCGCCCGAGGGGTAGGCGCTGTTGAACGCGTCGACGTCTGTAATTCGAACCCCGTCCGTCCCGTCCGGCGTCTGAAACGCGGCGATGCGATTGGTCCCGGACAAAGTGTGGGCCGACCATCTTTCCGGCTCGCCCTTGGCCAGCGCATCGAAGAAATCGTCGACGATGGCCAACAAATCGTCCCGATCGGCCGACGCCTCATCGTCGGATTGAGCCGTTGCGCAGGCGGCGAGGGCCCCCGCCGCTGCGCTGCAGATAATCGATTTCACGCAAACCTCCCATGTCGCCGGTTCGCCGGTCTAGCGCTTACGCGGCCCGTTCGGCCATAGGCGTGAAACAATCACGCAGCCCTGAACAACTCCGCATTGCGCGCCCGCACGGGCTTCGCTACCCGTCGCTACAATAACGCATCGCACGCGAAGGAGGCTTCCATGGCCCGTAAAAAGATCGCCCTCATCGGCTCCGGCATGATCGGCGGAACCCTTGCTCACGTCGCCGCTCGTGAAGAGCTCGGCGACGTCGTCCTGTTCGACATCGCCGAGGGCCTGCCCCAGGGCAAGGCGCTGGACATCGCTGAGTCGACGCCCGTTTATAAATCGT
>CAZQZC010000004.1:15203-37555 GCA_964597685.1 uncultured Hyphomonadaceae bacterium | reverse complement strand
TGCGGTATGCTCCTTGCCAGCACGAACGCCAGAGGCCGTCAGCCGACTCAAATTCGGATGAAAGGGCTCTAGGCGTCGGCGGACACGTAGTCGCTAATCATGCCCAATGGTAGGGATGTCGTGCGCTTCGACACATTGATGATGATCCGGGACTGAACATCAGAAACTAAGCCAGTTCCAAGAAGGCGTTCACGCAGAAAATCATCATAGGCGTGCATGTCGGTTGTGACGATCCTGATCACGTAATCCACCGCGCCTGTGACCGTCATGCACTCCACCACTTGAGGCCAGCGGCGGACATAGGATTCGAACTGCTCTAGGTTTTCGCGGCTTGGCAGGGCGAGTTTGACATTCGCGACCACCTCGAAATCAAGCCCAAGCTTAGATTTATCAAGCAAGGTGACCCGCTTCTGGATGATTCCGTGCTCCTCTAGCCGTTTTATTCGCCGCCAGCAGGGCGAAGACGACAAACCAACACGCTCGGCGATTTCGGCGACCGACAAACTGGCGTCCCGCTGGACCAGATCCAGAATTCTAGCGTCCACGGCATCAAGTTGAAACGACAACATATTCCCCATAATCCACCACTCACGAAATGTTTACCCCTCAATTTCGCCCGGTCAAGGGCAAAGGGGCAAGCTATTTCGGGAGATCGTGGGCATATATAGCCTGTACATTTCTTTCGGAGGCCGCCCGTGGAACATCGCGAAGTCACGCTGAACGACAAATATGACCTTGTCGAGGGCCGCGCCTTCATGACCGGCATTCAAGCCCTCGTCCGGCTGCCGCTAGACCAGAAGCGGCTGGATTTGCGTGCGAGCTTGAACACGGCGGGCTTCATTTCGGGCTACCGCGGCTCACCGCTCGGTGGATACGATCAGCAATTGCGGTCCGTCCAAAATCTCCTGGACACGCATGACATCCGGTTCTGGGAAGGCTTGAACGAAGATCTGGGCGCCACTTCGGTTTGGGGGTCTCAGCAATTGGGCCTGTTTCCTGGGGCCCGCTATGACGGCGTGTTCGGGATCTGGTACGGCAAGGCGCCCGGCGTCGACCGCACGGGCGACGTTTTCAAGCATGCCAACGCCGCTGGCACGTCGGCGCATGGCGGCGTGCTCGCCATCCTCGGCGACGACCATATGTGCAAATCCTCGACGCTGCCGTCCCAATCCGAATTCGCCATGATGGACGCTGAGATTCCGGTGCTTAATCCAGCGTCGATCCAGGACGTTCTGGATTACGGGATCCATGGCTGGGCGATGAGCCGGTTTTCGGGCGCGTGGACCGGCTTGGTCGCCCTCGCCGATACGATGGATTCGGGCTCGGTGGTGAATGTCGATCTCAACCGGTTCGCCTTCGCGGCCCCAACGCTCGATCTTCCCGCCGACGGCGTCCACATGCGGCGCGGCGACGACCCGCTGGAGAAGGAGCGCCGGCTGCGCGACATCAAGCTGCCGGCCGCGCAATCCTATGTCCGCGCGAACCAGCTTGATCAGGTCATCCTGCCTTCGAAGAAACCGCGCCTTGGCATTATCGTAAGTGGCCAGGCCGCCCGTGACGTGTTCGAGGCGCTCGCCGCCCTCGGGCTCTCGCCGGAGCGGGCCGGAGACCTGGGCGTCGCCGTCTATAAGGTCGCCATGCCTTGGCCGCTTGAGACATCGGGCGTTCAGGCCTTTTGCGCCGGTCTCGAGAGCGTCTTGGTGTTGGAGCACAAGCGGCCGCTCATTGAGGATCAGCTCAAGGCTGCGCTCTACGCGCTGCCGGATCGCCAGCGCCCTCTGATCGAAGGCAAGCGAGACAAGGACGGACGCAGCCTCTTGCCGCAAACCGGCTCGATCCCCATTCCCGCCATGGCGGACGCGCTGATGGAGCGCATCCCCGGGGCGTGGGACAAGACGGTTGCTTCAGCCTATTTCGATCGGGTCGGACGCGCCGGAGAAGCGGCGCGGACAAACGCGGCTCCAACGATGCGCAAGCCGCATTATTGTTCGGGCTGCCCGCACAACACGTCGACCGTTGTGCCGGAGGGCTCTCGCGCGCTCGCCGGCATCGGCTGCCATTACATGGCGAATTTCATGCCGGACCGAAAAACCGATATGACGAGCCAGATGGGCGGCGAGGGCATCGCCTGGATCGGCCAGCACGCCTTTACGGATGAGGACCATGTCTTCGTCAATCTCGGCGACGGCACCTATTCGCATTCCGGCTCCCTGGCCATCCGGGCCGCTGTCACGTCCGGCGCGAACATCACTTACAAGATCCTCTACAACGACGCCGTCGCCATGACCGGCGGGCAGCATGTTGAGAGCGGGCAAACGCCGGTGCAGATCGCTCAACAGCTCGTGTCTGAAAACGTCGAGACCATTGTCATCGTCACCGAGGACGTGACCCGCTACGCCAACGCCGTGGGTCTGCCGCAAGGCGTGAAGATCTACGATCGGGCCAAGCTGGACGATGTTCAGGTCATGCTACGGGAAACGCCCGGCGTCTCTGTGATTATCTACTACGAGATCTGCTCCACCGAGAAACGCCGCCGCGTGAAGCGGAAAATGCGGGCGCCGGACACGGTTCGCGTGATGATCAATCAGGACGTCTGCGAGGGTTGCGGCGATTGCTCGGTGAAATCGAACTGCCTGTCGGTCGAGCCTGTGGAGACCGAATTCGGCCGCAAGCGCCGCATCAACCAATCGACCTGCAACACCGACCTGTCGTGTGTGAACGGCTTCTGCCCGAGCTTCGTAACCATCAAGGGGGCGACGCCCGCATGGATGGACGCGCCGCGGCCGGAATTCGACGCCTCGAACCTGCCCATTCCGGAAACGCCGTCCCTCGCCCAACCCTGGAACGCGGTCTTCACCGGCGTCGGCGGCACGGGGGTGACGACGGTCGCCGCCATCCTGGCCATGGCCGCCCACGTCGACGGCCACGCCGCGTCCTCGCTCGACATGACGGGCCTCGCCCAGAAGGGCGGTCCGGTTCTGTCGCATCTGCGTTTCGCGAAGGAGCCTGAGGCCATCTCCACCGGACGCGTGCCGCCGGCGAGCGCGGATGTGATCATCGCGTGCGACCTGGTCGTCGCGGCGGGCGGCGACGCGCTGAACCTTATGGATGCAGCCAAAACGGCGGCCTACGCCAATTCCGACGTCACTCCGACGAGCGAGTTTATTCGCGACCGGTCCAAGCGCTTTGAGAGCGACTTGCTCGCCGGGCGCGTGAAGCGCCAAACGGCTGAATTCGGAGCCGTCGACGCCGAGGCCCTCTCAGTCGGATACTTCGGAGACGCGATCTACACGAACATGATCATGGCCGGATACGCCTGGCAGATGGGCAAGGTGCCGGTCACGCTGCGCGGCTTTTATCGCGCGGTGAAGCTCAACGGCGTGAAGATCAAGGAGAATATGGGCGCCTTTGATCTCGGCAGGATCGCCGCGCACGACCCGGCGCGGCTCGCGCACATGAATGATCCCCGCGGCCAGACGCCGGAGAAGACGCTCGACGAGCTGATCGACCACCGCGCCAGCCGGCTGGTGGCTTACCAAGACGACGCCTATGCGCAGACCTATCGCGATGTCGTGGCTAGGGTCCGTCAGGCCGAGGCTGGGGCCGGCCTCGGCGATACGCTGACACGCGCCGTTGCCACCTATGCATACAAGTTGATGGCTTACAAAGACGAGTATGAGGTCGCCCGCCTCTACACGAGCGGAGACTTCGAGAAGCGGCTTCGCGACGCCTTCCACGGCGGCAAAATTCGATTCCACCTTGCGCCTCCCCTCTTGTCCAAGAAGGATTCCAAAGGCCACCTGGTGAAGAAGCGGTTCGGGCCATGGATGATGCGCGCGTTCAAGATCCTGGCGAAGCTGAAGGGCTTGCGCGGGACGCGTTTCGACATTGTCGGGTGGACCGAAGAACGGAAGATGGAGCGCCGGCTTCGGGATGAGTACTTGGCCAATTTGGAGCGTCTGGCAGGCGAGCTGACCGCCGAAAACCACGCCCTCGCCATCGAGATCGCGAGCATCCCCGACGAAATTCGCGGCTTTGGCCACGTTAAGGAGGCTGCGGTCGAGGCGGCGGAGGGTCGTGCGGCGGACCTGTGGACGAACTGGCCCAACGGGTCTCTTCCGACCCCAAAAACAACCCTGATCGCTGCGGAATAGGCGCTAGCCCAACCCTTCCCGCCCGATGGCGTAGAAGCGTTCGCGCCGCTGGCGCTTCAGCTCTTCAGGCGACAAGTCGTCCAACGACTTCAGGGCCGCAGCGATAGCCTTGTCCGCCGCCTTGAGCGCGGCGGCGGGATCGCGATGGGCTCCGCCGATCGGCTCTTTGACGATCTCGTCGATGATCTTCAGCCGCTTGAGATCTACGGCCGTGATCTTCATCGCTTCGGCCGCATCGCGGGCCTTGTCGGAATCGCGCCAAAGGATCGATGCGCACCCCTCCGGCGAGATCACCGAGTAGATGGAATGCTCCATCATGAGGACGGCATTGGCCGCGGCGATGGCGATGGCGCCGCCGGATCCGCCTTCGCCGATGATCAGAGACACCATGGGCGTCGGAAGGGTCAGACACCGTTCCGTAGACCGTGCGATCGCTTCCGCCTGCCCGCGCTCCTCGCCCGCTTTGCCGGGATAGGCGCCAGCCGTGTCGACGAATGTGATCACAGGCAGATTGAACTTCTCCGCCAGATCCATCAGCCGCAGCGCCTTTCGGTACCCTTCCGGGTGCGCCATCCCGAAATTGTGGCGAATCCGGCTCTCTGTCGTGCGGCCCTTTTCGTGGCCGACGATCATGACCGAGCGGCCCTTGAAGCTGGCGAGCCCGCCCATCACCGCTTCATCGTCGCCAAAGACCCGGTCGCCGGCGAGCGGCTGGTAATCCTCAAACAAGTGTTCGGCGTAATCGGAGAAATGCGGCCGATCCGGGTGCCGAGCGACCTGCGTCTTTCGCCACGCCGAGAGGTCTGCATACAGATCCTTGAGCTGCTTGGCCGATTTCTCTTTGAGCTTCGCCAATTCGTC
Organism: uncultured Hyphomonadaceae bacterium; assembly: GCA_964597685.1. GTDB lineage: Bacteria > Pseudomonadota > Alphaproteobacteria > Caulobacterales > Hyphomonadaceae > JBCBTJ01. Next base: position 32,540 of record CAZQZC010000004.1, on the reverse strand, counting down.
GGCGATCGACGGGCCTTCGCCCTTTTCCGAAACCGCTTGGAGTTCGGCGATCTTCGTGTCGAGTTCGGCGACGGGTTTTTCAAAGTCCAGATAGGTCGTCATGCCATCTCGATACCAGCGGCCAGTCCGATCGGAAAGTATCGAAGAGACTTTCTACGCCAAAGCAAGTGTGCAAATCTAATGTCACGTCGCGTGGCAAGTTCCTGACATTGAACCGCTTTCGCGTCCGGGGGGAGAGACGAAATGGCGGACGTATTCCTGTCCTACAGCCGCGCTGACCGGGAAAAGGCGCAGCAGATTGCCCTTGCGCTCGAGGCGGAGGCCATCCCCGTTTGGTGGGACAAGGTCCTGCGCGCCGGTCAGACCTATGACGAGGTGACGGAAGCCGAGCTTCGCGAGGCGAAAGTGGTCGTGGTCCTCTGGTCGCAAGTTTCCGTGAAGTCGAAATGGGTGCGCACGGAAGCCACGCTGGGCGAACGAACCTCGACTGTCATCCCCGCGATGATCGAGGAGGCTGAGCGCCCCATCATGTTCGAACTCACCCAGACCGCAGACCTGATCGGCTGGAACGGCGACACGACGGACGAGCGCTGGCGCGCCTTCGTCGGCGACATTCAGCTCGCCATCGAACACAGCGAGCCAGCCGCGCCAGCGGCCTCGGAACGCGCCACAGGGCAGGAATCCGGCGACGCCACAATCGAAACAACGTTCTGGACATCCATTAAGGACGGATCCGATCCGGCCGATTTTGAAGCCTATCTCAAGCGCTATCCTGAAGGGCATTACGCCGACCTCGCGCGAAACCGCCTGACGTCGCTTGATGAGCCGGCGTCGAAACCACCGACGCCTCAGAGCGCCGCTAGAGACCGGCAGGCGCCCGCCCGAGAGAAGCGCGGCCACGGGAGGCTAGCGTTTTTTGCGGCGGCCGCCGCTTTGGCGCTTGCCGCAATAGGCGCGGTGTTCGGTGGCGGATTTGGTGCGGGGCCGGGCCTTCAGATCAGCATTCGAGACGGCGAAACGGATTCGCTGGCGACGTTCGCCGATTGCGCAGACTGCCCTGAATTGGTCACCCTGCCTGGCGGCGCCTTCATGATGGGTTCGCCCGACGACGAACCCGGCCGCGCCGGGTACGAGGGGCCGCAGCGCGAGGTGGCGCTAAGCAGCTTCGCCATCGGACGGACAGAAGTGACGTTTTCGCAATGGGATTCCTGCGTCGGCGACGGGGGGGTGTCGGGGCTACGCCCCTTCAGACCGCGGCTTCGGCCGCGGGTCCGTGGCGGGGTTCGGCCTCTCCTGGAATGACGCGCGCGCCTACGCGACTTGGTTGTCTGAAGAGACGGGCCGCGCTTATCGCCTGCCCAGCGAAGCGGAATGGGAATATGCCGCCCGGGGCGGGACGGATGCAGCGTATTGGTGGGGCGCTGCCTATGACGCAGCGCGAGCCCAGCCCGGCGAACCACGCGACGTGTCTTTGCTCGTTGAAAATCCCTTCGGTCTTCGCGGCATGCTCGGCAATGTCCGGGAATGGGTCGAGGATTGCTATGTTAACACGTATGCCGAGGCGCCGACCGATGGGTCCGCCGTGACCATCGGCGATTGCGGTCGCCGCGTCGTGCGCGGAGGCGATTGGTCAGGAGCGGCATCCGATTTTCGCGCGGCCAATCGGGCGCGTATCTCCGTCGATGTGCGCGATCGGACCGTTGGCTTTCGGATTGCTACGTCCGACCTGGCGGAGCGCTGAGGCGTCCGACGGTGTCAGTGCTCGATCCCTTCCGCAACGATGTGAAAGGCTTCCTCGAGCGTCACGGACTGAGGGCTGAGGAATTCGGCCGGCAGGCCGCGAAAGACCCGAAATTTTGCGACGATCTGTTTGGCGGCTCCAAGGGGTTCCAGAGTGCGAAGCTTGACCGCGTGCGCGCCTGGATGGACGAACGCGACCGATCGACGGGCCGCTGGCCGCCATCGCGCCATCGGGAAGGCGTCGCAGAGCTCGATAAAACGCTTGGCGAGTACGATTACGACCGCCGGATCGAGATCTACAAGGTTATGATCGAAAGCGCCGAGCGGGGCATCGATCGCCGCCATGCGCTGAACCGTTTCTACTTCTCGGTCGTCGTGGCGATGTTCGTGTCGATTTCGTTCGTCTTGCGCGCCGACAATGACGACTTCCCGACCCAGATCGTGGTCGCCGGCGCCCTGCTGCTCGCCTTTCTGAACAGCGTCCTGTGGCTGTCGATGATTTTCGCGGCGCGCCGGCTGAACGCATCCAAATACGATGTGATCGGGGAGCTGGAGGCGGAGCTTGAGTTCGCCCCCTTCACCCGAGAATGGCAGGTCCATGTCGAAAAGCGGCGGAACTTTCCGCAATTCACGCTAATCGAGCTGATGTTGCCCAGCGCGCTGGCCGTAATCTGTCTTATTCTGTTCACGCTCGTCGCTGCGGGCGCGATCTTCGCCTAGGTGTCGGCCTTCATCCGCTCCAGCATCTCGGCCATCATGCCATGGACCTTCTGGATGGCCTTCAGCGGGCGGACCATGACCTTGAAATCGATTATCCGTCCGTCCTCGGCCCACCGGATCATGTCGACGCCGTTGACGTAAAGCCCGTCGATCTCGGTCTCGAACTCCAGGACAGCGTCCGATCCGCCGTCGACGATGCGGGTGTACTTAAATGCATCGCCGCCCAGCACGCCCCCGGCCGCGACCAGATAGGCGAACGTCATCGCCTTGCCGCGCTGGGGCGAATGGACGATGGGGCTCCAGAACGTCACATCGTCATGCAGCTGAGCTGCGAGCCCCTCATGCGAGTGGTCGCCTTGGATCCAATCCATCCAGGTCTGCAGCGCGGGCGAGTGCATGGGCGGTCCTCCTCGTGTCCCGCCAGGATGACCGCTCACCGCGTCGTGATCAATGCCCGGCGTGGCCCGCGCCCGCCTCTGGATTGGTCTCGACTTTTACGACCACGTCGACCTCGCCAGCCCGTTCGAAAACGAGGGTCAACGGAAAGGACTCCCCGTCTTCCAACGGCGCCCCCAAGCCGAACAGCATCAAATGCCGCCCGCCCGGCGCGAAGACCAGCGTTTCACCCGGTTCGACCAGGGCTCCATCCGCCAGCGGGCGCATCCGCGCGACGCCGTCTTCGCCGATGCGCGTTGTGTGGATCTCAATCCCCTCGAGGAAACCGTCGGGCGCGCGCGCTGCGATCAACCGATCCGGCGCATTGCCCGTGTTGGTGACCGTGAAGAACGCCGCTCCGGGCTGAGCCGCCGCCACGGTCGGACGCGCCCAAGGATGATCGATCTTGAGCGCCGCGACGTCGTATTCGTGGGCCTGCGCGCAAACCGCCGACGCGAGCGCGACAAGGGCCAGGCACAGGTATTTTGGAAAGCTCATATCGAACACCAGACTTTTTGCGCGCAGGCGGGTCCGCCGCGCTATTCCAAACAGAACGCCAGCGGATACACGATGCCCCGACGCGCCACACGGCGGCCGTTCTCGATCCGAGGCGGAAACCTGGTCGCGGACAAGGCGGATTCTGCCGCGGCGACAAATTCGGGCGATGTGCAGGCCGCGGCCACGTTGCGCGGATTGCCGTCGCGATCGGTGTCGAGGATGACGTCGCAGGCGCCCTCAACGCCGCGAGATTGCGACGCGGAAGGATAAACGACCCGGGGCGGCGAGACCGGCGGCGTGTTGAGGTCGCTGACATTGTCCGTGGGCCCGCCAAGCAATTCATCCGCCGGTTCGGCGTTGCGCACGCTGGCCTCCAGCCGTTCATTCCACCCGGCCGGATACTTGATCTCGGCGTAGGCCGCGCCCGGCGAATTGCATTGTCCGATGGCGAGGCCCGCCGGCGCGGTCGAGACACTCGCCGCCGCCGGGATCGACGCTCCGGTCGCGCCGCCGCTAGCGCACGCAGACAACATGGCCGCGCCGGCTGCGGCCAGGACGGTGAAACGCTTCATTTTCAAACCCCTAGATAGATATCACAGGACTTTATCACGCGCCGTAAGCCGCCGCGAGATCCGGATCCTTCTTCGCCACCAGATCAGCGAGGTCGGCGATAACCTTGGCTTGTTTCCAAGTGGCGTCGTCTTGCATCTTGCCGTCGAGCATGGCGACGCCGCGGCCGTCCGGGATCACCTCCAGGATGCGCCGGGCGAGTTTCACTTCGTCGGGATCGGGGCTGAACACGCGCTTGGCGATCTCGATTTGGTTGGGGTGCAGCGTCCATGTGCCGACACAGCCGAGCAGGAACGCATTGCGGAATTGCTGCTCGCAGGCGTCAAGGTCCGCGATGTCGCCGAAGGGGCCGTAGAACGGCTTGATGCCCGCCATGACGCAGGCGTCAACCATGCGCGCGACGGTGTAGTGCCAGGGGTCCTGCTGGGCAGAGGCGCGCGGCGACCCGTCTTCGCGCGGGTCTTCGATCACCTTGTAGAAGGGATGCCCGCCGCCGACGCGAGTGGTCTTCATCTTGCGGCTGGCGGCCAAATCCGCCGGGCCGAGCGAGACGCCCTGCATGCGCGGGCTGGCGAGCGCAATCTCTTCGACCCGGGCCACGCCTTCTGCGGTCTCCAGGATGGCGTGGATCAGGATCGGGCGCTCGAGCTCAGCTTTCGCCTCCAATTGGGCGAGGAGCTGGTCGACGTAGTGGATGTCGAAGGGGCCCTCGACCTTCGGGATCATCAAGACGTCCAATTGGCGGCCGGCTTTGGACACAAGCTCGGTCACGTCGTCCAAGAACCAAGGGGAATTCAGCGGGTTCACCCGCGACCAGAAGCCCGTCCCCTTGGCCTGCCAGTCGACCATGGTCGACATCTCAACCGCGCCGGCGCGGGCGGATTCCTTGGCGTCGGCTGGGATCGCGTCCTCGAGATTGGCGAGCACCACATCGCAGGTGTCAGCCATGCCGGGCACACGCCCGCGGACCTTTTCATTATGCGGCGGCACAAACTGGATCATGCGCTCCAAACGGACGGGGAGCTCCAAGAGCGGATCAGGCGCGCCGGCGGCGAGCGGCTTGAAGAATTGGCGCGGCGTCTTTGGCGTCATGGTCGGCGATCCCTCGTCTCTGGCGACGGAAGCTAGGGGCCGTGTTGCAGCGCGTCAAATATCCGCCAGGCCTCAAAGGTCGACTTTCGTTTTTCAGGTGATATTGATCGGTATTCGATAAATCGGAGGGAATCGTGTCCAAACATATCTTGCTGTCGACCGCCGCCTTGGCTCTCGCCATCGCCGGCGGATGCGCCGCATCGTCAAACCTCGCCCCGGAAGCGCCCGTCGCCGCCGCTGCAGCGCCCGAAGCGCCGAGCGCCGTCGAAACCGCAGCCGCGCCGGCGCCGAAGCCGCGTTTCGGCGCTTGGGGCGTCGACCTGGAGGGCGGCAACGCAGCCGTCGCGGCGGGCGACGATTTCTTCCGCTACGCCAATGGCGGCTGGCTGGATTCTTTCGAGATTCCGTCGGACCTCACGACCTATTCCTCCTTCACGAAGCTGCGCCTTGAGGCCGAAGACGATATCCGCGCTATCGTCGACGAACTCGCGGCCGGCGAAGCTGCGCCGGGATCGCTGGAGCAAAAAGTCGGCGATTTCTACGCCGCCTGGATGGACACCGCCGCGCTCGACGCCGCCGGCGCCGCGCCGCTTGCGCCCCATATGGCGAAGATCGAGGCGATCTCGTCGAAGGCCGATCTCATGAAGGCCTTTGGCTCGCTCCATATACAAGCGCCCTTTGGCGTCGGCATTATCCCGAATCCGATGAACCCGGCCCAATACGTCGCCTTCGTGGCTCAAGCTGGCCTCGGCATGCCAGATCGGGATTATTACCTGAAGGACGACGAGACCTTCGCCGGCTATCGCAGCGCCTACAAGGCGTACATGACCGAGATCATGACGCTCGCCGGCGTGGACGACGCCGCAGCCAAGGCCGAAACGATCCTTGCGCTCGAAAAGCGCATCGCCGAAGTTCATTGGACCCAAGCGGAAAGCCGCGACGTCACCAAGCTGATCAACCCGATGACGATCGAACAGATGGGCGAGCTCGCCCCGGAATTCGATTGGACGGCGATCATGACAGAACTCGGCCTGGCGGAGCTTCCGATCTTCATTGTCGGCCAAACGACGGCCATCGAAGCCGCCGGCGACATCGTCGAGGACACGCCGCTTGACGTTTGGAAGGACTATCTCGCCTACCATTTCGTACGCAGCAATGCGCAATTCCTGGCGACCGATTTCGACCGGGCGAATTGGGAATTCTACGCCAAGACCCTATCCGGAGCCGAGACCCAACGCGAACGCTGGAAGCGCGGCGTCGGCCTGATCAACGGCACGCTGGGCGAGGCTGTCGGCAAGATCTATGTCGACAAACATTTCCCGGAGGCCTCCAAGGCGCAGATGGACGCCCTGGTCGGCAATCTCACGGCCGCCTTCGAAGAGCGCCTCGAGCAGAACGTCTGGATGGACGACGAAACCCGTGCGCAAGCGCTCCTCAAACTGTCGACCTTCGAGCCGAAGATCGGCTTCACCGAGGAATGGACCGACTACACGGCGCTGGACATCAAGCCCGGGGCCCTGCTCGACAACGCCATCGCCTCCACCGAATTCGACTGGGCCGACCAGATCAGCAAGCTCTCCGGCCCCGTCGACAGGGTGGAGTGGCCCTATCCGCCCCAGACGGTGAATGCGTCTTACAATCCGCTTCTGAACCAGATCACGTTCCCAGCGGGTATTCTCCAGGCGCCGTTCTTCGATCCGGCCGCCGACCCGGCGGTGAATTACGGCGCCATCGGCGCGGTGATCGGCCACGAAATCGGCCATGGCTTCGACGACCAAGGCCGCCAATTCGACGAAGCGGGCCGGTTCCGCTCGTGGTGGACGGAGACTGCCAACACGGCCTTCGAGCAGCGTGCGGAACGCCTTGGCAGCCAGTACGACACCTATGTCCCGGTCGAAGGGCTCAACGTGAACGGTCAGCTCACAATGGGTGAGAATATCGGCGACCTTGGCGGGCTGCAGATGGCCTACGCCGCATATCGCCGCTTCGTCGACGCGGAATATGGCGGCAGCGCGCCAGTGATCGACGGGTTGACGGGCGACCAGCGCTTCTTCCTCGCCTGGGCTCAGGTCTGGCGCGGCAAATCGCGCGACGACGCGCTGCGTCAACAGATCCTGACCGATCCCCACTCGCCGGTGGAGTTTCGGGTGAACGGCGTCGTGCGGAACATGGACGCCTGGTACGAGGCCTTCGGCGTGACCGAAGAGCACGCGCTCTACCTGGCGCCGGAGGAGCGCGTTCGGATCTGGTAATTGCTTGACATTGTTCGCCGACGGGGCAGCCCGTCGGCGGACGGCTCACACTCCGCTGCGCGCCATGGGGTGCGCCGTTTCCAACAATTCCGCCAACTCATCGGTCAAGACGTGGGTGTAGATCTGCGTCGTCGAGATATCGGCGTGGCCTAGAAGCGTTTGGACGCTGCGCAAATCTGCACCGCCCTGCAAAAGGTGGGTCGCATAGGCGTGGCGCAGGGCGTGGGGGTGGACGCGGGCCCGATCGAGACCGCATCGCATTGCCAGGTCCTCTAGCATCTGCCCCAGCCGCCGGCGGGTGAGGTGCCCCGTCTTGCCGCGCGAGGGAAAGACGAATGCGTCCGCCCGGCCGCGAGCCGCCCCCTTGGGCAACGTCGCCTCGCGGGCCTCCAGCCAATGGGCGATCGCGTCCAAGGCCGGCTGGCCAAGCGGGCACAGCCGATCCTTGCCGCCCTTGCCGCGAACGACGATCGCCTGGGTCTCCCACGCCCCACCGCGCCTTCGTCGCGGGAGGGCGCCCAGCGGCAACGCGCACACCTCGCTGGCGCGCAGACCAGCCCCGTAGAGAAGCTCGACCAGGCATTTAAGGCGAGCGTCGTCGCCGCAGCCTTCGAGCAGGGCCGCCACCTCCTCCCGGCTCAGCACATCGGGCGGGACGCGGCCGCCGACGGGTCCGTCCAAGCGGGAGGTCGGGTCGTCGCGCCGGTCGCGCTCCTCGACGACAAAGCGGAAAAACGCCTTCAAAGCCGACAGGCGACGCGCCTGGGTCGAGGGGGCGTACGCCGATGCGGCGAGACTGCGCATGTATAAGGCAAGATCAGACGCCGTTGCGGACGCCAAATTCCCGTGGAGATACGCCGACGCATCGACAAGGTCGCGACGATAGGCGTCCAGCGTGTGGCGCGACGCAGCCCGCTCCGCGCTCATCATTTCGAGGAACGCCTCGATTCTACGTAGTTCATGTGATCCGGCCTCGCGCCGAAAGTGCAGAGTTGGCGTTAAGGTGGCCTTAGAGGGAGGTTTTCCAGTAACCCGGCGCCTCCACGGCCAGCGCGCGGGCCGCGTCGTCAGCGCCGATTTCACGCAGCGCCTCGACCATGGCGGCGATGTCCGAAACGGAGAGATCCGCCGGATTGCCCCGTGTATAGGACAGAATGCGCAGGATCGCCTCGCCCGCGGCGTCGGCGTCGGCCGCGGCCCGGATCGACGTCAGCGCCCAGGGCGACACCCGATCGCCGGCCTTGCCGCGATGGGCCGCCATGATCGCGCGCGCCTCGGCGGGCGGCGCGTAGCCGAAAGCCGTCCATAACGACAAGAGGTGCACAGCGGCCTCCTGCCGGGCGGCGCCTTGCGCAGTTTCCAGAACAGTCTGACCCAGTTCCGCTATCGACCGCCGGTCCGGTTCGTGGCCGGCGAGGACGGCAAGCCCTTCCGCCCAGGCCGCCTCGAACGGGTCGACGCCGTCCGGATTCGCCTGCCCCATCCGCGCCCAAGCCGCCGCAGCGTCAGTATCGCCGGCCGCTAGAGACGCGCGCGCAAATCCAAGCGCAAAGCGCTCAAGGCCCTCTTGCTCAGACAGGGCGTCGATCTCCGCCTTCACCAGGCGGGACACAGCCGAAAAGCGGGCTGCGTTGCCCTGCGCCGATTGGATCGCCAGCGTGATCGCTTGAGCCCGCTCTGCGGCCGGCGCTTCAGAGTCGAACCCCGTCGCCAGCGCGATTTCAAACGGCGAGCGCGGATCGTATCCTTCCGACGCAAAGAGGGCGTCGTAGGTAGACCGATGGGTGTCTGCGTCGATCAGCCCAAGTTCGGCCGCGATGCCAGCCGACTGAACCCGCAAGTCCGCAGGAAACGTCTCGCGGCGCGTGATGGCCACCGCAAGATCGGGACGCGAGCTCGCGGTCGCAGTCTCCGACGGACCCAGGCCCGCCTTCGCCGAAATCGCCAGCGCGAGGCCCGTCTCAAAACGCGCGTCCGGCGGGTTGGGCGATTCGCCGGACGCCGCGATGACGGCCGACCAGAGCCAAGGATCGCTCACGCCCTCGCTCTCAGCGAGTTCGATGGCGAGCGCAGCGCCCGAGGGATCATCCCTCAGCGCAAAGCAAACCGCACGCAGCTTCATCCAGAACGCTGAATTCGACGGCGGCGCATCCGCCTTCGCGCACGCAGACGCTTCCTGGCCGAGCGACAATTCGAGATCTGCGGCGACTTCGGCGGCGCTGAGTCCCATGGGCGAGACGTCGAGCCGCCCCATGAGATCAGCGGCGGCGGACGCTTCACCAAGTTCGAACATCAAGCGTGCGCGCTCCGCCAACAATTCCTCGTCGCGCGCGCGCCCCGGCGCCGTTCCGGGCGAAAGGACGACGCGGCGCAAGAGCGTGCGCTCCGCCGGCGTCAGGTTTCGCGTGCGCGCGCGATCCATCAGCGGCAGCAGGTCGTCGGCTATCGAGGCGCGCCAAAAGTCAGGCGGCAAAGCCCGCTCGCCAGGCGTCAAATAGCCGATCCCCCAGGAATCAACCGCGTCCAGGCCGCCAACTTCAACCTGCGCCGACGCTGCGCCGACATTGGCTATGGCGCCTAAGACAATCGCCGCGACCGATCTAAAATTCACGATCAATCTCCAAACGCCGCTCTTCGGCTTGGGGGCGCGACGCCAGGGCGACGCTGTTAAGCCAGAACGCTAAGGCGGCGAGCAGCGCAATCAATACGCCCAGTCCAAGAAGCCATTTTTTCATCCGTTCGACCTACATCACGCCGCATTGCAGAGCCCGCCAGCCACGTATAGGACTGCCTTTACGGAGCCGCAAAGACCTATGGGCGCGAAAATACAGTCACTTGGACATCCCGGCGAAAATACGGCGGCCTATGCGTCTCGGACGATCGCCCTTGTCGGCTTGATGGGCGCTGGGAAATCGACGGTGGGGCGGCGCTTGGCCGAGCGGCTGAACCGTAAATTCTACGACAGCGACGATGAGATTGAGAAGGCGGCGGGTCTGTCGGTGGCGGACATCTTCGCCCTTCACGGCGAGGCGGAATTCAGACGCGGAGAACGTCGCGTCCTTGAGCGGCTGCTTGCCGAGGCGCCGCACGTGCTCGCCACGGGCGGCGGCGCCTACCTCGATCCGGATACGCGCGCTTCGCTTCGCAGAAACGCGGTCACGGTTTGGCTCAACGCTGATCTCGAAACCCTGTGGCGGCGCGTTTCAAAGCGGTCGCACCGACCATTGTTGAAGGCGCCCGATCCCAGGGGGGTCTTGGCCAAATTGCTGGATGAACGCGCGCCGATCTATTCCGAGGCCGATCTCGTCGTCCACAGCGCCGACGGGCCGCACGGCGTCACAGTCGACGCAATCGTCGAGGCGCTGGACGGGTGGGAAGCTCCATGACGGAACTTGCTACAAATGCCGACAAGGTGCGGGTCGACCTCGGCGAACGATCTTACGATATCCTGATCGGGCGCGATCTGTTGGCAAACGCCGGTCAACTGATCGGGTCGCTGGCCAAACGCTCGCGCGTGTTCGTTCTCACCGACGCCAACGTCGCCGAAGCCCATTTGGAGAAGCTGAAAGCGGGCCTGGCGGCGAGCGGCCTTTCTGCTCTCATCCGGGTGGAGCCGCCTGGAGAGGGAGCCAAGTCCTTTGTGGAGCTAGAGGCTTGCCTCAGCTGGCTCTTGGACGCGCAAGCCGGAAGAGACGATACTCTAGTCGCACTTGGCGGCGGTGTCGTGGGCGACCTCGCCGGGCTCGCAGCCTCACTGATGAAACGAGGCATGGACTTCGTTCAGGCCCCAACGACGCTTCTGGCGCAGGTCGACAGCTCTGTCGGCGGCAAGACGGCGATCAACACGCGCCACGGCAAAAATCTGATCGGCGCGTTCCATCAGCCTCGCCTGGTTCTGGCCGACACGACCGCCCTCGACACGCTGCCAGTCCGTGAGATGCGCGCCGGGTATGCGGAGATCGTCAAGTACGGCCTTATCGACGACCCAGACTTCTTCGACTGGCTCGAGCGCCATGGAGAGGCCGTCGTCGCGCGCGATACCGATGCCGTTGCGGAAGCCGTCGCCAGATCATGCCGGGCGAAAGCGCGCATCGTGGCGCAGGACGAGCGCGAAAGCGGCGTGCGCGCGCTCCTGAACCTTGGCCATACATTCGGGCATGCGCTCGAAGGCGCCAATGATTTCGGCCCCGATCTTCTTCACGGAGAGGCGGTCGGCTGCGGCCTGGCGTTGGCCATGCGATATTCAGTTCGGCTGGGCGTCTGCTCCGCCGAAGACGCCGAACGCGCCGAGCGCGTCTTGAACGCCGGCGGGCTGCGGACCCGATTGGCGAACCTGGCCGGCGGTCCTTACGATCCAACCGATCTCGTCGAACGCATGCGCCAAGACAAGAAAGGCCGAGCCGGGCGGATTCCTCTTATCCTGGCGCGCGGCGTCGGGCGCAGCTACATTCTTCCCGATGCGGACCTTGATGATGTCCGCGCCTTTTTGGAAAGCGAATCGCACCTCAGATGATCCTTGGCACCTTTGCCGCCGTCGTCGTGTTGCTGGCCTTGTCGGGCTTTTTCTCCGGTTCGGAGACCGCCCTGACCGCCGCCTCGCGCGCGCGCATGCACCAATTAGAGAAGGAAGGCGACGACCGGGCGACAACCGTCAACAGCCTGATCGCGAATCGCGAAAGCCTTATTGGCGCAATCCTCCTCGGCAACAACGTCGTCAACATCCTGGCCTCGGCCCTGACGACGTCGTTGTTTATCGCCCTGTTCGGCCAGGGGGGCCAAGCGCTGGTGGGCGCCACGATTTTGATGACGGCTCTGGTTCTCATCTTCGCGGAGGTGCTGCCGAAGACCTATGCCATCGGCCGCGCAGACGACATGGCCATGCGCGTGGCGCGGCCGATCGGATGGCTGGTGGCGGCGGTTGGCTGGCTGGTCGCGCTGATCCAACTGGTCGTAAACGGCACATTGCGGCTGGTCGGGGTCGATCCGCACCAAGACGCGCCAAGCGCCGAGACCGAGATCCGCGGCGCCATTGAGCTGCACCATTCCGAAGGCGGTGTCGCCGCCACAGAGCGGCATCGATTGGTCGGCGCGCTCGACCTCAAGGACCTAACGCTCGAAGAGGTCATGATCCATCGGAAGAACATTTCCATGCTCGACGCCGATCTTCCGCCCCGGGACTTGGTTATGAAGGCGTTGTCGAGTCCGCACACGCGCATCCCCCTCTATAAGGGCGACCAAGAGGAAATCGTCGGGGTCCTGCACGCTAAAGACCTGCTGCGCGCCGTGGCGCCCTTGCGCGGCGATCTCGACACGCTCGACGTGGCGGAGATCATGCGAGAGCCCTGGTTCGTGCCAGAGACGACGCCCGTTCAGGACCAGCTTGACGCCTTCTTGAAGCAACGCAGTCATTTCGCGCTGATTGTCGACGAATACGGGGTTCTACAAGGCCTTGTGACGCTCGAAGACATTCTGGAGGAGATCGTTGGCGACATCCGCGACGAGCACGACGTGATCGTCCAGGGCGTGCGGCCGCAGGCGGACGGCTCGGCCAATGTCGACGGCTGGGTGACGATACGGGATCTCAATCGCGCGCGAGGCTGGGACCTGCCCGACGAAGAGGCCGTTACGGTTGCAGGGCTTGTGATCCACGAAGCGCAGACCATTCCGGAGCCAGGGCAATGCTTCAAGTTTCACGGCTACCGCTTCGATGTGCTGCGCCGAAACCGCAATCAGATCACCGCCGTGCGCGTGCGGCGGGAAGAGCCGGGACCAGCCGACGCCGCCTGAGGCGCGATCACGTTTCCGGGGGCGCGATGGCCTTGATGCGCAAGGCGTGAAGGCCTGCTTTGAACTCGTCGGCGAGCGTGTCGTTCACAGCTTGGTGCCGCGCGATCCGCGTCATGCCTGCGAATCGCTTCGCCATGATGGTCACCGCAAAATGCGTCTCGCCCTCGGGGCGCGCGCCCGCATGCCCGGCATGGGCGGACGATTCATCCGCAATTTCGAGAATTTCGGGGGAAAACGCGGTCTGAAGCGCCTCGCGAATCCGGTCTGCTCTGTCTGTCAATTCTTGCCTCGTTAAGACTGTCGACCCATCATCATGCCCGATGGCCGATGGTTTTGCATACCGCGTGAAGTTTCGCGACATCCGCGTTCGCCCGCCGGGCGGATCGCGACGCGCATCGAAGACCACGCAGACGCGCGTCTGCGAGCATCCCAATTGCGACGCGGTGGGCGATTGCCGCGCGCCGAAACGAGACGGCGGCGGGGATCACTGGTTCTGCCAGCGCCATGCCGCGGAATATAATCGGAACTGGAACTTCTTCGACAATATGACCGAAGCAGAGGCGACCGCTTTCCGAGAGTCCGAACGTCACGGCCACAAGCAAACTTGGCGGTTTGGATCGGGGCCGGTTGGCGGGCGCAAGGCCGCAGACATGCACGATCCCCGCACCTGGCGTGGACGGTCTTTTTTCGAGGACGGCTCCGGCCCTGCGGCAAAACGGGAAACGCGCCGGTCGGAGCGGACCCGTCTCCAGATTCGCGCACTTGATGAGCTGGACCTTCCTGAGACGGCGTCGCCAGCCGATATTCGGGCGCGATACGCGGATTACGTCCGTCGGTTCCACCCGGATTCGAACGGGGGCGACCGATCTTCAGAGCACAAGCTCGCCCGTGTTCTGCGCGCTTGGAAGACGTTGAAGGCAGCCGGCCTAACCAAGGACTGACTTGGCCGGCCGGTCAGTCGTCCGGTTCTTCGTCCAACCCAGCGAGTTCGACCTCGAAGACATCCTGTATCTGTTCGATGGCGTCGGCGAAATCCCGCGCCCGGCCGGATTGCACAAAAGCCCGGGCGAAGTGCGCTGAGATATCGGCCAAGAAGGCGCCCACCTCGTCGAGTCCGTTGAAGTATTGCGGATCGATCAGAACTTGCTGGCCGCCGTCTTCCGCCGGAAAAGCCACCAGGAAAGGCTGGGGCGCCTCGTCGCGTCTCATGATCCACCCTCTATACGTTGCGCGATCGCGCTGATCCGTTCAGCCGCGGCGCTCAGCGCGGTCGCCGCCTTCTGCTCCGCGTCGCCTGGCGGCGCGTTCTTTAGCCCGTCAATCTCGTCCAGAAGCGCCAGAGCCGCGATCAGGAGAAGGCGCTCCTCGCCGATATCTCCCACCGCGCTTGCGATAAGTTTGATCCGGACGTTCAATTGGCCGGCGAGGGCGCCCAAACGCTCTTCCCGCCCAGGCGCGCAGGCGATCGAGTACCGCCGGCCATTAATCGTGATGTCGGCCTTCGACACGCCGTCAGCTCTCCCGCCCTAAAGCTGCGCGAACTTCCGCGATCGCTGCGCCCAAAGCTTCAGAGGCTTCATCAGCGAGCGTTTGAAGCTCTTTTTCACGAGCGAGCGACGCATCGAGTTCTTCAGCGAGCGCGGCGCGATCCCGAACGAGAGCTTCGACCTCCCTGCGGGACGCTAGGGGATCGCCGGCGCGGTCGAGCAAGCTGTCCAGGGCGCTTTCCAATTGGGCGAGCGCCGCATCGAGTTTCTCCGCCGAAGCGTCAATAACGTCCATAGCCGAGCATTAGCTTCCACCGTGCATTCCGCCAAGCGTGTTGACGCAAGCCGCTGCGCCCGCCATTCGCGGTTAACGAATAAAGGGAATCACCATGACGGCGACACATTCCGAATTGGCGAACGCAATTCGCGCGCTCTCAATGGATGCGGTTGAGCAAGCGAAATCCGGTCATGTGGGACTGCCGCTCGGGATGGCGGACGCCGCAACGGTCCTGTTCTCGCAATTTCTGAAGTTCGATCCCGGAGCGCCCGATTGGCCAGATCGCGACCGATTCGTCCTATCCGCTGGACACGGATCGATGTTGATATATTCGCTGTTGCACCTCACGGGCTACGAAGCCGTGTCCATGGAGGCGATCCGAAACTTCCGCCAGCTTGATTCCGGGACGCCGGGCCATCCCGAGTTTGGCGACACGCCAGGCGTCGAAACCACGACCGGACCGCTTGGCCAAGGCATCGCCACGGCGGTCGGCATGGCGATTGCCGAGCGCCATATGAACGCCCGGTTCGGCGACGAACTCGTCGATCACAA
Organism: uncultured Hyphomonadaceae bacterium; assembly: GCA_964597685.1. Classification (GTDB taxonomy): domain Bacteria; phylum Pseudomonadota; class Alphaproteobacteria; order Caulobacterales; family Hyphomonadaceae; genus JBCBTJ01. The sequence continues at coordinate 17,130 of CAZQZC010000004.1, read as the reverse complement.
GACTTACGTGCTCGCTGGCGATGGTTGCTTGATGGAGGGCGTGAGCCAGGAGGCGATCACGCTCGCCGGCCACCTGAAGCTCAATCGCTTGATCGTCTTGTTCGACGACAATTCCGTCACGATCGACGGGGGCGTGGATCTCGCGGATTCAACGGATCAATTGAAACGGTTTGAAGCGAGCGGCTGGGCGGTGGAGCGCATCGACGGTCACGACCCGGCCGCGGTCGCGGCAGCGCTGGAACGCGCGCAAACGTCGGATCGACCGAGCCTGATCGCCTGCAAGACGATCATCGGTTACGGCGCCCCCAATTTGGCCGGCACGGGCAAGGCGCATGGCGGCCCTTACGGTCCCGACGAGGTCGCTGGGATCCGGAGCGCGATCGGCTGGCATCATCCTCCGTTCGATGTCCCCGAGCACGTTGCCACGCGTTGGCGGGAGATTGGCGGCCGCGGACGCGGTGAACGCGCCGCGTGGGTTGCGCGCAAGGCCGCCTCGTCCGTCGCAGCGGACTTCGACCGGGCCGTGTCGACCGCGCTTCCGGCGGACCTGTCGGAAATCGTGCGGGCTCACAAGCGGAACGTCGTCGAAGGCGGCAAAGACGACGCAACACGCAAATGGTCCGGCGCCGCGTTGGAGGCGTTAACCGCCGCCATCCCCGAAATGATTGGGGGTTCGGCCGATCTCAGCGGGTCGAACAACACCAAGACCAGCCACACACCGCCCTTGACGCCGGAGCATTGGGACGGGCGATACGTCCATTATGGCGTGCGCGAGCACGGCATGGCGGCGGCCATGAACGGCATGGCGCTGCACGGCGGCGTGATCCCTTACTCCGGGACGTTCCTGGTCTTCGCAGATTACTCCCGCGCCGCCATTCGGCTGGGCGCGCTGATGGGCCAGCGGGTGATTCATGTGATGACGCACGATTCGATCGGACTCGGCGAAGATGGACCGACCCACCAGCCCGTCGAGCATGTCGCCAGTTTGCGCGCCATGCCGAATGTCCACGTCTTCCGGCCCTGCGACGGCGTCGAAGCAGCCGAGTGCTGGGAACTTGCATTGCGCCGAACGGAGGGGCCAAGCGTCATGGCCCTCACGCGCCAAAAGGTGCGCAGCGCGCGTCTTGCCCATACGGATGAAAATCTCTGCGCGCGTGGTGGTTACGTTCTTTCTCCCGCGGAGGGCGACGAGCGCGCCGTTTTGATCGCGACCGGATCGGAGATCGAGATCGCACTCGACGCGCAGACGGCCCTGCGGGCGGAGGGCGTTGGCGTTCGCGTTGTGTCGATGCCGTGCATGGACCTCTTCGAGGCGCAGGCGTCTTCTTATCGCGAAGACGTGCTGGGCGGCGATCTGCCCAAGGTCGCCGTCGAGGCCGGCGTGAGGTTCGGTTGGGATCGTTGGATCGGTCCGGACGGAGGATTTGTGGGCATGTCCGGTTTCGGAGCCAGCGCGCCGTACAAGGACCTCTACGCCCATTTCGGCATTACGGCCAATGCCGTTATCGCTGAGGTAGGGTCCAGACTGGCCTGAACCGACCTAGAGCCCTTGAGGCGCTGGCAAACCCGCGGCGAGACTGAGATCCCGTCGATCTGACGTCCCGTATTGTCTGTGTAGATGACGCGAACCGAGATTTCATTTCTCGCCAGCGACGTCATGCCATAGCGGAAGCAGGCCTTCTCGAGGCAATCAACGCCCTGGCCGCACGTCGCGCTGCCCATGCCCGTGTTGTAGGTGAACGTCAAAGAACGGCTCGAGGCGCGCGCCCGGGTGAACTTCGCCAGGTAGTTTGGCTTGAACGTTCCTTTTTGAAACTCGGCCTGTCGCTCGAGATAGGCGCGACGCGCATCCAGCGACGCGTTGTCAAAATCAAAGCCGTAGGTTTGGGTATAGAACCAACCGCCGCCCAGAATGGCCGCCCCGCCG
>CAZQZC010000004.1:0-15103 GCA_964597685.1 uncultured Hyphomonadaceae bacterium | reverse complement strand
TTGTCATGCGTTCGTGAGCGCCGCACCGTCTGGACGGCGCGCGGAGGCGGGTCTACACCGCCGGCGAATGGGGACGAATTGCGCTGCGGCGCAAGAGGACAACAAGGAGAGTGTTCAATGGCGGTTCGCGTCGCGATCAACGGATTTGGCCGTATCGGCCGCTTGGTGCTGCGGTCGATCATCGAGCACGACCGGACCGACATCGACGTGGTGGCGATCAATGATCTGGGACCCGTCGAGACCAACGCCCACCTCCTCGAATACGATTCTGTCCACGGTCGTCTGCCGGTCGAGGTGAGCGTCGACGGCGACAAGATTAACGCCGGCGGGCGGACGTTCCTGTGCACTGCCGTGCGCGACCCCAAGGAGCTGCCCTGGCGCGAGCTGGACATCGACGTCGCGCTCGAATGCACGGGCATCTTCACCGACAAGGACAAAGCCTCCGCCCATTTGGACGCAGGCGCGAAGCGTGTCCTGGTCTCCGCGCCAGCCAAAGGGGCGGACAAAACGATCGTTTATGGCGTGAACCACGACACGCTCGGGGCCGACGACCTAGTCGTTTCTAACGCCTCGTGCACCACCAATTGCCTCGCGCCGGTCGCTAAGGTTCTTAACGACACGATCGGCATCAAGCGCGGCTACATGACCACCGTGCACGCCTATACCGGCGACCAGCCAACGCTCGACCGGATGCACAAAGATCTCTACCGCGCACGGGCCGCTGCGAATTCGATGATCCCGACGTCCACGGGCGCCGCTCGCGCCGTCGGCCTCGTCCTGCCCGACTTAGCCGGCAAGCTCGACGGCTCAGCCGTGCGCGTGCCGACGCCGAACGTCTCCATGATCGACCTCGTGTTCGACGCCGGCAAAGCAACGTCGGCCGAAGAGGTGAACGCAGCCATCGTCGAAGCCGCCGACGGGCCGCTGAACGGTGTGCTCGCCTATACGGACAAGCCGCTGGTCTCGTCCGACTTCAACCACGACGACGCGTCGTCCACCTTCGCGCTCGCACAGACCCAGGTGACCGACGGCACGCTGGTGCGCGTCCTGTCCTGGTATGACAACGAATGGGGCTTTGCGACGCGCATGAGCGACACGGCGGTTGCGATGGGGAAACTGATCTAGCCAGAACCAGCCGGAGGCGGGCGATATGGCGTTGGAAGCATGGGGCTGCATGGATTGGCTGATGGATGATTCCGTTCAGCCAGGAGCCGGCCTCTCGCTGGCCCGCATGAGCGTAAATCCCGGTCAGACGAGCCCCGCTCACCGCCATCCGAACTGCAATGAGGCCATCCACCTTATCGAAGGCGTGGTCGACGTGCGCGTAGATTCGGCTTGGACGACACTGACGGCCTTCGTTCCAGCGCGATCCGTACACCAGGTCCGCAACGCGGCAGGGCGAACGGCGATCATGATGATCGCCTATTCCGCCGGCGCGCGGGTCTACGAGGAGGTCGAGGATTAATGCCGGACTTCAAACGCATATCCGATACAGGCGATCTCGCGGGACGAACCGCTTTGGTGCGCGTCGACTTCAACGTGCCCATGGAGAACGGCCGGGTCACCGACGGCACGCGACTGCACGCCGCCGTCGAAACGGTCAACGCGCTGCGTGAGAAGGGCGCTGTCGTCGCCCTTATGGCTCATTTCGGTCGGCCCAAGGGACGGATCGTCCCAGAGATGAGCCTCAAGCCCGTCGCCACTGCATTTTCCGAGGTGCTCGGCGCGCCGGTTTCGTTCGCCGAGAATTGCACCGTGGGCCCGAAATGCCAGTCGATGATCAAGAGCCGGATGCCAGGCGATGTGATTCTCCTCGAAAATGTCCGCTTTCTACCCGGCGAGGAGAAGAACGACCCAGAGACCGCCGCCGATATGGCGAAGCTCGCCGATCTTTATGTCAACGACGCGTTCTCCGCAGCCCACCGCGCCCATGCCTCAACAGAGGGGGTGGCCAGGTTGCTGCCAGCGTATGCCGGCTGCGCCATGGAGCGGGAGCTCGATGCGCTGAACGCCGCGCTTGGCGACGCGAAGCGTCCCGTCTTGGCCGTCGTCGGCGGGGCGAAAGTGTCGTCGAAGATCGACCTTTTGATGAACCTCGTCGCCAAAGTCGACGCACTCGCCATCGGCGGCGGCATGGCGAACACATTCCTGGCGGCGCGCGGTCATTCCGTCGGCAAGTCTCTGTGCGAGCATGACCTCGTCGACACCGCACAGAAAATCGAACGCAATGCGCGCGCCTGCAAATGCGATATCCTTCTGCCGCGCGATCTGGTTGTCGCGAAGGATTTCGCCGCCCAAGCGCCGCACCGGACCTGCGGCCTCGACGAGGTGTCTGACAACGAGATGATCCTGGACGCCGGACCACAGACCGTGGCGATCCTCGCGACCGCGATGGATGCGGCGAAGACGCTCGTCTGGAACGGCCCGTTGGGCGCCTTTGAACTGGAGCCCTTCGACGCAGCGACCGTGGCGGCGGCGCGCGCTGCGGGGGCGCGGGCGAAAGCTGGCGCGCTCGTCGCGGTTGCGGGCGGCGGCGACACGGTTGCGGCCCTAAACCATGCCGGCGCGGCGGAGGATTTCACCTTTGTTTCGACGGCCGGCGGCGCGTTTCTTGAATGGATGGAAGGCAAGGATTTGCCTGGCGTGGAAGCGTTGAAATAGGTGGGATGACTTATGTGGGTGCTACAAATGGCTGATGCGCGCATGGCCGAACAAATGGCGGGTAAACCGGGCTTCATAGCAGCGCTTGACCAATCCGGGGGATCAACGCCGAAGGCGCTGAAGCAATACGGCCTCGACGAGAGCGCTTGGGCAAGCGACCAGGAAATGTTCGCCCTGATGCACGCCATGCGCGCGCGGATCATTAAGTCGCCGGCCTTCACCGGCGAGAAAGTGATCGGCGCGATCCTGTTCGAACGCACCATGGACGGCCAGATCGACGGCGTTCCGACAGCGCAATACCTGTGGGAGACACGCGGCGTCGTACCCTTCCTGAAAGTCGACAAGGGGCTTTCCGACGAGAGCCAGGGCGTTCGCCTCATGAAGCCCATGCCGGACCTCGACGCGCTTCTAGAGCGGGCTGTGGCCAAGGGTGTGTTCGGAACCAAGATGCGCTCGGTAATTGACGCGGCCGATGCGGAGGGCATTGCGGCGAACGTGGCCCAACAATTCGAGACGGCGGAGCGCATTCTCGCCCATGGGCTCGTCCCGATTATCGAGCCCGAAGTGACCATCACCATCGCCGACAAGGCCGCGGCGGAAGACCTGCTGCGCGACGAAATCGCCAAACGCCTCGACGCCCTGTCCGCCGAACGTCGCGTGATGCTAAAGCTCTCCCTGCCGAGCCGCGATAATCAGTACAAGGCGCTGATCGACCATCCACGCGTCCTTCGGTGCGTGGCGCTGTCCGGCGGTTATGCCCGCGGCGAGGCGAACGCCAAGCTCGCCCGCAACACGGGCATGATCGCCAGCTTCTCCCGCGCGCTCACCGAAGGCTTGTCAGCCAACCAAAGCGACGACGACTTCGACGCGCGGCTTGCCGAGGCGGTGGACAGCATCTTCGAGGCGTCGAAGGCGGGTTGACCAAAGCCCGCGCCGCCGCCTAATCCGCGCGCCATGCCGCGCGAACGCACCCGCCTCTACCTGATCACGCCGCCGAAGATCGACAACGTCCAGGACTTCGCGGTCCAGCTGGGCAGGGCGTTTGGCGCGGGCGATGTCGCCTGCCTTCAGATCCGCCTCAAACAGGCGGACGGCACAACGATCGACCTGGACGCGACGCGGGCCGTCGCCAAGGCCGTGCTGCCGCTCTGCCACGAGTTCAACGTCGCCGTATTGGTCAACGACAGCGTCGAGCTGGCTTTGGAGACGGGCGCCGATGGTGTTCACCTCGGCCAGGAGGACGGGGACGTCAAAACCGCGCGCACGGCGCTGGGGCCCGATGCGATTGTCGGCGCCACGTGTCACGATAGCCGTCACCTCGGCATGGTTGCGGGAGAATCAGGCGCCGATTATGTCGCTTTCGGCGCCTTTTATCCGACCGGGACGAAAAACCCGAAGACGCGTGCGGAGCCGGATCTACTCGCCTGGTGGCAAGAAGTGATGGAGGTCCCCTGCGTCGCCATTGGCGGGATCACAGCGGAAACGGCGCAGGAGATCTCGCTGGCCGGGGCGGATTTCATCGCTGTGTCGTCGGGCGTCTGGGCCGATCCGGCCGGGGTCGAGACCGCCGTCAGGACCTTCAACGCCGCCTTGGACGCCGCAGCCGACGCGTTCGCAGATTGAGCCGCCTTGACCCCGCCCGGAGCCGGGTCTACCCGGCGCGCTATCAGTTTCGAGGACTCTCTTCCCCATGGCCAAGATCAACGGCAACGAAATCAAGCCCGGCAACGTGATCGAGCACCAGGGCAGCGTTTGGCGCGCCGTGAAGTGCCAGTCGGTGAAACCAGGCAAGGGCGGCGCATTCAATCAGGTCGAGCTGCGCAATCTCATCAACGGCTCCAAACTCAATGAACGGTTCCGCTCCTCCGAGACCGTCGAGAAGGTGCGCCTGGAGCAGAAGGACAATCAATTCCTGTTCGCAGACGACGACGCCTTCACATTCATGGACCAGGAGACGTTCGAGCAGATTCAGCTGCAAAGGGACTTTGTCGGAGACCAAGGCGCGTATCTTCAGGACGGCATGGTGGTCCAGATCGAATTCTATAACGAGACGCCGATCGGTATCGCTTTGCCCGAACAAGTGGTCCTCGAGATCGCCGACACGGAGCCGGTTGTGAAGGGCCAGACCGCGGCGAATTCATTCAAGCCGGCGACATGCGACAATGGCGTGCGCGTCATGGTCCCGCCCTTTGTCGGCGTTGGGGAGAAGATCGTCGTTCAAACCGCCGATTCGACTTACCTGCGCCGGGCGGATTAGCGGCCCGTGACCCAGCCCTCCCCCGTCGGATCTGTCATGATCAAAGCGGCGCGCGCCGCGGGCCGTTCGCTCGCGCGCGATTTCGGCGAGATTGAGAACCTTCAAGTCTCCAAGAAGGGACCCGCCGATTTCGTTTCGAACGCCGACCACCGCGCCGAAGACATCATCTACGACCAACTCTCAAAAGCGCGGCCGGGCTACGGGTTCGTGATGGAGGAACGCGGAATCGTTGAGGGCACGGACAAGTCCAATCGCTTCATTGTCGACCCGCTCGACGGCACACTGAACTTCCTCCACGGTCAGCCGCATTACGCCGTTTCCATTGGACTGGAGCGCGAAGGCCGCCTGTTTTCCGGCGTGGTCTACGACGTCGCGAAGAACGAAATCTTCTGGGCGGAGACAGGCAGGGGCGCCTGGCTGGAAAACCGAAAACTCCGGGTCGCCTCGCGCCTAAAGTTGTCAGAAACCGTCATCGCCACGGGCACGCCGTGGCATGGCAAATCCGAAGAGGCGCATCAGGCGTTCTGGGGCGAGCTCGCCGCCATGACACCGGTCGTCGCAGGCATAAGGCGCTACGGCTCAGCCGCGCTCGATCTGGCTTATGTCGCCGCCGGACGCTTCGACGGGTTTTGGGAGCGCGGCCTGAAACCCTGGGATATCGCCGCAGGGATCGTTCTGGTCCGCGAGGCGGGAGGCGTCGCGGATGACATCGACGGCGGCGACGTCTTGGAGACTGGCGACATCTTGGCCGCCAACCTCGACCTTCGACCCAAGCTGGTCGAGCGACTGCGCAGATCCAAGGCGTTCACGCCTCAGGCCGGCGCCGTGGAGAACTGAATCTCGGCAAGTCGGGAATAGAGGCCGCCATTGGCGACCAACGTGTCGTGGCGGCCCTCCTCGACGATCCGCCCGCGATCCATAACGATTATGCGGTCAGCCTTTCGGATCGTCGACAGGCGGTGGGCGATGGCCAGTGTTGTGCGGCCCTCGGCGGCCGCCTCGAGCGCCCTTTGCACCAGGGCTTCGCTTTCTGAATCCAATGCGCTGGTCGCCTCGTCCAATAGAAGGACCGGCGCGTCCCGGACCAGCGCACGGGCGAGTGCGATACGCTGGCGCTGACCGCCCGACAGACCCTTGCCCTTGACGCCAAGGTCCGCGGAGAGCCCGCCCTTCTGGTCCAGGAAGTCGATCGCCTCTGCGCGGCGCGCCGCATCGAGAACGTCATGCTCACGGGGACCCTCGGCGCCGAAAGCGATGTTGTCCGCCGCGGACCCGGTGAACAGGGTGGCTTCCTGCGGCGCGTAGGCGAAACGGGCGCGCCATGTGGAGGGATCGCAATCCACGGCGGAAACCCCGTCCAATCGCACCAACCCAGCTTGTGGATCAAACAGGCGCAGCGCCAATCTGAACACGGTCGATTTTCCGGCCCCCGACGGCCCCACCAAGGCGACAAACTCTCCAGGGGCCACGTCGAGGGTGAAGCCGTCCAACGCAGCGGCTTCCGTGTCGCCATAGGCGAAGGTCACGCCTTCGAAGGACAATCCGCCCCTCGACGGCGTTGGCAGGCGCTTCGGTTCAGCCGGGACCTTAATCTCAGGCGTTTCGGCGAGAATTTCGGCTGCGCGATCCGCTGCGCCGGCGGCGCGCATGACCTCGCCATAGACCTCAGACAGCATGCCGACGCCGGACCCGGCGAACGAAGCATAAAGGACCATGCTGGCGAATTCGCCCGCACTCATGCCGCCCGTGGCGACCGAGCGGGCCCCGAGCCAGAGGACGCCGACGATACCGCCGAAGAAGAGGATCGAGACCAGCACGATCATCAGCGCGCGCACGCGATTGCGCGCCATCGCCGCCTGGAACGTCGCCTCCACCGCGCTGGCGAAGCCGGCGAGCCGAGACGTCTCGCGGCCATACGCTTGGACGAGTTCGACAGCGTCCAGAGTTTCGGCCGCGTCGGCGCCTGCGTCCGCCAGCCGGGATTGGGTCTGGTTGGACAAACGGCGGATGATCCGGCCGACCAGCATGACAGGCACCATCGCAACGGCCAGAATACCGACAAGCAGCAGACCGAACCGCCAATTGATGACAAACATCATGACGAACGCGCCGGTGGTGTTCAGCAGCGTGCGCGTCCCCAAAGACGCCGACGAGCCGAGAAAGGTCTCGATCAACGAGATATCCGCAGTCAGCCGCGAGACCGCCTCGCCCGAGCGCATCTTTGCGTGGAATCGCGGCGAAAGGGCCAAGAGCTGACGGTACACGTCCCGCCGCAGATCCGCGGCGATCCGCTCTCCAAAACGCGACACGACGTAGAACCGAACGGCGGACACCAATCCGATGGCGACCGCCACCAAGACGACCGGCAGGAAATTCGCGTCGATCGCACTGAGCAAGGCTTCGTCGGACGCCGCCGTCCGCCCGGCTCCGCTGTCGACGGCGCGTCCCAGCATAAACGGAATGGCGAGCGCCAGCACCGTCCCGCCCAAAAGGAAAGCCGCCACCGTCGCCATCGATAGGGGGCGTTTGCGGGCGTAGGGCCAGAGGATCGCCAGCGGCTTTAACGAGCGCGCGCGCGCTCGGTCTGAACCGGCTGCGCCAGCGGGCTCGGCGGCGCGTCGATCGTCGATCAAACTTTGGGCGTCGTCAGCCATGACGACCATCTCTTGCGTCCATGGTCTCTTTCCGGTATGCGCGCGTCTTCTGTTTTGGGCGCGGGGAAACGCGCCACCCGAATTTAGGATTGATGTGATGAAACCCGAAGGCCATCCCGATTATCATTTCATCACTGTAGTGATGACCGACGGCACCGAGTACCAGACCCGATCGACCTACGGCAAGGAGGGCGATCGCCTGGTCCTCGACATTGATCCCACGACCCATCCCGCTTGGACCGGCGGTCAGCAAACCGCGATGGACCGTGGCCGCGTTTCGAAGTTCAAAGACAAGTTCAAGGGCTTCATGTAGCCGCGATATGCAGCTTTATCGAATTGAAAAGCCGTCCGTCCTCGGGCGGCTTTCTCGTTTCATGCGTCTTTAAATGCGGCGACGTGCTCTGCGCCGAGATAATCGTCGGACCGCATCTCATATAACCGACTGGCCGTCCGCTGAAACTCGAAGCTGCCGTCGCCCCGTGGATAGAGCGCGTCTGGCTCAGCCGCTGCGGACGCCACCAATTTCACCTTCGCCTCATACAATGCGTCGATCAAAGCCACGAACCGCGCCGCCTCGTTTCGGTTCTCAGGGCCCAGAATTGGTATGGCGTCGAGGATGACCGTCTGGAACGAGGCCGCGATCTCCAGGTAATCCGCAGGGCCGAGCGGGCGGGCGCACAATTCTTCGAAGGTGAAGCGCGCCACGCCGCCGCAATACGCGGGCACTGGCAAAGCGCGGCCCTGAACATGTAGCTCACCCGCCATCGGGGCCGCGCAAACGGTCAGCCGGCTCCAAGCCTCGTCGAGCGCGATCTGAGCTTCGCCATCCAGCGGCGCATGCCAAACTGGCGCTTCAGACAGGCGCGCCAATCGGTAGTCCTTCGCCGCGACGAGTTCGAACACTTCGGTCCGCTCAATGAGGAGATCGATAAAGGGCGTGAACAACTGACGGTTCACGCCGTCCTTGTACAGCTCGTTCGGGTGTCGGTTCGATGTGGCCACGACGGTGACCCCGCGTGCGAACAATCCTTCGAAAAGACGCTTCAGGATCATCGCATCGGCGATTTGCGTCACTTGGAACTCGTCGAAGCAGAGGAGACGCGCCTCGCTGGCGGCCTTCGCTGCGGCGGGTTCAATCGGGTCGTCGCCGGCGCCGCGGACACGCCATTGGGACTTTCGCCGACCCGCCGCATCCAACCGCCGCCAGTGGGCCAGAAAGTCATGGATCTCCAACATAAAAGCGTGGAAGTGGACGCGGCGCTTGGCCGAAACCTCCGTCTCCGCAAAGAAAAGGTCCATCAACATCGACTTGCCACGCCCGACGCCGCCCCAAAGATAGAGGCCCTTTGGCGCTTCGGGCTTCGAAAAAAGCCCGCGGCGGGTGTTGGCCAACGCCGCCGCCAATCCGTCAAGTTTTTCCACCGCAACCGATTGGGCGGGATCGGGCGTGATCAGGCCGTCCGCGATCCGCGTTTTATATGCATCGAGCACCGCGCCCATCAGATGAAGAGGCGCGCCAGCGCATCGGTAAAGCTCGTCCACGCGTCCGGCCGAGCGACGACCGTCACAACGCCGCCGACAATCGCGCCGCCAAGGTGGGCGTCGTGGCCGATGCCGTGGCTCGGCAGCGTCGAAAGATAAGCGCTCAAGGCGATGTACAGCACAGCAAACAAGATCGCCGGCATCGGAATAATGAAAAACACGCCCAGCATGGCGAGGGGCTCAAACAGGCAAAACGAGATCAAGACGCCGGAGATAGCCCCGGACGCCCCAAGCGCCGCGTAGTTCAATTGTCGACGATGCTCCATCAGCGACCACAAGCTGCCGCCCAGCAAGGACGCGAAGTAGACAAGCAGATACAAGCCCAGCCCGAGGCGACCTTCGAGATACGGACCGAAATAGAACAGCGTGATCAGGTTCACCGCCAAATGGCCGAAGCCGCCATGGAGAAAACCGCTGGTCACCAACCGATGGTATTCGGCGCGCCGCAGGATCGGCCCGACGACGAAGAGGTTTTGTTCCAGGAACGTCCGATTCTGGAACGCAGCGATGCTGGCGACGATGTTCGCCAAGATCAGCCCTGTTGTTGCAGGATGTTCCAGCAGCTCTTCCATGCCCCGGCCAGCTCCGCCCTGATGACGCCATAACGCCTATAGCCTTAGGCGGTGGGCGCAAGACTTAAGCCGCGCGCCGTCTCGGCTTTGTCGCGTCCGCCTCGGACGGCATGAGGTCGAGCAGGAAGTCGAGAAAGCTTTCCGGGCGTTGGATGAAACGGTGAAAGGGGGCCGCGGCCTTGTGCACTGCGGCCGGGGCGATGTTGCACCCGCAGCGAACGGCGTTGTCGACAGCGTCGTCGCGGTTCTCAGAGGCCGACACCACCGCCAGACGATGGCGGCCCATATTCGCCGCGCGGGCTATGGTCATCTCGCCGTCCATGCTGTCGGGCAAGATGAGATCGAGCACGACGAGATCAAACCGCTCGAGCCGCATCCGCGTCTCAGCCTCCAAAAGCGTGCCAGCAAGCACCAGATCGACGGGAACGCGACTGCGCGCCGCCTTGTCCGCAGCGATCGCGAGCATCTCCCGCACCGGTTCATGGTCCTCGACCCACAAGACTTTCATACGCTTTACCCTGGCGCTGTGGGCGGCCCGCCGCCCCGACTCTGTTGCAGCGACAATGGCCGACGCGTCTTGCGGCTTGGTAAAGGAGGAATGACCGGAAGGTTTACGAATGCGCTTTTTCGACGCTGATGGCAAAGACATTGCAGGCTCACGACTTATGTGTGCTACGCTATCCGGTATGATTGCTTTTCTCGGGGCCGGCTTGCGGGCCGATTCATGACAGACAAACCGATTGCAGCCGCCCAAGGGCGCTTGTCGGCGTTTCTTCCGACTGAGACGCGCGACGCGCATATCGTCGACGTCCTGATCGAGGAGCGCTGTCCGTCGTTTGCTGAACATTGGACGTGGCCGATCACGCGACCCATGCTCTACAATTTGCTGGGCTATGCGAAAGCCCGGCGCATGGCCGACGACCTGATGCAACTTTCGGGTTCCGACTCGTTCGACTACCTGAAAAGCGCGCTGGATTTCCGTCTCACGCTCGATCGAATAGAACGTCTTCCCAAGGAAGGACGTGTCGTCATCGCCGCGAATCACCCAACCGGCCTGGCGGACGGCGCCGCGGTTTGGGACGCCCTTACCCGAGTCCGGGACGATGTCGTGTTTTTCGCAAACGCCGATGCGATTCGCGTCAATCCGCGGTTTGAAGACGTTGTCATCCCGGTCGAATGGGTCATGTCGAAGCGCACCCCGGCGAAAACACGCGAGACGCTGCGCCGCGCGGGCGAGGCGTTCGCAGCGGAGAAGTGCGTCGTGATTTTTCCGTCCGGAAAACTGGCCAAGCGGGTCGACGGCCAGCTTATCGAGCAGGATTGGTTCTCCACTGTCATCGGCCTGGCGCGAAAACAAAAAGCGCCGATCCTTCCGTTGCATGTCACGGCGCGCAATTCGTGGCTTTATTACGCGTTCTCGCGTCTGAACGGGGAGCTTCGGGACATTACGCTGTTCCACGAACTCCTGAACAAACGGCGGGCCAAGTTTGAGATGGCCTTCGGACCGATGATCGCCCCCGATGCGTTACAGGGCGATCCGATCGAGTTGACCCGCCGTCTTAAGGACCATGTAGCCTACGACCTCCAAATGAACCCGGACCGGGAATTCGATCCGACTGTCTAAAGGCCTTAGGCTGGCTCTCATCAGGCGGCGACGGCGTGTCCGCCATACCAGTCGACCCGGCGGGTCATCCACATGGTGAGCGCTATCGCGGCAAAGCTCGCCAGGGCGCCGGCAAGCAACGCCTGGTCTTCAGCCCGCATCAAGAGATACATCAAACCGTAGAGCGCCGATAACACGCCAAAAGCCTTCAAGCCGTAGCCTAAAGATCGGAAGACGGAGACGGCATAAAGCGCTGTGAGACAGACGATCATCCCGGCGGCCGCCGCAAAGGCGATATCGAAGCCAAACCTTTCGGCGAAGGCCAGCAATAGAAGATAGAAGATCGCCTGCGCCAATCCAACGAGGACGTATTGCGCCGGATGGGCGCGTAATCGACTGGCGATCTCGAACAGGAAGTAGGCGAGGAAAACAAACCCGATGAACATCACGCCATACTTCAACGCTCGCTGGACGCTTTGGTACGGGCTGGCCGTGTTTATAAAGCGCACCGCCATATCGCGGTTGTTCCAATTCGTGACCTCATAGAGAGACAGGTTCCGCCCGGCGCCCGGAATGCCGCGGGCGAGGTAGGGGACGCGCCACTCAGCTTCGAATCCCGGCGCGTCAGGACCGCCGACAACGCGGCGATCCGGCAGAACGCCACCCACAAAGCTCGGATCGGCCCAATCGCTCGTCATCGAGACCCGCGTGTCACGCGCGAACGGACCGAAAGATAATCGATCGGCGCCGGTCAAACGCAGGGCAGCTGCGATCTGGATTGGCGTCTCGCTGGTCTCCAAACCCGAAATACGCCCGGCGGCCAGGTTGACGCCAGCTTCGGGCACGGGGTTGTAGCCGTCGGCGCTGGTTGAGCGGCGCACCGCTGGCTCCAGTGGGATCGGCCGGCCGTTTACGGTCGCCGTGATCGCCTCCTTTACCCCGCGCGTATCGCTGACGCCCAAAAAGACGCGCGCGTCGGCCCAAAGCGGTGTGGCGTCCTTGGGGATGGCGGCGCGCAGATCGGCTGGATTGAACGTAGCCGCAAAGTCGATCTTTGCGTCGAAGACGGGCACGACATAGATGCCCCGCTTGCGCTCTTCGACGTGGATATCTGCTGTCGCCGCGCCGTCTTCGGCGTATGCGACGGCCAGGCCGTAAATGATGTCGTCGGGCTTTTTGGGGTTGGGCGCGCGAGAATAGGGCACTGTCAGCACCGGCCCCAGGACCGATTGCGCGCCCCCGGACCTTTGACTGACGTCGGCGACAGCCTGTTCGGCGCGGGTCGCCCGCTCATAGACAACGCCATAGACAAAAAGCGCCGGGATCGACATGAGCAACGCCAGCGCGCAGACGAGAATCAGCTTCAGGCCTGCGGATCGCTGCGGCACCAGGCTGGCAAGTGTTGACGCGCCTCTGGGGGGCGGCGTCGATGGGGAGTCCGACATGGGAACGCTCCGATTAGATCATTGACGGAGCGTCTGTTCCTGTCGCCTGGATCGGGCCTTAGCGTGGCCGCGACAGGACAGAGGCGAGGACAATTAAGGCGTCCCAATCTCAATCGAGACCGGCGCGTGGTCGGAGGGCTTCTCCCCCCCGCGCCACGCCAGATGGATCTTGAAACTGCTCAGATCGACGCCTCCGCGGACGCGGTCGTCCGCCCAGATATGATCAAGCCGGCGCCCGCGATTCGAGGCCGCCCAATTCGGCGAACGGTAACTCCACCACGTATAAAGACGCTGATCGTCGGGCACCGCGAGCCGGGCCACATCGTGAAATCCTGCAGCCTCACGCGCCCGTTCCAAACCCTCCGTCTCGACCGGCGTATGGGAGACGACCTTCAGAAGCTGCTTATGCGACCAAACATCGCTCGGGTGCGGCGCGATATTGAGGTCGCCGACGAGTAGACGCGGCGGGCCCGCGCCCTTGAGATCCGTATAGGCGTTTCCAAGCCGATCAACGAAATCGAGCTTGTGGTCGAATTTCGGATTCGCGGCGGGATCGGGCACATCGCCTCCGGCCGGCAGGTAGATATTATGGACCTCATAGCCGTCCACGCGGACGGCGACGATCCGGGCATGACCCTCCCGGCAGAGGTCCGGCGGCGCGACTTCCTCGATCGGCAAGCGCGAAGCGATGGCGACGCCGTGGTGGCCCCCGCCTTGGCCCCGAACCGCCAAGTGCGGCAAACCCGCCTCCTCAAATGCGCGCGTCGGAAACTCCCCGTCGCGGCACTTGGTCTCCTGGAGGCAAACAATATCGGGCTGCTCGGCCGCGATAAAGGCGGCGACGTTGGCCGCCCGCAGACGAACTGAATTGATGTTCCAGGTGACGAGCTTCAAACGCGACATGTGAGCGTTATCGCCGGTTTTCGTTGCGGGTCAAACAACGCCTCTCAAGTGCAAACGCGCCCGGACAGCGGGGGGGGGGAAGTCCAGGCGCGCCAGGCTTGTAGACTGCGAGGCCGGGAGGGGAAGGGGTCCGGCCTTTGCTCCGTCGAACGGCCTGAGCGGGGGGAAACGCTGCTTTGGAGTCGTTCGGTCTACAGTTGCGAATTTGTCACTGTTCGTTCGGTTTTCAAGTCACAGCTGCGTTAATCTGTTGTCATTTATTGTGGAATGTTTCAGCGCCGCCGCTCGTCTTCGTCCTCGGGGTCCTCGATTCGAAACGCACGCGGAGAAATCCGCACATTTGTTTCAACGTCCTTTAGCTCGACAATGGTTCGGTTGCCCGACGGATCGACCGTCGCCCAGGCAAGCAGGTCGTAGGTCGCTGTATCGAAAAAGAGCGTCAACTCGCCCTCGGCCTCGCCGGTGCGGTCCTGGATCGAGATCGCCGTATAGTCGGATTGCCGCCGGACGTTCGTGACCTCGGCCTCCGTCTCGAAGTCGATTTCGTCGTCGAGGACAAGATTTAGCGGCGTCGCCGACAGCGGTACGCGGTCAAGCGTCTCCAGATCACGGTCCTCAATCGCTACGGTGGCCCCGTCTGCGATGATCAGGATCGGCGTCGGGTCGTCATATTCGAAGCGCACGCGGCCTGGGCGGCGAAGGGCGAAGTCGCCCTCGGTGACACTGAAATCGGGCGCGGTCTGAAGAAACCGGCCCCGTGCCGATTCAACACGGGTCAGCGCGTCCGCAGCTGCGGCGACAATACCGGCCCGGTCTTCGTCGCTCAGCGCCGGCGTCAGGGTTTCGACGGGCGGTTCTGGAATCGGGGCCGGCTGCGCATTCAGCTGCAGCGCGGCGGGCGTCAGGACGATCATCGCCGCGCCGATCAAGGCGTTGACAGTCAAGGTCACGTTCAGGCCTCCGTGGCGAACATCCGGGCATATGGGCGCCCGGAGAGAGGGAATGTAGATCGCCACCATGGCGCAAACGCGGTGATCGCGCGGCGAACGGCTTGTTGTCGTTCAGTCACCAATCGAACTCGTCCATGTAATCGGTGAAGAATCCCTCTTCATCGTAGAACCAGTCCACATCGAAACGCGGTTCAGGGATCGGACGCCGAAAAGGGATGATGTTGCTAGGCCCGTCTGCAGGCGGGTCTTCGCCGAGCGACGTATTGCGGTCCGGGCCGGTCACCTGTCCCTAATCCCCATCCATCCGCAGCGCAGCGACGAAGGCCTCTTGCGGGATCTCTACCTTGCCAAACTGGCGCATGCGCTTTTTGCCAGCTTTCTGCTTTTCCAGAAGCTTCCGCTTCCGGGTCGCGTCGCCGCCATAGCACTTGGCGGTCACGTCTTTGCGCATGGCAGACAGCGTTTCCCGCGCGATGACTTTCGCGCCGATGGCGGCCTGGATCGGGATTTTGAACA
>CAZQZC010000003.1:0-39448 GCA_964597685.1 uncultured Hyphomonadaceae bacterium | reverse complement strand
AAACCGCACGGGTCAGATCTTCGCCTGACTTCGCGTCGCGAACCTCGAAATCAACGCCTTTCCGGACCAGATCCGACAAGTGGTCCAGAGTGACGTACGACGATGTAGACGTATCGTAGAGACGCCGGTTGGCGTACTTTTTTATGATGATCGGGCTGTCGGCCCCGTTTCCTTTGGCCATGATCGCCGCCTTTTTTGAGCCCCGCGCCCGGGCTATTGGGATTTCTACTGTCTTAAACTTTGCATATTTTGCACCGATCGACCAATGATGCGGTGGCGGCCAGCCGCACAATTGCGTTAGGCCGAACAAGTGAAAACATCGCGAACACGGCGAAGGGGAGGAAGATATGGCGCGAACGGCGCTTGTGACAGGCGGAACCCGGGGTATCGGGCGGGCGATCAGCGAGACTTTGAAGGCCAAGGGCTATGACGTGGCCGCCAATTACGGCGGCAACGACGATGCGGCGCGGCTCTGCGAACAAGAGACAGGGGTGCGCTGCTTTAAGTTCGACGTCTCTGACTTCGACGCGGTCAACGCGGGGGTCGCCGACATTGAAAGCGCCTTGGGACCGGTCGATGTTGTCGTCAACAACGCCGGGATCACGTGGGACGGCCCCTTCCACAAAATGTCGAAGGAGCAATGGGACAAGGTGATCGGCGTCGATCTGACCTCGGCGTTCAATGTCACGCGCAGCGTTTGGAACGGCATGCGAGACCGCGGCTTCGGCCGTGTGATCAACATCTCCTCGATCAACGGACAGAAGGGCCAATTCGGCCAGGTGAATTATTCCGCCGCCAAGGCCGGCCTGATCGGCTTCACCAAGGCGCTGGCCCAAGAGGGCGCGCGCAAGGGAATCACCGTGAATTGCGTCGCGCCCGGCTATATCGACACCGAGATGGTCGCCGCGGTGCCGGAGGACGTGCTCAAAGGCATCATCGCGACGATCCCCGTCGGACGTCTCGGCAAAGCCGAAGAGATCGCCTCGATGACGGCCTATTTGGCCAGCGACGAAGCCGCCTTCATCACAGGCGCCACGATGACGGTGAACGGGGCGCAATACATCGCGGGCTAGGACGCTGTTCCGTCCCACCAGCGCGGCGTTTTCTTGAGCGCTTTCCATCGCGTTCGGGCGGCCTCCCAAGCCGCGTCGGCGCGTTTGCCATGCGCTTTGCGCAAGGCGGAGACGAGCTTGGCGCGCGCCCGCTCGTCGACGCCACTTATTGCAATGAGCTGATCGATCAGCGTCAGGTCGTTGAGAAAACCCAAGGTGTCCTGAAGCGCGGACAGCCCGCGAGTGAAGTCGGCGCCTTGGACGCCCGCCGGCGCACCGAGCATCAACGTCGCATAGCGCAGTTTCCGCACCCGCCGGCGCATGGCGTGGCGCTGCTCCAGGGTTTGAGATTTCATGCCTTGAGCTGCGTCCGCGAGATGAGCCCAAAGATGCGTCAGGTGATCGGCTGCGACGTCATGGACAGGCGCTTCAAGTCGGCGAAGCCGCTTTTTTCCGCTCGGTCGCCAGCCGCCGAAGTCGAGGCCGCGATAGAGGTCGATGACGAACGGGTTGGCGTCCGCCTCCAGCAACGCCCGACGCACCTCGGCGCGGCGCGCCTCCCGATGCGCTTCGAGCGCGGAGACCAGCCCGCCAAGCTCCGGTTTCGCATCCGCTGCAGGGCGAACGACGTCCTCTAGCAGAACGTCGGCGTCGCGCAGCGGCGCCACGATCGCGCGCAGGCGCTTGGCTTCGCGCTCGATCGACGCAGCGAAGTCGGGATCCAAAATGTCAGCGAAGGCTGAGACAAGGCAGCGCAGCCGACCAAGGGAGACGCGTAATTGATGCGGCCCTTCGCGAACGTCGGACGTGAGCGTCAGATAGAGATTGACGGCGACGGCGTCGGCAAGGCTGGCGGCGAGTCTCTGAAACGCCTCGCCCGAGGTTTCAGCCTCGACGGCCTGCAGCCGGGACGTTTTGCGCGGTCTTGGATCGCCGGCCGGGCCGATCTCGCACAGGGAGAACCCGCGCGACGCCTTGCTGGTCATGACAAAGAGACCCGGATGACGCGCAAAGACCGTCCGCGCCAATGTGTAGACCGCCTCCGGCGCGCCAGACAGGAGTTCGATTTCAATCTCGCTGACGGGCGTGGACGCTTCGCCGGCTTTGATGTCGCCGGTATCGATCGCCAACTCGACTTCCGATCCGTCCTCCAGGCGGATACGCCGGGAGGTGCGCCGAACGGCGGTTTCGAAGACCGGTTCGAGCTCGGCCCCGGCAACGGCCTTACGGACCCGCTTGCGCACCGGCGAATCCGAGACAATGTCGAGGTCCGGCGTTCCCACCGCGGTCTGATCGTTGATTTCGTCGACACGGTGCAAGCCGGACTTCCGCTGACGCTTCAGCTTAACCGTCTGCACCCATTCGCCGCCCTGACGTCTAAGCCGCAACGAGACGTCGGCCGTCTGAAGCCTGCGATCGGGCGTGTCGAAATAGACTGACCGGATCAGCCGCGTAATGGGGCGAGCGATCGCGCCCGTTCGCAAATCGTCGGACCGGCGCAGATCGGCAAGCGCTTCAGGCTCCACATGAGCCTTGAATTCGATTTCGGTGTTTTGAGCCATATGACGGTTTTATGACAGCCCGGGCGCTGGGTCCACCGGCCTAGTTGTGGAAAGCGCGCGCTATCTCACCCCCGGCCGCCAGTCCGGCGGGGCCAATTCAAAGCCCTCGAACTGAAATCCCGGCGCCACGACGCAGCTCACCAACGTCCACGCTCCCAAGCTTTCGGCCGTTTGCCAGTGTCTAGCCGGAACGATGACTTGAGGCTGGAAGCGATCACGAAGCGCCGCGCCCAGCCGATGCGCTGTCGCGCCTGCTCCATCGGGCGGTGAAATGGTCAACGCCAACCCCGCGCCGGCGTGCCAGAGCCACATCTCGTCGGCGTCGACCCGGTGCCAGGCCGACACTTCATCCGCCTGAAGCAGATAATAGATCGCCGTCGACGTCGGGCGGCCCAAGGTCTCAGCGCGATAGGTTTCTCGGTACCACCCACCTTCAGGATGCGGCTCCAAGCTCAAGAGCCGGATGATTTCCTTCGCGCCGAGATCGCCTGCGATCATCGCCAAGCCGGGCCTTCGATCCAGGCGACCAGGCTGTAGCGCGCCCCGCGCGTCACGGGCGCCACCCGGTGCATGATCACGCTGGGAAACGCGATGATCAGGCCTTTGTCTCGATCCGCGCTGACGGGCGTGTTGCGGAAGAAGAACTCGAGATCCCCGCCCTCATAATCGTCCGGCGCGCTCAGTTGGACCGAGATAGAGAGCTTGCGGCGCGGCGCTTGAGGACCTGCGTCCATGTGCCAATCGTAGAAGCCGCGATTGTCCGCGTCGTAGCGCGCCAGCTGGACGCCGCCCTCAATGCCAACCAGATCCAATCCGAAGAACCGGTCGTTGAAGCCTTTGGCGGCGCGCAGGATCTTCTCGCCCACCCAGCCAAAACCTTCACGCGGGTCCAGCCATGCCGCGCTTGACCGGCGCACGCTTGCGTCCTGGCCGCCATGCATGCGCGCTTCCGTCAGCTTGTCGGCGCCATAGGCGATCAATTGATCGATCTCGGCCGTCGAAAACAGTCCCTTCGCAGCCGCGATATGCTCAAAGCGATCGCGCGCCGGCGCGTCCGCACCCATTGTTAGAACCGGTCCTTGCGGCCGCGAATTTCAGCGAATGTCGCCGCGGCATCTCCTGTATGGCCCATCGCGGCCTGCAAAGCGGGATCGTCGGCGCGAAGGAACGGATTGGTTTCGATCTCACGCGCAAGCGGCATGGGCACCGTTGGCTCCTTGCGCGCCCGTTTGGCGTCGATTTCTGCGATGTAGGCGGCAAGCGCCTTATTGTCGGGGTCAATGGTCTCGGCGAACCGAGCGTTCGCCTGTGTGTACTCATGGGCGCAATGCAGGATCGTGTCGGCGGGCAGAGCGCGAAGGCGCTTCAGGCTCTCCCACATTTGCGGCGGCGTGCCCTCGAACACCCGTCCGCAGCCAAGCGCGAAGACGGCGTCGCCCACAAAGGCGGTGTGCGCTTCTGGAATATGGAAGGCGATATGGCCGAGCGTGTGGCCCGGAACGTCGAGAATGTCCGCTGTGAGACCGCCCAGCGTCACTGTGTCGCCGCCTGACACGGCGCGGTCGAGGGCTGGGATTTTTTCGGCCTCGCCGGCCGGTCCAATCACCTGGCACCCGGTCTCCGCTTTGATCCGCTCATTGCCGCCGGCGTGGTCTGGATGCCAATGTGTGTTCCAGATGGCGGTGATGCGCCAATTCTTCGAGTTCGCCTGGCGAAGAATCTCTTCTGCATCGGGCGTGTCGATCGTCGCGGTCTCGCCAGTCGTGGAATCATGGGCCAAAAAGCCGTAATTGTCCGACAGGCAGGGAAATTGGTGGACTTCGAGCATGGCGTTCCTCTCGGTTCGTTCGGACAAGCACCCGGCTAGCACAGTCGGTCCAACGCGTCAGCGGTCATCCGACCTGGCGGCGTTCTACGCCTCGCCGTTGGGAAAGTTGGCCGCGAACGTGCTGTCGAACCGCGCCGAAGCGCTCTGGTCGAGCGTCCAAGGCCAGTCATTGCTGGGGATCGGATATCCCGCGCCCGTTGTCGGCGGACTTTGCCGCGGCGCGCGCCGGTCAGCCGCGATCATGCCCTTCGCCCAAGGCGCGGCGCCATGGGATCTGGCGGACCGCGGCAATGTCGCGATTTTGAGCGACGATGCGCGGTTGCCGTTCGCAGACCAGATGTTCGATCGCGTCGTGCTTGCCCACGCCCTCGAGGAAGCCGACTCTCCGCGCGCCATGCTTCGCGAGATCTGGCGCGTCACGGCGCCGGAGGGCCGCTTGCTCGTCGTGGCCGCCAATCGACGCGGCCTTTGGGCGCGGGCGGAAGCGACGCCTTTTGGCCATGGCCGACCGTGGACTCGCGCCCAATTGTCGACCCTGCTGGAAAACTCGTTGTTTCAGACGACGGCGTGGACCCACGCCCTGCACACGCCGCCCATCCCGTGGTCGCTGAATATCGCCTTGTCGAGCGTGTGGGAGAGTTTTGGCGAATCGACGCGTAACGCGTTCGGAGGCGTGGTGATGGTGGAGGCGGTGAAACGCCTTTACATCGATCCGCGCGGCGGCGCGGTTGAACTTAGTCTGTCCGGCGCACATGCCGCGCGAACGCGCAAAGGTCTGGCGAATGCGCCAAAACAGCAGGCGCCTGAGCGTCCAATTTGCGAGGACGCTGGGCGCAGATTGACCGATGACGACTGACGCGCGACAAATCTTCATGGGACCATGGCCGGAGCACGACCGATGAAATTGGTGACCGCCATTTTCAAGCCAAGCCGGCTAGACGCCGTGGTAGACGCCTTGACGGAAGCCGGCGCATCCGGCCTGACCGTTTCGGAAGTGCGCGGCTATGGCCGCCAGCAGGGCAAGACGGAAGTTTACCGAGGGGCGGAGTACGAGGTGCGCCTACTGCCCAAGGTTCAAATCGAAGTCGCTTGCAATGACGACGCTGCGGAGCGGTTGATCGAAGCGATCACCAATGCGGCGAACACCGGAACGATCGGCGACGGAAAGATCTTCGTCCGGTCGCTGGAGACCGTGGTCCGAATCCGCACCGGCGAGCGTGACGCGCAAGCGATCAGCGAGTAACAGCGATTTCCGGTTCCTGATGCGCGCTGACCTGATACAAATCAGTTCGGGGTGGAAACAGTAGAACGGACGTTATGCTCGGTCTGAAGCGTTTGGCGGCGCGTACAAAACGACCGTCGGAAGCCAGTCGCGGGCGCGCTGCAAGCCAGTTGGGCGCGCTGGCGGCCATCATGGCCGGCGCCTGGATCGCGGTGTGGGGGGCGGCTGGCCCGGACCGCAGCAGCCTTCTGGCCCTGGGCTTTTTTGTTGGATCGCTGTGCATAGGCGCCCTTATGGCGGCGTTGTTGCTCGACCTTGCAACGTGGTTCTCCCAAAGGCGACGCGACCTGATCGCCGAACGCGTGTGGCGAACCCTCAAAGCGGGCGGCGCGCCGCAGCCCTTCTGCTTGTACCTCCGGCCCTTCGCCTCGACCGACGAGATCGATCAGTCGGCGGCGTTCGCCACGCCTCTGGCGGCTGGCGACGTTACGCATATTGCGATCGGGGACGACCGCGCGGAGCTGGAGGCGGAGATCGAATGGGCGCTGCGGCCGATTGGACCGCTGGTCGCGCTTGGCGCGCCGATGGAGCACCAAGGCGCCGGCCGTATCCTGGTCCAAGATACCGAATGGCGAGACGCCGTGCGCCGACTTGTCGACGCCGCGCGCCTGATCGTCCTGCTCCCCTCCTCCCGCATGGGCACGCTATGGGAGGTGCGCCAGCTCTTGAACGGCGAGGCGCTCGCGAAGACCCTGATTATCGACCCGCCGAACGACCACCCCGAAGACAGCGATCGCTTCAAAGCCGCCGCAGAATGGGATGCGGTGCGCGCAGCCTTTGCAGCTGACAGATCCGCCAACGGACGCTTTGATCTGACCGATTCATCGGAACTTTGGTGCCTGCGATGGACCGTGTTCGATCCCGCGGGCAAGCGACGGGAACCTGTTATGCCGGTCACGATGCTAACGTGGCGGTTTTCTCCTCCGCCCGAAGACCAGCGCTATCCCGAGGCCGAGGTGACGATCGATTACCCGAAAGGCCCCGAAACGCTGGTGCGGCGCGGCTTTTATTGACAACGCAGATGCAGGATCGCGTCCGGCGCGCCCCAGTTTAGCTGGGCCAGGCCGCCGCTGCGGAAACGGCCGACCCGTCGGTGCGACACGGGCGCCATGGCCTCGATCGTCAAGCCGCAGGAACGGGCGAGGTCGGCAAGGTCGGCGGCCGTGGAGGGATGCAGCGCTTCAGGGTCGTGCCAGGCGCCGCCCCGTGGCGCGGGAATCCGGCCCGACGTCAACAAGGACACCCGGCGCTTCCAATGTCCGTAATTGCGGAAGGAGACGATGACGTCCGGCGAAATGCGGGCGAGCTCTTTCAAAACCAATCCCGGGCGACGCATGTCTTGAATACTTTTCGACATGATCGCGACGTCGAAGCCGTCGCTTGGAAAAACTTCAAGATCGATGTCGGCGTCGCCTTGAACGACGGAAAATCCTTGCGCCAGGCACGCCTGGACGCCAGCCTCGGAAATCTCGAGGCCGCGGGCGTCGACCTCGCATTCGCGCTTCAACAGTGCGAGAAGGGCGCCATCTCCGCAGCCGACGTCCAGCACCTTTGCGCCGGGCTTTATACGCGAAGCGATCGCCAGGTGATCGAGGCGCGGCGCGCTCACAGCCCCTCAGCCTCGGCGCTGGCGGCCAGAAATCCGGCCAAGGCCTCCTCAAAGCCCGGCTCCTCCAGGAAGAAGGCGTCATGGCCCTTATCGGTTTGGATGTCGATTTGGCTGACATGAGCGCCGGCGGCGGCAAGCGCGCGCGTGATCTCCCGCGTCTCCGACGGCGGGTAATGCCAATCCGACGAGAAAGAGAACAAGCAAAACCGGGTCGGGCTATCGACGAACGCATCCGCGAGCCGACCGCCATGCGCGCCAGCCAGATCGAAATAGTCCATCGCGCGCGTGATGTAGAGATAGGAATTCGCATCGAACCGATCGACGAAACTATGCCCCTGGTGGCGGAGATAGGATTCGACCTGGAAATCTGCGTCGAAGGAAAAGCTCGCCGCTTTGCGGTCCTGCAAGCCGCGATCGAAGCGGCGCTTCAGCCCGCTTTCCGACAGATAAGTGATGTGCGCCGCCATCCGCGCGATGGCGAGGCCGTTCTTCGGTCGCACGCCCCGTTCGAGATAAGCGCCTTCGGCCCAATCTGGATCGGCCATGATCGCCTGGCGGCCGACCTCGTAGAAGGCGATGTTCTGGGCCGAATGGCGCGCCGCCGCTGCAATAATGACGGCGGAGGCCACGCGCTCAGGCGCGTCGGCCGCCCAGGCGAGCGCCTGCATGCCGCCCATGGAGCCGCCGACGACGCTGAACAGGCGCGCCACGCCCAATTCGTCGAGCAACGCCCGTTGGGCGCGGACCATGTCCTGGATGGTGATGACGGGAAAGCGCAGCGCATAGGGCTTTCCGTCGGGCGCCATGCTGGCCGGCCCGGTCGTGCCCATGCATCCGCCGAGCACATTCGCGGCGATCACAAAGAATTTGTCCGTGTCGATCGGCTTGCCCGGCCCCACCAGGCGCGGCCACCAAGCGGGCCGACCCGTCACAGGATTCGGCGACGCGCAGAATTGGTCGCCCGTCAGCGCGTGACAGACCAGGATCGCGTTGGATCGCGCGGTGTTTAGCCGGCCCCAGGTTTCATAGGCCACTTCGACGCCTTCGAGCGCCTGACCGCAATCGAGCGTCAGACGGCCAGGCAGCGCCAGGCTCTTCAAGTGTAACGGCTCCGGAGGCGCTTGGACGTCCATGCGGGGTGACGTGTCGACGCCGTGTGCGCGTGTCAAGCGCGGCGGCGCGCGCCCTTGACCACGAATGCTCGATCCCCCACTCCCGCAAACGAACACAGAGGGAGCCGTTGATGGCCGGACCGCAGCCGCTGTCGAACATTCTGGAGATTACGCCGTACAAAGGCGGAGAGCCGGCGCCCGGCGGCTGGAAATTGTCTTCGAATGAAAACCCGCTTGGCTGCTCGCCGGCGGCGAAAGCTGCAATGATAGAGGCGGCCGAGCACCTCGAGACCTATCCCGACGGGTCGGCGCGGCTTCTGCGGGAAGCGATCGGCCGGAAGTACGGGGTCGACCCTGACCGCATCGTTTGCGGCTCCGGCTCGGATGAAATCTTCCAGCTGCTCGGCCGCGCCTATCTGCGTCCCGGCGACGAGGTCATCCAGTCCGAGCACGCCTTTCTGGTCTACCGGCTCGTCGCCCAGCAATCCGGCGCGACGATCGTCAACGCGCCTGAGACGAACCTCACAGCCAGCGTCGATGCGATCCTTGAGCGCGTAACCGGGAAGACACGGATGGTCTTCCTCGCCAATCCGAACAATCCAACAGGCAGCTACATCCCCTTCGACGAAGTGAAGCGCCTCCATGCGGGCCTGCGCGAGGATATCCTTTTGGTCGTCGACGGCGCCTATGCGGAATATGTCCGCCGGAACGATTATTCTGCGGGGCTGGAACTGGCCGGCGAAGCGCCGAACGTTCTGATGACGCGGACCTTCTCCAAGATCCACGGGCTCGCCGCCTTGCGCCTCGGCTGGGCGTATGGCCCCGAAAGCGTCGTCGACGCCATCCACCGGGTGCGCGGGCCGTTCAACGTCAACGCGCCAGCGCAGGCCGCCGGGATCGCGGCGCTGGAGGACGACGATTTCGTCCAGCGCTCAATCACCCACAATGAAAGCGAGCTTGAGCGCGTCTCCGTCAAATTGCGGGATTTCGGCTTCGACGTCGCCGCCTCCGTCGGCAATTTCGTGCTCATCCGCTTTCCGGAAGCGCCTGGGCGGAGCGTGGTTGACGCCGACGCCTTTTTGCGCGGCCGCAACCTCGTCTTGCGCGGCATGGCCGCCTACGGCTTGCCGACCTGCCTTCGTTTGACGATTGGGCCTGTTGAAGCGAACGACGCCATCATCGACGCCTTCGAAGCGTTTGGCGCGAAGCGGTAGATTTTCGCACGCGTCGTGCTAAATTATGACGGAGGCGTCACGTTTTGGACGCCCGATATTCGGGAGACGGCGCGATGATCGATCATGTGGACGTACTCATCGTCGGCGCGGGCCTGTCGGGCGTCGGCGCGGCGGTTCATCTGACCAAGCATTGCCCCTCGAAGACCTTTACGCTGTTGGAAGGCCGCGACGCGGTCGGCGGCACATGGGATCTCTTTCGCTATCCGGGGATCCGCTCCGACAGCGACATGCATACGCTGGGCTACAGTTTCAAACCGTGGACGGAAGCCAAGGCGATCGCCGACGGCCCGTCCATTCGAAGCTATGTCAACGACACAGCCGATGAATACGGCGTTCGAGAGAAGATCCGGTTCGGCCACAAGGTGCGCCGCGCCGCGTGGGACAGCGCGTCCGCCCTCTGGACCATCGAGGCGGAGCGCGTCGAGACGGGCGAGACCGTTTCGCTCACAGCGAACTTCCTGTTTCTTTGCGGCGGGTATTACAGCTACGACCAGGGCTACACGCCGGACTTTCCGGGACGCGACGCCTTCAAGGGCGAGATCGTCCACCCGCAATACTGGCCCGAGGATCTCGATTACGGCGGCAAGCGCGTTGTCGTCATCGGCTCGGGCGCCACGGCCATGACGCTGGTGCCTGCGATGACGGACAAGGCCGACAAGGTCACCATGCTGCAGCGTTCGCCGACCTATGTCGTCTCGCGGCCCGCCGAAGACAAAGCGGCGAATTTTTTGCGCCGCATCCTGCCCGACATGTGGGCCTACAACATTGTGCGCTGGCGTAATGTGCTGATGCAGCAATTCTTCTACAAGCAGACCCGGACGCGCCCCGAAAAGGCGAAGGAGCGCCTGCTCGGCATGACGCGTGAGGCGCTGGGCGAAGAGATGGTCGAACAGCATTTCACGCCGCGCTACAATCCGTGGGACCAACGCCTCTGCCTCGTTCCAGACGGTGATCTCTATGACGCGCTCAACAGCGGCAAGGCCGACGTTGCGACCGACCAGATCGAGACCTTCACCGAGACCGGGATCAAACTGAAGTCCGGCGAGGAGCTTCCCGCCGACATTGTCGTGACGGCCACGGGACTTCAGCTCGAAGTTTGGAACAAGGTTCAAATCTCGGTCGACGGCCAGGACGTGGCCCCGCGCGACACCTTTGCGTACAAGGGCTTGATGTATTCCGGCGTGCCCAACATGGCGGCGGTGTTCGGCTATACGAACGCCTCCTGGACGCTGCGCGCGGATCTGATTTCCGAGTATGTGTGCCGCCTTCTGAACCACATGGACGAGGCGGGCGCCGACTACGCCGTGCCGGAGCTGCCGGAGGGCGGCTTGGAGCCGCGCCCCTGGCTCGATTTCTCCTCCGGCTACGTACAGCGCGCGATGGACTATTTCCCGCGCCAAAGCACCGAGGAGCCGTGGCGGGTCAATCAGAATTACGGCAAAGATGTCAAAGTCATGCGCAAATCCGCGATCGACGACGGCGTTATGCGTTTCGGACGCCGCGCCGAAACGGCGGCGGCTGCCGACGCGCCTGCGGTCCAGGTCGCCGCGGAATAGCCTTGGACGTCGTCTCCGTCTAAGCTCAACGCAACTGACGGGAGCGCCCATGCCGATCGATTACGCCGCCGCCAAGGCTTTATCCTCGGAAAACCAACCCTTCTCCCATTCTGAGCGTGACACGATGCTCTATGCGCTCGGCATTGGGATGGGTGAGGATCCGCTGGACGCGGCTGAACTTCCCTTCGTTTACGAAAACGGGCTGCGGGTCGTCCCCACCCAAGCCACCGTCATGGCCTGGGGCGCGGGCCGAACGACGGAGATGGGGATCAATTTCCTGATGGTCGTGCATGGCGAACAGCGCCTCACGATCCACAAGCCCCTGCCGGCCGAAGGCGAGATCCTGGCCGATTGGCGGGTCGACGAGATCGTCGACAAGGGCGCTGGCAAAGGGGCGCTGATCTATTCCACGACCACTTTGAAAGAGGCAGCCAGCGGCGAAGCGCTCGCCAGTCTCGGCTCCACCATTTTCGCCCGCGCCGACGGCGGCTTCGGCGGACCTGCGACGGGCGGCCCAGCGATCCACGAACGCCCAGACCGCGCGCCGGACCGAACCGTGTCACTCAACACGTCGCCGAACCAGGCTCTGATCTACCGCCTGTCTGGCGACCGGAACCCGCTACACTCAGATCCGAATTTCGCCCGCGCGGCCGGGTTTGACCGGCCAATCCTGCACGGGCTCTGCACCTATGGCGTCTGTTGCCGGGCGGCGCTCAAAGCGTACGCCGACCACGATCCGACGCGGATCAAGCAATTCGACGTCCGATTCTCGGCGCCTGTGTTTCCGGGGGAGGCGATACAGGTCGATTTCTGGGAGGAAGGCGATACGCTGTCGTTCGAGGCCCGGGTCGCCGCGCGTGAGGCGACGGTGATCAAGAACGGCAAGTGCATCCTCGGGTGAACGACGCGATGACGGGAGACGAGGGATGCGCGGACTGACGGCGCCGGTTTTAGCGGCGCTCATTTTGGCGACGGGTTGCGCCTCCACAGAGCCAGCGCCCTATGGACCGGCGACGTCGTCGCGCAGCCAGGGCTATTTTGAGCAGGCGCTCGAGCTCAACCGTTACCAGGTGGGCTACCGCTCGTTCAGCGTCGGCCAGTCGCGCACGGGCGCCCTTCTCCGCGCGGCGGAGCTGACCCTGCGGGACGGCGCGGACTGGTTCCAAATTGTTGACGCCTATACGACGGCCAAGGGCGCGGGCGGCGGCGGAAGCGGCGCCACCATCGCCATCGGCGGGTCGACGGGCGGCCGCAATTCCGTGTTCGGCGGGGGCGTCGCCTTCCCGGTCGGCGGCGGCGACCCTGGAAACGGCCAGCGCGTGGAGCACGTCCTGGAAGTCATCGTGGGGCGAGGCGACAAGCCGAACGATCCCGATGTCTATGACGCGCGCTCCGTGATCGAGACCTCGGTCTTCTCCTGATCCATGCTCGCTGCGCGATTTTGGAGCGCCTTCCATTGGCCTCGCCTTTCGGGTTGGCGGACGGGCCTTCTGGCGCTTGCGCTTTTTTCAGTGTTTGCGGCTGCGTTCGGGCTTGGGACGGGGCTTTACGCCTGGCGGCCCGAAACCGAAGGTCTCGCGCGCACCGCCCTCATCGCGATTATCCTCCCGGCCATTGGCGAGGAAGTCGTTTTTCGGGGGCCGCTTTTGCTGACCGCGGATTATCGACCGAGGCTTGTCGCGGGGATCGCGCTTCTGGCCTTCGTCGCCTGGCATCCATTTAATGCCTTGTTTTTTCTTCCAGAAGCTCGGGATTTGTTCTTCGATCCCAGGTTCCTCACCGTGACCGCCGCGCTCGGCGTCGCGTGCACATATGCGGCGGTGAAAGCGCGCTCGCTCTGGCCAGCGATCGCGCTTCACTGGATCATGGTCGTCGGCTGGAAGGGGCTTTTCGGCGGCCCGGACTTTTTCAAGTGATCAGGCGGGGATTTCCTGTCCGGCCCAATCGAAGACCTTGCCGGTGTCGGTTGGCCTCAGGCCATCGATCACATTGAGCAGACAACGAGCCGAACGCTCCGGCGTGAAGAGGTTTTCCTCTGGCACATTGCCCTGAAAAGGCTTGGATAATTCGGTATCGACCGTGCCAGGGTGCAGGCCGACACAGATGAAGTCCGAGTTCCGCCGCGCCTGCTCGATCGCGTAGTTCCGGATCAACATGTTCAGCGCCGCCTTCGACGCACGGTAAGCGTGCCAGCCGCCGATCCCATTGTCCGAAATCGATCCCACACGGGCCGATAGCGCAGCGAATACGGCCCGGCCTGCGCGCGGCATACGCGGCAGGGCGTGCTTGGCCGTCAGCGCCGGTCCGATCGTATTGACGCGAAAGACTTTGTCGAAGGCTTGCGGGCTTTGGGCGCGATATGTCTTCTCGGGGGACAGCCCCCCTGTGTCGGACAGAATCCCCGTTGCAACGATGACCAAACCCACCTCACCGGCGCCTGAAAACGCCGCGTCGATGCTGGCCTCGTCCTCCAGGTCGATCCGGCCTGCTTCGATCTTTGGACCGACGGGCGCTTTCCCGCTGCGCGAGAGCGCCAGAACCTGTTCAACATCTGCACGCGCAGACAATTGACGCACAAACTCGCCGCCGATCCCGCCGCTCGCTCCGACGACCACCGCCCGCATGCTTCGCCTCCTCTATCCGGAAAAGCCGAACTGGAGCCGGTGGGCCTGGAAGCAAGCCTTCCGCAGTTTTTGGATTGGCGGGCGCTACTCAGCCATCTTCCGTCTTGAGATCGCGTCGCGACCTTTTGACCGTCCCAGAGACGACTGGCTGCGGATGGTGCCCCTGGCCCGACTCGAACGGGCACTTCCAAAGGAAAACGGATTTTGAATCCGTCGCGTCTACCGATTCCGCCACAGGGGCGCTGGGGTGCGAATGCCCGAGGCGGGCGCGCGCGTCAATCGTGCTCGCCCGCGCGGGCGGATTGGGATAGCTGCCAGGCCTATGGATACGACCTCGTCCCCCCCGCCGCGCACCCTGTTGCAGGCCTTTGAAGCCATGGCCGACGAAGCCGGGCCGGAGGGCTTTTCCCTGCGGGAGATCTTCGACCGGCTGGATGAGCGCGCTTTCGGCGCGGGTCTGTTCGTGCTGGCGCTGCCGTGCTGCATCCCGTTTTTGTACATCGTGCCACAGGTCGTCGCAGTGCCGATGGCGGCGCTGGCGTTGCAGATGGCGCTTGGGCGCGAGGAGCCGTGGCTACCCAAGGCGCTGGGCGATCGGCGTATCGACAAGACGGGGCTGACCAATACGGCGCGCGGGGGGCGGCGGTTCTTCGGGTGGGTCGAAGCGTTCGCCCGCCCCCGTCTCGTGTGGCTGACCGGGCCCATGTCGGAGCGCCTGCTTGGCGCGCTTTTGTGCGTGTTCTGCGCGTCGATCATGCTGCCTTTTCCACTCACCAATACAGTTCCGGGCTTCGCAGTGGCCGGCGTGGCCTTCGGCTTGATGGCGCGGGACGGCTTGCTGGTCCTGTTGTCCAGCTTCGTTGGCGTTGCCTGGGTCGGCGCGCTGGTTGCGGCCTTTGTGTTTGGCGCCGGTTTCCTGGCCGAAGCCGTGACGGAAGCGGCGACCAATTAAAATCGGGGCTGATCGCCGCATTGTCGCGCCAATTCTATGGCGTCACCTTGCGCGCGATGACATTGGCGGTGGAACATTTCGCGGCAAGACCGCTTGGCGCCTGGCGGTGGCCCGCTTTGGCGGGCGCGGCGTCGATCGCCATGCTTGCGTCCGCCCACGCGTTCGAGCGGTTTGGCGACCTCGCGCCTTGCGCCTTGTGCCTGCGCCAACGCGACGTCTACTGGGCCGCGCTGGCCATGGCGGCGACCGGATTGGCCCTTTGGAGGCTGCGTCCAACCGACCGGTTTCTCCTGTCATTGAACCTGATGCTGGGATTGGTCTTCGTCACAGGGGCCGTCGTGGCGGGTTATCATGCCGGCGCGGAATGGAAGTTGTGGCCCGGCCCGCCTGGCTGTTCCGGTGTGGCGAATCCCAACGACATCCTGAACATCGATATTGGCGGAGAATTGTCGCGCACCGCGGCAAGCGCGTCGTGCACAGACGCCGCCTGGCGGATGCTCGGCGTGTCCATGGCGGGCTGGAATGCGTTGGTCTCCCTGAGCCTCGCCGCGCTCAGCTTCGCAGCGGCGGGATACTCTGCGCGCCGCGCCGCCTAGAACCTCAGAACGATCCAGGCCGACAAGAGCGAGACGACCGCGCCCGCCGTGGCGATCGTGCGCAGGCCGGGATACCAATGCGGCAGCGTCTGCGTGTCGCGCACATCCCAAGCCCAGTGGGCGATCAACGCCAGCGCCGCGACGACAAGGGCGTCGACGCCGCCGCCAGACGACACGCGCCACAGCACGCACAGCCAACCAACCAGCGCGCCGAGAACAGATAGGGCGAGCACACTCCAGCGCGGACCCGTCAAAGGCTCCCCGACGATTTCAGCACCCCAACGGGCGCCGCCGAGGAAGCTTAAAATCACCGCCGCATAGGCGAGGAGAACGGTGCCGGAGAGGTCAGCCTCGCCGCCATAGGCGCGAATCACGATGGCGGCGGCGGCTGCGCCGAAAAACGGCATCAGCCCGCCAATCGTCAGGGCCAGCGGCGCAGGAGGGATTGCAAAGGAATGTCTATCAAGCATGGACGCATGTCATGCACCCATCGCGCCAATGCGTGAAGCGCGCTCGCGTCTCAGGCTTCCAGTTCGACGTCCCAATAGAGATAGTCGAGCCAGGTGCGGTGCAGGTGGTTTGGCGGGAAGCGCCGGCCGATTTCCTGCAATTGGTAATTCGTCGGTCGCGCGGGCGGCCGGGACGGAAACATTTTCGCATCCTTGGGCAATCGTCCGCCCTTTTTCAGATTGCAAGGCGAACACGCCGTGACGATGTTCGACCAGCTGGTCCGACCGCCGCGTGAGCGGGGAATGACATGATCGAAGGTCAAATCATGCGGCGAGCCGCAATAAACGCACTTGAACCCGTCTCTTAGGAACAGGTTGAAGCGGGTGAACGCCGGCGGGCGGTCCTGTTTCACGAACTCCCGAAGCGATATGACGCTCGGCAGACGCATTTCGAAACTCGGCGAGCGTACGACATGATCGTAGTTCGCCACCACCTCCACCCGCTCCAGAAAAACGGCTTTGACAACATCCTGCCAGGGCCACAGCGACAGGGGATAATAGCTGAGAGGGCGGAAATCCGCATTCAGAACCAAAGCGGGCCAGCCGTTTGGCGGAGTGGCGACGACCTGTGTCATCGCCCGAGCGTCCTGATTTGAGGCGCTATTCTATGCGTCGTCGTCCAACTGAAGGCGGTTCTCCTTCGCGTTCGTTGCGTTCATACGCGATTCTCAACAACAAGATTATGACAGATCAGGCCTGGGGTGAAATCCCGCCGGATTTTTCGCGGTGCAGGCCGATATAGCCCCACAACAAATGAGCGGCCACGCCGCGATAGGGCCGCCAGGTTTCGCCGAGCGCTTCAAAATCGTCGCGACTTGGCCTGCTCTCCGCCCCCGAGAGCAGGCGATGGCTCTCCATAAGGCCCAGATCAGCCGTCGGAAACGCGTCGAGCGCGCCCTTCGCGTAGAGGATGAACAGCTCCGCCGTCCACGGCCCAATGCCGCGCACCGACACCAGCGCCGCCTTCGCGTCGTCGTCGCCTGCGCGCATCACCGCTTCAAGATCCAATGAACCGTCCAGCAGGGCCTCAGCAATGCTCCTGAAGTGGCGAACTTTCGGTCCGGACAGGCCAAGGGCGCGCAGCGCGTCATCCGTTGCGTCGCGAACGGCCTCGGGCGTCAGCGGGTCGAGGCCCGCTGTCACCCGCGCCCAAATCGCGCGCGCCGCCGTGACGGAGATCTGCTGGTGGGTGATCAGCCGACACAGGGTCGGGTAGGTTGGCGGCGCGGCGCGCCATTCGGGCAGTCCGATCGCCCCAAACGCCTTCGCCAAATTCTGATCGCGGGCCGCCAGCGCCTCGCACGCATCGCGAAGGACGCCCTTGGAGGGCGCGCTCATGGTGCGAACGCTTGGGCCAGCAGGTCCGCAACGGGCGCGTCGGCCACGCGTTGTCCAAGATAGTAGACCCCGCCGTCCTGGAAGGATGCGGTCGCGAACAGGCCCTGCTCCGAGATCGCCTGTAGAATGTCGATGGCTTGTGCGGCGTCTTCGGTCAACAAACCCGCTTCGTCGAGGGCCGCGCGCAAGCCGGGCCCGTCTTCGATCCGGAGGCTCATCGTACCGTCAAGCTCCAGCAACCGGGTCAAGCCGACGTCGCCTTTGAGGCCGAGCTTGGCCGGGCCCCAATTGATGAGCACCTGGGCGACATCCACGCGCCCCTCCAAGCCCACCCAACGGCTGAGCGCGGTTTGCGACTCTAGCGCGGGAAAGATCTGGCTGATCTCCAGCGCCACCCGGCCCGGCTGCAGATCTTCGCCCAGCCATTCCGCGCCCTGAACTGGCCTTGGCAAGGAGATCGCGTCCCACGCGGCCTGCAGACGGAGATTGTCCGGCGCGCCAGGCGGCGGCGCAAGGTTGAAGGTCAGATTATCGACTGCGACATCGCCGGCGTCGGACGTCGCTGCAACGCTGTCCAGCGTTAGCCCGACACGCTTGACGCTCGTCGCGTCCCAAACAAGGCTCAGGGCTGACTTCCGCCCGATATCGACGGCGAGCACGCCAGCCTCGGACGTGGTGACGAGGTTGGCGCCCGGCGAACGTCCGATCACCTTGCCGCCCTGGTCGCCCGACGCGAAGCGCCAGAGCACGTCCAACGGATCCATGACCAATTGCAAGCGCTCGCCGCGCCAACGCGTGCCCGCCGCAGGGTCGGCCAGTTCGGGATCGGCGACATCCAGCGCGAAGCGAAATGGATATCCGCCGAGCGTCTTATCGGAATAGGAGACCTCCAAACCGGCGCGGCGCTGGTCCTCGATCCAGGCGTCGACGCCGACCTCAAGCTGGCCGCGCAACCAGAACCAATAAGCCGAATAAAGGCCGAACACGACGGCGACAAAGACAAACGGCGCGATCAACCAACCCCGCGACGCGCCGCGCTTGGGCGGCCGCCCCTCGTAATATCCGCTCATGCCGCTTTTCGAACCTCCGGCTCCAACAGGGCGTTGGACGCGCCCTCGATCTCATTTTGAAGGCGCGTCATGAAATCTCGACGGTCAAGCCCCGAGGGCAGCGCCGGCAAGATCTCGTAAACGCACACGCCGGCTTTCGGCCGCACGCCCTTCGACGGCCAGAACACGCCGGAATTTGTGGCCACCGGAACGCATGCCGCGCCAAGGCCGCGATAAAGGGCGTAGACGCCAACCTTGTAGTCGGGCGGCGCGCCTGGATCTGTGCGCGGGCCCTCCGGAAAAATGACGACGGCCCGCCCGGCCTCAAGCCCAGCGGCGGCGGATTTTGTCATCGCCTTCAGCGCCGACGGGCCGGCGTCCCGATCAATGGCGATCGACCCGACTTTCTGGGCGTAGGCCCCGAAGACAGGCGCCCGCAGCAATTCGCGCTTCATCACCGTGACGGGGTCTTTCAGGAACAGGAAGGTGACAATGGTGTCGTAGAGGCTTTGGTGTTTGGCGGCGACGAGGGCGGGCTCTCCCGGCAGCCGCTCCAAGCCTCGGATCTCGGTCCGAACGCCGTAAATCACAAGCAGAGCGCCGCGCACGCCGCGCGCCCACATCCGGATGCCGAACGCGGTCGCGCCATGGGGTAAGAAAAAGGCCGGCAAGAACAAAACGCCCAGCGCCGTCATGGTGCCAAACGTCCAAATCTTGAACAGCGCGCTCCGGATCATCCGAACACTCCTCGCCGCAGGGCTGCGACGCGCCATTTGGCCCATTCCACAAGCACGCCCTTGAAGGAGCGTCCATCACGCCAGGTGCGCGCCGGATCAACCCCTGAGCGGACAGGATGGGCGATCAGCTCGACATCCGGCATGGCGTGGCGCAGCTCCAGAAGACTGCGCGGCATATGGTAATTGGACGTGACGACGAGAAGACTTTCATAGCCATGCTCGTCCGCCCAGGCCGCCGTTTCCGCCGCATTGCCAACCGTTGTCAACGCCTCACGTCCGAGATCGATGCAACACGCGAAAAGCGCCGGTTCGCCGCCCGTTTGGGCGCGCACGGCGTCGGCGTCGACGCTTGGATTGACCCCGCTGATCAATAAGCGCTCGCCAGCGCCCGCGGTGAGCAGGTCGACGCCTGTCTTGATCCGAAGGGTGGAGCCGCCCGTTAGCGAAACGATCGCGTCAGCGCTCGGCTCAGCCGACGGGGTCAGCGCCGCGGTGCGCCGCCCAAACGCAGCGAGGTCCGCAGTCGCCAGCACCAAGACGGCGGCGACGATGCCAGCGATTATGCGCCGGCGCGTTCCCATGAACGCCTCCATCGCCTCACACCATAGCCTTTAGGCCGCGCATGACCGTCGCGCGCGCCGCCAGTCGCGCGGCGAAGCCGGCAGCCAAAGGCGTGGCGATCAGTATGGCGAGATCGAACAGATCAAGCCGCAGCGCTGGCAGGAGATTGTCCCGCTGGCCGCCGTTATTGACCACCAGGAGCAACACGGCGGTCATGCCTAACGCCGACAGGGCCCCCGCCAGCCCGGCGCGCAGGCCCAAGACCCAGAACCTCCGCTCGAAGAGATCGGCGATAAACCGATCCTCAGCCCCCGACAGGTGAAGGACATCCACGATGTCCTTGCGCGCCAGCAAGGCGGCGTGGGTTGCAAAGGCGATGACTGCGACCGCCGTCGCCGCAAGCAGTGCGACAGCCGAAAGCGCCGCCAACCGCACAGCGCCCAGGGCGCGGCGCACATCGCCAGCCCAATCGGCGTGCTCGTCAACGATCGCCTCGACGCCCGCTTCGGCCAGTCTTCGGGCGATATTGGGGCCGACGTCCTCGACCTCCGGATCAGCGGTCACCGCCACCAAAACCGGCAGCGGAAGCGAAGCGGGCAAGCCGGCGTTTCCAAACCAAGGCTCAAGCATCGCGCCGGTCTCATTGGCGTCCAAGATGCGCGCGGTTTCGACGCCGGGCGTCTCCTCGATGAGACGGCGCGCATCCTCTGCAGCCCGGCTGTCGACATTGCGCAAACGCACCGTCGATTCTCCCTCCACCTGGCTCGTCCAGCCCACAGCCGCGCCATAGCTCGCCCGCGCGGACAGCGCAGCGAGGGCCGCCAGGAAGCACAACGCGCTGACCACGAAGAACAGCGCCGCTTCACGTGCATCCTCGATGGGCAAAAGCGGCGTTTCTCCGGATTTCGCCCCTGTCACGCCGCGCTCCCGAATTCCAGATCCCGCGCCAGCAAGCCGTTCTGCAGCCGATACACCGGCGCGTCGTAAGGCTTGATGAGCCCCAGATCATGGGTGGCGATAAAGACGGTGGTGCCAAGCCGGCGGTTGAGTTCGGCGAAAAGCCGCAAAAGGCGCGCGCCGAGTTCGGGGTCGACATTGCCCGTCGGCTCATCAGCGATCAGCAGATCGGGTTTGCCGACAAGGGCTCGAGCGATCGCGACACGCTGCTGTTCTCCGCCGGAAAGCGTCGCTGGGCGCGCATGCATCCGTTCTCCCAACCCCACCCAAGCCAACAATTCCTCGACATCCTCGCGGTAGTCACGCTCGCGCCGGCCCATGACGCGAAGCGGCAGAGCCGCGTTTTCGTAAGCGCTTAGATGTTCCAGGAGGCGAAACTCCTGGAACACCACGCCGACGCGCCGGCGGGTGGCGGCGAGTTCGCGGCGACTGAGCCGATTCGTATTCCGTCCGAACAAGCGCACCTCGCCGCGGCTTGGGCGAATTGCGAGGTATAAAAGCTTGAGCAGGCTCGTTTTCCCAGCGCCCGACGGACCGGTGAGAAAGGCGAAATCGCCGCGCTTGAGCTCAAGCGTCACATCGCTGAGAACATCCTCCGAACTCGCATAGCGCAAACTGACGCGATCGAGGTCGATGGTGAAATCGTTGGAAAAGTCAGCTGTCGAGCGGCTCATACGTCGGTTTTTTAACCTGATTTGCCGGATCGACTATTCCAGCGAATTCACAGATTGTCCAAGCCATGATCCTGACCTGCCCATCCTGCCAAGTACATTACTACGCCGACGATGCGACGATTGGCGAGAGCGGCCGCACAGTGACCTGCTCGGCTTGCGGCCACGCCTGGCACGCCGCCCCGCCACAAAGCAAGCCGAAACCGGCAGCCCACGAGACGTATCTTCTGAAGAAGCGCCAACGCCTGCAGCGCCAGAGCCGGCTGGCGGCGACGATGGTTTGGACGGCGACGGCGATCTGTTTTTTTGTCCTGGGCGCGGCGGCCGTGGTCTTCC
This sequence comes from uncultured Hyphomonadaceae bacterium, assembly GCA_964597685.1. Taxonomy (GTDB): domain Bacteria; phylum Pseudomonadota; class Alphaproteobacteria; order Caulobacterales; family Hyphomonadaceae; genus JBCBTJ01. Next base: position 17,882 of record CAZQZC010000003.1, on the reverse strand, counting down.
GCGACGAGGTCGCCCGCGCCTGGCCTCAGGCGTCGGCGGCTTACAACACAGCCGGACTGAATGTGAACCGCTTCGGCTTGGACTTCCAAGAAACTGAGGCCGTGCGAACCTTTGACGGGACCACGCCGATTCTTCAGATCCGCGGCGCCGTGCGCAGCGTCGACCGGCGCGCGCGCGAAACGCCGCAGGTTCGGATTTTACTGCGCGACGAGATCGGCCGCGAAGTTGGCGACGCGTTCGCCGCCATCGCCCCGCGCGTTCTGGAGCCCGGCGCGCGCGGCGAGTTCTCCGCGATCATTGAAAGCCCGCCGCTTGACGCGTTCGATCTCGAAATGTCGTTCGTCACGTCGCCTGGCGAAGCGGCCGATGGGGCCGCCGCCGCCTCCGTCGACGCAGCGCCCTTGGCGGAGGCGGACTTGCCGGAGACTGGCGGCGAATGAGCGCAACGCCCGAGATCTCCGTCGTCCTGACCGAAGACGACTTGATGGCGAAGGTCGAGGCCTTGGCCGACACGCTGGCGCCGCGCCTGGAGGGCGAATGGACCGCCGTCAGCATTCTGATCGGCGCAACGCCCTTCACGGCCGACCTCATGAAAGCGCTCGCCCGGCGGGACGTGCACCCGGTGCTCGATGCGCTTTGGCTCGAAAGCTACAAGGACGCGCGCGAAAGCTCTGGCCGCGTGGTGGTGCGCGCCGACATATCTCGCCCGGTGCAAGGCCGGGGCGTTATCGTGATCGACGATGTCTTCGATACGGGAAGGACGCTGACCTTCGCCAAAGCCCATCTTCTGGCCAAGGGCGCGCGGGAAGTGCTCACTTGCGCGTTGGCCAGCAAGCCCTGGGCGCCCGAGAACGGCGTCGATTTTTGCGCGTTCCAGGCGCCGGGGCGTTTCCTCGTCGGCTATGGCATGGACGATGCGGGCAAGTATCGCGGCCTGCCCTATCTCGGCGCGTTGGATTAAGAGGTCCAGCCCTGAAGGCGCGCGGCGTCCTCGCGCACACGCTCTGGACCGCCCAAGAGCTGCCGATTCACGCCGATGCGCTTGAACCAATAGTGCAACCCCACCAGGTCGGTGAAGCCCATCCCGCCATGCACCTCTGTTGAGGTGCGGGCGATGAATGCGCCGATCTCGGCGAGGTGGGACTTGGCGAGACAGATCATCAAGTCGGCCTCCTCCATCTCCTCATCCTTGGCGTGGGCCGCATGCCAGACGAGGGCGCGGGCGGGTTCGAGGTCAGCCGCCATCTCAGCGCAGAGGTGCTTGACCGCTTGGAAGCTTCCGATGACGCGATTGAATTGCTTGCGCTCCTGCGCATAGGCGACGGCCTTGTCGAGCATGGACTGCGCCGCACCGAGCGTGTCGGCCGCCAGAAGAAGGCGGCCCGTTTGAACCGTTCGCGTCGCTGCGGCGCCGGGCTGGTTCTCCGCCGAAAGGGGGGTCGCCTCCACCGCATCGAACGACAGCTCGGCGAAATCGCGCGTCGCATCGATCGTCGTCAGCGGCGTCCGGGTCAAACCGGACGCGTCGGCTGCAACCACGTGCAGTCGGCCGTCCTGGTCTCGCACCAGGATATGGCTTGCGCGCGCCGTCTCCAGCGCAAACAGGCTCTTGCCGGACAAGACGCCGTCTTGGGCGGCGACGCCCGCCCCCTCTCGCGCGCCGACATGTTCAGCAACCGCAACGCCAAAGCGCGCTTCGCCGCTCGCGATCTTGGGCAGCCATTCGGCCTTTTGATCTTCGGTCCCGGCGCTCATGACGCCCGCCACCGCCATCGCGGCGCCTGCGGTGAAGCCCGCCGGCGCAATTGCGCGGCCGAGCGCTTCCTGGACCAGAACGGCGTCGAGCAGGCCAAGCCCCAAACCGCCATGCGCTTCGGGAACCAAGACCTGGCCGACGCCCAATTCCGCGAGGCCTGATTCAATTGCGGCCAAAACGTCAGTGTCGCCCGACGCCGCTTTCCGGACCTCGTCGAGCGGACTTACAGTCTCGAGACAGGCCTGGATCGAGTCCTGCAGCATGCGCTGATCGTCGGACAGGGCGAATTCCATCTTTAACCCTCCTTAAGCCGTTGCGGGCTTCGGCTCGCGCGGCAGGCCCAAGCCGCGCTCGGCAATGATGTTCTTCTGGATCTGCGCCGTGCCCCCGCCGATGATCAGGCCCAAATCGTACATGTAGCGCTGCTGCCAAACGCCGAGATCGCGCAGATAAGGGCTGTCGTCGTAGAGGATCCCCAACTCTCCCATCGCATCGATAGCGAGACGGGCGAGTTCGTGATTCAGTTCGCAGCCCTGGAGCTTGATGATCAGGCCCGCCATGCCGGAACGCTGTTTCTGAAGCGCGCTGGTCATCACACGCAGACCGTTCGCCTGCATGGCGTAGACGCGCGCCTGTAGCGCAACGAGGCGGTCGCGGAAGACGGGGTTGTCGATCAAACGCTGGCCGTCGATCGTCTCTCGCTTCATCAGTTCGGCGATCGCCAAAAGCCGGGCTTTCGCGGCGTTGGGATCGCCCAGCATGCCGCGCTCATGGGTGAGCGTTGCATTGGCGACCTTCCACCCCTCCCCTGGGGCGCCAACGATTTGGCTGCGCGGCACGCGGACATCGGTGAAGAAGACTTCGTTGAAATTGGCGGCCCCCGTCATGTCGACCAGCGGGCGCACTTCGATCCCCGGCGTTTGCATGGAAAAGATGAGGTAGGAGATGCCTTCGTGTTTCTTGGCGTCGGGCTCGGTGCGGACGAGGCAGAAAATCATGTCCGCCTGCCGCGCCGTCGAGGTCCAGATTTTCTGACCGTTGATCACATAATCGTCGCCGTCGATGTGCGCCCGCGTCGACAAACTGGCGAGGTCCGAGCCCGATCCCGGCTCCGAATAGCCCTGGCACCATATGGTGTCGCCCTGCAGGGTCGGCTTGATCCAGGCCTGTTTCTGCGCCTCGGTTCCAAGTTCCAGCAATGTGGGCACGAACATGGAGACGCCTTGGTTCGCCAGAGCGCCAGGCAGGCCCGTCCGGGCAAACTCCTCCGCAATGATCCGGGACTTTAGAATGTCCGGCTCAGCGCCATAGCCTCCGTATTCCTTCGGGATCGTGCGCGCCGCCAGGCCGTTTTCGATGAGAAATCTCTGCCAGGCCAGCCGTTTGGGATGTTTCAATCCGCGATCGTCAGGGCCAGGCGCCAAGTGGCGGTTGGCGTCCATGACATCGCCCACATGTTTGCGAAACGCCTCGTGTTCGCGACTGAGCGTAAGGTCCATGCCATCCTCCCTCGGCGTCAGACTGCCGGACCGCGTGGGGAAGACAAGCGGCGCCGTTGGGACAATGACGCAGCGTTAAGCTAAACACGGACGTAAACGCAGACTGAGGCGGGATGTCGCAATCGGCGCCCGTAAGGCGATTACACGCCGGCTCAGGGCTCGCCCCGGGCCTTCGCCGTTCGAAAATCCTAAGATTTCATAACTGCCCCGGCCGGAATTCGGATCTGCGAATTGAGCGAAGTTTATCGTGTCGTCGGTAAGCCTTTCAGCATCCGACCCGAAGAATTCGTGGAGGGGTGAGTTGAAAGCCGGACCCTTAATCAGTCTTGGAGCTTCCGTCGTTCTCGGCGGCGCCGCGCTTGTCGTTGGGCGCGGCTGGATCGGCACGAACGCCGAAGCGACATCTATCCCGCCAGCAGCTGCGGCGGCGGAGATTGAAACGATTCCCGTCGTCGTGGCGTCGACAGATATCGAAACTGGCGCTGAGGTCGACGCGTCTTCTCTGACACTCGTCGACTGGCCCGCAAACCTCGCCCCCCGGGGCGCGCTCAGCGATCCTGAAGACGTTCGCGGCGACGCCGGCGACACCGTTTACGCTGCGGGCTTGATCGCCGAGGGCGAGCCTGTCCTGTTGAGCAAGGTCGCCTTTTCACCGCCGCGCCTCGCGCTGGCTCAAGACATTCAGCCGGGCAAGCGCGCCGTTTCGATTGAGGTCGACGATGTACGCGGCGTTGCCGGGTTTATTCTACCCGGAGACCGGGTCGACGTGGTCGAATACACGGAGATTCGAGATCCCAACGCGCCCCCGTGGGAGCGCGACGCCCCCTCCCACGGGGCCTCGCGAATGGTTCTGCGCGACGTGCTGGTCCTCGCCGTCGATCAGGCCTTTGGCGCGGGCCACGAAGGCGCAAAGATCGCGAACACCGTGACCTTGGAAGTCAGCCGCGACCAGGCGCTGGCTCTGAATACGGCCGCCAATCGCGGTGACCTGGCCCTTGCTCTGATCGGCGAGGACGAAGAGGCCGCCCCTCCGCCGCCCCCGCCGCAGCCGGCCGCGCCGCCTGCGCCACGCAAGATCGTGCGGGCGCCTCGTCCCGCCGCGCCCAAGCCGCCGAGCTCCGTCACGATCCGCGTCATTAGCGGCTCGACCGAGCAATCCGTTCAAACTCCCTACGCCAAGGACAAGCCGCAATGACCATACTGTCTTTGCGCGCGGCGATCGCAGCGGTCGTCGCCGGCGTCGCACTCGCCTCGCCCGCAGCCTCATGGACCGAATTGTCCGCGCCAGCCGAAGCGCCCATCCTGGCGCTTGACCGTAGCCAATCCAAGGTGATCGAGGCTGAGCGGCGTTTTTCGACGCTTGTCGTCGCCGATCCGACCATCGCCGAAGCGATGCCGACCAGCGACAAATCCTTTTTTGTCCGCGGCATCTCGTCCGGCCGGACGACTTTACTGCTCTACGACGACGACGGCGAGGTGTCGGAGCTCATTGAGATCGTGGTCGATCTGGGCCTCGACGCTCTGCGCGCCGACCTTGCGAGCCTCCTGCCGGGCGAGGATATCGACGTGTATCCGATCCTAGACGGAGTGTTCATAGACGGCCGCGCCACGACGGCGTCGGCAGCCGATCTCGCGGTGCAACTCGCCGAACGCCATGTGCCCGGCGGGGTCGCCAACGGCCTGACGATATCCGAGAGCCAACAGGTCCTTCTGGAAGTACGCTTTGTCGAAGCGTCGCGCGCGGCGATCAAGGAATTCGGCGTCACGACTTCGGTTGTCGACACGGGTGGCAATTCGTTCGCCTCCGACGGCAATTTGATCTCCGGCCTCGGCGAAGCCGCGGTCGCCGCCTTCCTTGGAATTGGGGGTGAGAACGTCGACATCACATTGAACGCGCTTGAGGAAAAGGGCGTCGTCCGGACCTTGGCGGAGCCCAATCTGGTCGCCCTGTCAGGCGATACAGCCAGTTTTCTGGCCGGCGGAGAGTTTCCGATACCCGTCGCGGCCGGCGACGAAACGATCACCATCGAATTTCGCCAGTTTGGCGTCGGGCTTGATTTTACGCCGATTGTTCTTGGCGACGGGCTGATCAACCTTCACGTCCGTCCGGAAGTCAGCGCCCTCGACTCCGCCAACGCGGTGACCATCTCCGGCGTGTCGATACCGGCGTTGCGCATCCGCCGCGCGGATACGACGGTTGAACTGCGCGACGGGCAAGCCTTCGCCATCGCAGGCCTCTTGCAGAACGATTACTCCAACGACGTGCGCCAGACGCCCTGGCTCGCCAATATCCCGGTCATCGGCGCGTTGTTCTCGTCCAAGCGATTCCAGCGCAGCGAAACAGAATTGGTCATCATCATTACACCGCGCTTGGTCCAACCCGCGCCGTCGCCCGATCATCTGAAAACGCCGTTCGACGCCTTCGATGAGCCGAGCGATGCAAATCTGTTCCTCAACCAGAAAACCGTCGCCGATCCGCGCGACGTCGAAGGAGGCGTCTGGTGACCCGCAAACACGCATTGCTCGCAGGCCTGGCTATCTCACTGACGGGGTGCGCCAGTCATGACGCCCAGGGCGAGTTCATCTTCGGCGGCGCGAACCGCGCCAATATCGCCACCCAATCGATCCGCGACGTGAACACGCCGAATTACAAAGCGGTGGAAGGGCAGTCCGGGGAGCGCGCCACCGTCGCCGTCGAGCGCCACCGCAGCGGTCCGTCTGAGCAATCCTCCAGCGCGACCGGCGGCTCCACCACCGACGCGGGGGGTTAGGACATGCTCCTCAGCCGGCGCGCCAACGAACCAGAGCCTGAATTCCGCGAGCCTCCACGGCGCGCCGTCGCGGCAGTGGGCGCCTTTGTCGGTGAAGACTTGCTTCGCGCCCTCAACACAGCCGGTGCAGCGGTGAGCGACCTCTCAGGCTTGTCGCCGCGCGAAGCTGCGCTCGCCCATGGCGGCGGCCTGGTGATGATCGATCACGCCCGCGCCGGTGCGGCGGACATGATCCAAGCCTTCGCGGACGAAAGGCCGAACACGGCCATGCTGCTGCTCGCAGACAATCTCAGCGCGCCCGCCGTACGGGCCCTTCTGCGCCTACGCGGCAGCGACATTCTGCCCGCGAAGGCGAACCTCCCCGAGATCGTCGCCTCGCTGGCCAAGCTCAACGAGATCGAAGACACGCAAAGCACGTCGGGCGCTGCGCCCGCTGCTCAATGTTGGGCGTTCATGGGCGCGGTCGGCGGCGCCGGATCGACCACGCTCGCCATCGAAACGGCGCACGCCCTGGCCGCTCGCAGCGGAAAGGACACCGTCTGCTTAATCGACCTCAACCTCGCCGACGGCATGACAGCCGCGTATCTCGACGGCCAACAGCGGCTCGACGTGGATGGGTTGAGCACCGACCCCTCGCGGCTCGATGAGACACTCTTGCGCGCCTATTGCTGGAGCCACGATAGCGGGTTCTGCGTCGTCGCCGCCCCGCGCGATCCGGAAGCCGAAATCCGCGCCGGCGGCGATGGCGTCTTGAGCTTGTTGGACGTGGCGTGTTCGACGTTTCGCTATGTCGTCCTCGACATGCCGCGCCATCGATTGGCCTGGTCGACGTCGGTTCTCTCCGCCGTGGACGAAGCCCTGATTGTCAGCGAACTGACCGTGCCCAGCCTTCACGCCGCGGCGGATGTATGCCGCGATGTCGACCGGTTGCGCGAAGGCGGCGGGCCGGCGCGCCTGGTGCTCAACCGGATGTTCCCGAAGCGCCAGCAGAAGAGCGGATTCTCTATCCAGCAAGCCGAACGCGCGATCCAACGGGGTATTTCTGCAACCGTCAGCTCCGATTGGTTCGCTGCACGCGAAGCGGTCAACCTCGGCATCCCGGTGGCGGCGGCGAAAGCAAAGAGCCCGCTGGTGCGCGACGTCGAGGCGCTCGTTGAAAAGCTCGCGCCGGCCAAGGCGGATCGGAGGCGGGCGTGATGCGTCGTTTCTCGCGCCCAGGATCGCCAGTCGCTGCGGCGGCTCCGGCTGAGCCGGCGGCGGCCGCGCCACAGCGAGCAACCGCCCCGGCGCCTCGGCCAGCGTCCCCGCCCCCGCCTCCACCGCCGAAAGCGCCGGCGAATGACAAGATGCTGGAGGCGAAGCTCCAGATCCACGGCCGTCTGATCGACGAACTCGACCTCGGCGCGCTGGAGAAGCTCGACGAGCGCTCCCTCAAGACCCAATTGCGCGGCATCGTCTCCGACATCATTCGCCGCGAGGACATGGCCATGTCGGCGGCGGAGGAGGCCGAGTTCGCCGACGCCGTTTTTGACGAGATGACCGGTCTGGGACCGATCGAACCGCTGCTGAAGGACCCGGCGATCTCCGACATTTTGATCAACGGGTACAAGCAGGTCTATGTCGAGCGCGGCGGCGAGTTGGAGCTCGCGAATGTCCGCTTCGCCGACAACGACCACCTTCTGCGCATCGTGAACCGGATCGTGGCCGCCGTGGGCCGCCGGGTGGACGAGAGCCAGCCCCTGGTCGACGCGCGACTTGCGGACGGGTCGCGCGTGAATGCGGCGATCCTGCCGATCGCCATCGACGGGCCGCTCGTCTCGATCCGAAAATTCTCCAAGTCGCCGCTCACGATCGATAAGCTTGTCGGGTTCGGCGCGATGACCCAGAGCATGTCGGACTTCATCTGCGGCGCCGTGAAATGTCGGGCGTCGACGGTCATCTCAGGCGGCACCGGCTCGGGCAAAACGACGCTGCTGAACGCGCTGTCCTCTTCGATCAGCCACAAGGAGCGTCTGATCACGATCGAGGACGCCGCCGAACTTCAGCTCCAACAGCCCCACGTCGCCCGCATGGAGACCCGCCCGCCGAACCTCGAAGGCAAGGGCGAGATTCGCCAGCGCGAATTGGTCAAGAACGCCCTTCGCATGCGGCCAGATCGGGTCATTCTGGGCGAGGTGCGCTCCGAAGAAGCCTTCGACATGCTTCAGGCGATGAATACGGGCCACGAAGGCTCCATGGCGACGATCCACGCAAACAATCCGCGCGACGCCATCACGCGTCTCGAGCAAATGGTCGCCATGGGCGGCATGCGCATCTCGGAGGACGCAATCCGCCACCAGATCGCAGCGGCCGTGAACTTCGTCGTCCAGGCGACGCGCCTCTCCGACGGCTCGCGCAAGGTCGTCTCCATCGCCGAGATCACGGGCATGGAAGGCCCGGTCGTGCAGATGCAGGAAATCTTCAAGTTCGAACGCTCCCATACCGATGACGACGGGAAGGTGCACGGCCAGTTCGTCGCCACGGGCATCCGTCCGAAATTCTTGGAAGAGATGGAACGACGCGGCGTGCACATGCCGGCGTCGATCTTCGATCCGTCGAAACCGCTGTCGTAATGGACTGGGTGGCCGCCCTCGAGACCAATTCGCTCATCGCCTCGATCATGTTGTTCGCGGCGGGCTTCCTACTTGTACAAGCATGTTTCGGGATCTTCACCGAAACTCAGGTCCGCACCGTCTTAAACCGACGCTTGAAATTGAAGACCAAATCGGAGTCCGCCAGCCAGCTGATCGTCGAATTACGCCGCCAGCGCGCCTTGAACGAAGACGGCGACTTCGCCCTGCCGTCGAAGTGGTTCAACAAGCTGGTCACCCGGTCCGGCTTGGCGTTCCACCCCGTCCGCTGGACGGTCTTCGCGCTGACGGCGGGCGCATTGGTCGGCGGCGCGGTCTGGTATTTCGCCGGTATGCCGATCGTCGCGGCGGCCATGGGCGGCGGGACGACGCTCCTTGGCCCCTTCATGGTTCTAAAATTCGCGGCGGGCGCCCGCACAAAGAAAATGAGCCGTCAGCTCGTCGACGCCCTGCAGATCGTGGCGCGCAGCCTGGAGGCCGGCCATCCCGTACCGACCGCCGTCGCGCTTGTCGCCCGGGAGATGCCCGATCCAATCGGCTCTGAGTTTGGGATGGCGGCGGACGAGATGTCCTATGGCCTGTCGCTGACCGAAGCCGTCCGCCGCCTCGGCGTTCGCGCGAGCGATCCCGACGTGGACTTGTTCGCCGCAACAGTTCGCTTGCAGGAAAAGACCGGCGGCAACCTGACCGAGTTGCTCAAGGCCAACGTCAACACGATCCGGGAGCGCCAGACCCTCGCCTTGAAGGTGAAGGCCGCTTCGTCGGAGGGGCGCGCATCGGCCATGATTCTAACGTCGGCGCCGTTCATCGTCGTTCTGATCGTGCATCTCATGCGGCCGGAATTCTACGGATCCGTCATTCATGTTCCTGCGATGCAGTACACGTTTGCTGGATTCGGTATTTGGATGCTGATTGGCAACTTGATCATGAACAAGATGATCAATTTCAGGACATAGGATTGTGCTGGACGACCTTCTCTCCTCGGACTCCGCTCCGATCCTGCTCACCGTGTTGGCGGCCCTGGTCGCGGCGCCTGGTCTGATTTCGTTCATCCGGCAAGCGCGCAGGCAAGACCAATTGGGCGAACGCCTGGAGCGGCGCGGGGATGCTGCGGCGATTGCGTCGGGTCCTGCAAAGCCCAAAAGCCCCGGCTTTTTGGATGGCTTGCTCGCGAGTTTCGCCAAAAACGCGAAGGCCTCGGGCGGTGATCAAGGCGTGAGCGCGATCCGCTTCAAGCTGCTTCAAGCGGGCTACCTCAACGACAATGCGGTGGCGGTCTATTACGGTGCGCGCTTCGCCGGCGTCGTCGTTCCGCAGGTCGCGCTCTTGTTCGCACTACCTCAAATCCAAAACTTGGACCTAGGCTCGTACGCCCCTTTGCTAGTGTCCGGATTTCTCGCCATTGCAGGCCTGGCCGCACCGGGCGTGATGGTCGACCGGCGCATCAGCGCTCGGCGGTTGGAATGCTCTGAGGGCTTCCCGGACATGATGGATCTCTTGGTCGCCTGCGTGGAGGCTGGGCTCAGCCTCGACGCCTCCGTGGCCAGGGTCGCCGATGAATTGGGTCCGCGCTACCCGACGCTCGCCTACAATCTTCGCATGATCTCGCTTGAGCTGCGCGCCGGCCGCGCGCGCCAAGACGCCTGGCGCAGCTTCGCCGATCGGATCGGACTGGAGGAGGCGAGCGCCCTGGCGACCATGTTGCGTCAATCGGAAGAGATGGGGACGAGCCTCGGGACGACGATGCGCGTGTTCTCCTCAGACATGCGTCAGCGCCGCATCCTGTCCGCGGAAGAGAAGGCGATGGCCTTGCCGGCGAAGCTGACCGTCCCGTTGATCATATTCGTGTTTCCGGTCTTGTTGGGCGTGCTGATCACGCCCGCGATTATCAAGATCCAGCAGACCCTCGGCTGAGGCGTTATAGCGGCGCGCGACCAATTGGACTCACCGCGCCGCCATAGGTCTTTGTTGTGACGCATTTCCGGCCGGCGAACCGGGATCCACTTCGCCTGGAAAGGCTTTAGATTTCTTCCGGCTCGGCGTCGTAGAGACGCAGGCGACGGTCGGTCAGTCCGATTTCGGCCACCGCTTTTCGCCATTCCGCCATATGCGGCGTCTGGAAATGGGCGGCCAAGGCCTCTCGGCTCATCCATCGTTCATTGACGTGAACCAGGCAGGGATCGAGCACATCGATCGAATACGCGTAATCGATGCAGCCCGCCTCGGCGCGGCTGGCGGCGATCATCGTTTCCATGGCGGGGCGCGTGCGCTCCAGCGCGCCATCCGGAATACGAACCGTGCCTTCGATGACAATCATGATCATGTCTCCAACCAGGGCGCCGCGAGACGGCGGCGCGCCTCAAACGCGGTAATATCAGCTTCGCTGGACAGGGTTTCGCCAATCTCGTCGAGGCCGGCGAGGAGCTTCGCCTTGCGGCCGGGATCGATGTCGAACCCGTGCGTTGCGCCATCCGGTCCCGTAATTGTCTGTCCGTCCAGATCAATGGAGAAAACATGGTTTGCACCGCCGGCTTGATCGGCAAGACGCTCGACCACGTCTTCCGGCAAGGCAATCGGCAGTACGCCGTTCTTGAAGCAATTGTTGTAGAAGATATCGGCGAAGGAGGGGGCGATGACACATCGCAACCCCTGGTCCAGCAACGCCCAGGGCGCGTGCTCGCGCGACGAGCCGCACCCGAAATTCGCCCCGGCGATCAGGATCGACGCGCCAGAATACTCCGGCTGGTTCAGGACGAAATCAGGATTGGGCGATCCATCCGCATGGGTCTTGAGTTCATGGAACAAGCCGACTGAAAGGCCGGACCGCTCGGTCGTCTTCAGGAATTGCTTTGGGATAATGCGGTCGGTATCCACATTCGCCATCAGTCGGTTACGCTCCAAAAGCGGCGCGGCTTTTCCTGTCAGGCTCGTGAACGGCTGCATGCCGAAAGCCTAGCGCGGCCCATGCTCGATGAACAGCGTCGGCACGCCGAGGGTTCCGTTCCGGACCGTAAAGACGCGCGTGCCGGGTTTTCGACCCGTTCGGATGTCGGAGAGGTCGAGCTTCTCTTCCAGAAGACGGAAATGGGCCGCCGCCAGGTCGTCGACCGCCCAGGTCAGGCCCCAAAGCCGATCAGGGCCGTTCGGATCCAGCCCGCCCCCTAGTCGGAACGCGATTTCGACCGTGACCCCGCCGACGCGAAAGAACATCAGCCGCGCGCCAAAAGTTTCGAAGGTTTGGTCCAACGCCAAACGCAAGCCCAGCTTCGCGCCGTAGATCCCGAGCGCGCGGTCGGGATTCGGTGTGTTGATCACGATGTGGTCGAGCGCGATGGCCGACCCTGCTTGGCGTTGCGCGTCTGGCGTCGCACCGGTTTGCGGCTGCAGCGCAAAGGTCTTCACACCCGCCATGGCGTCGTCGTCGAGGCGCACCCGACGCCAGGTCCGCTTCGCGCCCGTGTCGATGTCGACGCCGCCGCCATCCGACACCTCCGACGGCGACAGGCCGCGGCGCGCATATGTGCGACGCGCCGCGTCGATGTCATCCGTGATGAAGGCCAGGCTCTTCAGGCCGGGACCTTCCGCCTCGACGAGGGTCTTCAATCGATCGCCGACGGGCCCTTCGCCCGCCGGCGCGATCAGTTCAAGCGCGCAATTGTTAACCTTGAACAGAGCCGTTCCCGCACCGTCGGACGCGGCGCACCAAACTGGCGACGCGCCAAGCAAAGTCCCATAGGCCGCTGATCCGGCCGCTAGGTCTGGGCAAGCGAGGACGACATGGTCGAGGCCCGTAATCACGCGGCCACGCTCTCCTGCGGCAGGCACGAGAGGATGTCCTTGAAGCCCGGCAAGGCCTCGACCTGGGCCATCCAGGCTTGGACATTGGGGTACGGCGCAAGATCGATTTGCGCTTGGCCGCAATAGGCCGCGACGCCGTAAAGGTCGATATCCGCGATCGTTGCACCGTCCCCGACGAGCCACGTCTTGCCGTCGAGATGCTTATCTAGCTCCTTAAGACCATCATTGGCCATCTTCACGTTCACGGCGTGGATTGGATCCGGGATGTCGAAAAAGCCGAGCACTTTGGCGCGGGCGCGATAAACGCCCGCCGCAAGCCCAAGCACCGCCCAATGCTGCCATTCCTTGGCGCGGTAGAGTTCGGTTCTGCTGGCCCCGCCGAATTGTCCGGTGACCTCAGCCAGGTATTCGAGAATGGCCGAGGACTGGCAAAGGCAGATATCGGCCTCATGATCCTCTAGGCACGGCACTTGGCCGAAACGGTTCTTCTCTAGATAGCCTGGATCCTTGTGCGCGCCGGCGCGTAGATCAATGTGGTTGTAGGCGTACGGCGTGCCGGTGAGCGAAAGCATAAGGCCGACTTTGTAGGTCGGGCCGGACGGCCACATGCCGTTGAGCGTGAAGCGGGCCATGGACATCTCCTGTGGCGGTTAAGGCTTGACGTATTTGACTATCTCATATCGCGCGACATCGCGATCGCCCGTCACAAGGATCATATCCCCGGCGCCAAACGCGCCCGCCGATTCCAGAGGGCGAGCGCGTTTGGTTAAGGTGAGATCCGGGCCGACCTATTCCTCGACAGCCATCAACGTGGCCGTGCCGCCGCCGCCGGTTGAGAGCGTGTACGTGGTCGTGGAGCCAATCTCATCGCCGACCTCCTCAAAGGTGGCGCAGACTTGGCCTTGGTCCGGGATGTCGCCGCAGAGAGTCTTCGACGCTTCGTCCCACGTATAGGGCAAGGTAGCGCCGGTATCCGTGGTCGCTGTGCCGTCGTCTTTGAAGGTGAACGTGGTCACGGATCCGTCGTCGTTCTCGAACTTCACGGTGCGCGACGCGGCGAAGGCCGGTGCGACGGCGATAGCAACGCCAAGCGCCGCCAAAGCAAACTTCTTCATGGTCTCTCCCTCCCCTACGGGATCACGCCGCGCCCAGCGCACGGCGTCCAAAGCGTTAACCTTGTCAAAGCCTTCCGACAACGGCGGAGAAGATCACACGAGCACACCGGTCAGCGCGGCCCGCGCCGCAAGCGCCGGGCTCATGAGGTGCGTCCGCCCGCCCCGGCCTTGGCGTCCTTCGAAATTGCGGTTGGACGTCGACGCGCAGCGTTCGCCAGGCGCCAAGATGTCTGGATTCATGCCTAAGCACATGGAACAGCCAGGCTCGCGCCATTCAAAGCCCGCAGCGCGGAAAATCTCGTCGAGCCCCTCGGCCTCGGCTTGGGCGCGGACGAGCCCAGAGCCGGGGACAACCATGGCCCTCACGCCGCTGGCCACCCGCCCCGTCCGCGCGACCTCTGAGGCTGCGCGCAGGTCCTCGATCCGGGAGTTTGTGCATGAGCCGATGAAAACGCGCTGGACCGGCACGCCAGCGAGGCGTTGCCCCCCTGTCAGCGCCATATAGTCAAGCGCGCGTTCTACATTCGCCCTTCCAGCCGGGTCCGAGATATCAGCGGGGTCGGGAACCCGCCCGGAAATCGGGATCGCTTGGCCGGGGCTTGTTCCCCAGGTCATCGTCGGCTCAATCTCGCCGGCGTCGATCTGAACGATCGAATCCCAAACGGCGTCGTCGTCGGACGCCAATGTTTCCCAATGACGCCGCGCCATTTGCCAAGCGCCAGCTTTCGGCGCGGCGGGGCGGCCTTGCAGATAGGCGAAGGTCGTTTCGTCCGGCGCGATCAGGCCGGCCCGGGCGCCGGCTTCGATCGACAGATTACAAAGCGTCATGCGCCCTTCCATCGACAGAGCCCGGATCGCTTCGCCGCGGTATTCGATCACGTGGCCCGTTCCGCCAGCGGTTCCGATCCTCGCGATCAGGTGGAGGGCGAGATCCTTCGCGGTCACGCCCTCGGCCAATGAGCCAGTGACATCCACAGCCATGTTCATCATCTTCTGGGCCCGCAGCGTCTGCGTTGCGAGCACGTGCTCGACCTCCGACGTGCCGATGCCATGGGCCAGCGCGCCAAAGGCGCCATGGGTCGATGTGTGGCTGTCGCCGCAAACAATTGTCATACCAGGCTGTGTCCGCCCCTGCTCCGGCCCGACCACGTGGACGATGCCGTTACGCAGATCGCCCATCGGAAAGAATTCAACGCCATGCTCAGCCACGTTCCGGCTAAGCGCCTCCAATTGCGCGCGGGCGGCGGGATCAGTCACCCCGCCAATCCCGCGGGACTGGCCTTCAGTCGGCGTGTTGTGGTCCGCAACGGCGAGCGTGAGGTCCGGCCGGCGGACGCGTCGCGCAGCCGCACGCAGTCCAGCGAAGGCCTGAGGCGTCGTAACCTCATGAATAAGGTGGAGGTCGATATAAATCACCGCCTCGCCGGTCTCAGCGTCCTGGCGCACGAGATGGGCGTCCCAGATTTTGTCGTAGAGCGTCTTCGAAGCCATGTTCACAGCTAACGAATTGCCGGGTTAGAGCGCAAGCGCTTGAGAAAAAACGTCCCGCTGCAGGAGGAAGCCGTTGGGGAAGGGACGGGGATACGGCGGGGGCCTGCAGCGGGACAGGGGACTCAAGCCGGGAGGCGGGAGCGTGGTCGTTCGGGGAGGGCCACGCGAGAGGGACCGGCTAGAGTTGAGCTTGCAAAATCACATCATCTCTCTCGCTTCCGATCGGGTGGAGAGGCGCGAACCAGTTGTGGCGCCGCGCTGTCAAAACCATTCATTTCGCCCCGGATCACAGCGCTCGCCGATATCAATTCGGACGTCCGCCCGGCATCTGGGGAAGCGCTCAAGAACTCGCCTTGGAGCTGCAGCTGAATATTCGCTAGACGCTTCATGAGCGCGGCGCGTCGAACATGCATAATCTCTGATCCGATCCCGGTCTAAACAGCGGTGGCCTGAACTTGAGGGTGAACATGGTCGGGATATTTCCATCTTTCCAATCTGAAGGTATGTCTGTTTCAATCTGAAAATGTGATGGAATATGACGACGCTCCGCCAGCTCCAATGCCTTGTCGCAATCGCCGATACGGGTCGTTACGGCGAGGCCGCGGCGCGCTTGCGGGTGTCGCAATCAGCGATCAGCGCCCAGATTTCGGCGCTCGAATCCCGATTGGGCGTCATCTTGCTTGAGCGTGGCCGACACGGGGCGCGGCTAACGCCTGCTGGCGACGCGGTTTTGAGCAAGGCGCGCACCGTTCTCGCGCTTGTGTCTGACCTCGAAGCGGGCGCTGCGCGCCAAGCCGAGGCGCTTGGAGGCTTGGTGCGCCTGGGCGCTTTGTCGACCCTTGGCCCCTATCTGTTGCCGCGCGCCCTGCCCGGGCTCCACGCCGCTTATCCGGAACTCCGGCTGTTTGTTCGCGAAGGGCCAAGCGAAGATTTGGAGCGGCTCGTGATTGAAGGCGCACTCGACGCCGCGCTGTCGGACGCGCCCGTAACGCCGAGCGGCTTGTTCTCCGACATCCTGTTTTCAGAGCAGCTCTTCGCCGTCATGCCGGCCGATGATCTCCTCTCGGCGCGAGATGTCTTAAAACCAGCTGACCTCGCCGGACGTGATCTACTCACGCTCGGCGCGCGCTACCGTCTAGGACGCAAGACTGCCGAACTTGCGGAGGCGGCCTCCGCGTCGGTCCGATTTGACTATGAAGGCACCTCTTTGGACGCCTTGCGCCAAATGGCGGCCACGGGCCTTGGCGTCGCAATCGTCACCGAATTGTATGTCCGATCAGAGATCGACGGCCGGAACGACGTCGCAGCGGCGCCGCTGTCCGGCGCAAGATGGAACCGTCCAGTGCACTTGATCTGGCGTTCGGATTCCCGACGCGTTGAAGATTATCGACGCATAGGCGCGGCCTTGAAGGCGGCGTTTTCGACGCCTTAGCCCTCCGTCGCCGCGGAATCGGCGAACCTAATCTTCAGCGCCGCCCTCGGCGTCAGCATTCGCTTCAGCTTCGGCGGCTGCAGCCGCCGCCGCCTCCTCAGCCGCTTTGGCCTTCGCGGCTTCTTCGCGCTGCCTTGCGGCCTCGGCGCGGCGCGCTTCCTTGTCGGCCGCGCGCTGTTTCTTACGCTCCGTCTTGGAGACGGCCACCTCGACCTGCTCAATGCCGCGGCCTGTGGTGCGTTCGGCGATACGGGCCGACTTGCCCCGACGGTCGCGCAGATAATAAAGCTTCGCTCGGCGCACGCGGCCCTTGCGCTTGACCTCTATGCTCTCAAGCATCGGTGAAACGACGGGGAAAACGCGCTCCACGCCTTCGCCGAAGGAGATTTTCCGAACCGTGAAGCTCTCGTTCAGGCCTGCGCCCGAACGGGCGATGCAAACGCCCTCATAGCGCTGGACCCGCTCGCGGTCGCCCTCTTTGATGCGGACGTTCACGCTCAATGTGTCGCCAGGAGAGAATTCCGGGATCGTCTTGCCTTCGGTGACACGAGCCACCTCTTCGGCTTCCAATTGCTCAATCACATTCATCGTCCGTCTCCGACGCTCGCCTTGTCTTCTTCAGATGCGCCGCCCAAAGGTCAGGCCGGCGCGCCCGTGTGATCTCTAAACTCTTCATCCGCCGCCAGGCCGCGACTTTCGCATGGTCGCCCGACAACAAGACATCCGGGATGTCCCGCTCCTCCCACACGCGCGGGCGCGTGTAATGAGGATGTTCGAGCAGCCCGGCCTCGAAACTCTCGTCCTCGAGCGAGGCCTCGTTGCCCGCGACACCCGGTATAAGCCGCACAGTCGCCTCGATCAGCGCCTGGGCGGCGATCTCTCCACCAGCGAGAACAAAGTCGCCGAGAGAGACTTCCTCGATGTCGCGCGCCTCAAGAACACGCTCGTCCAAGCCTTCGAATCGGCCGCATAGCAAAATCACGCCAGGGCCTTCGGCGAGCTTTCGCACGCGGGCCTGGGTGAGCGGCTTGCCTCTCGGGCTCAAATATATGACGGGCCGTTTCCGCGAATTTGCAGACAGCGCCGCGTCGACCGCCTTCGCCACCACATCGGGTCGGAGGACCATTCCGGCCCCGCCGCCCGCCGGGGTGTCGTCGACGGATCGGTGCTTATGATCGGAAAAAGCCCGTATGTCCAGCGTCTCCAGCGCCCAAATCCCCTCACGCCGCGCCCGATCGATGATCGAGACGCCAAGCGCCCCGGGAAAGGCGTCAGGAAAAAGGGTGAGGATCGTTGCGCGGAACATTCGTCAGGGACTTGCGATCGGTTGAGCCCTTGGAGCGGGTGAAGGGAATCGAACCCTCGTCTTAAGCTTGGGAAGCTTCTGCTC
>CAZQZC010000002.1:28902-40694 GCA_964597685.1 uncultured Hyphomonadaceae bacterium | reverse complement strand
GATCATGGTCTCGGGCGTTGATCGGTACTTCCAGATCGCCGCCTGCTTCCGGGACGAGGACGCCCGGGCCGACCGCTCCCCCGGTGAGTTTTATCAGCTCGACGTGGAGATGAGCTTCGTCACCCAGGAAGACGTGTACCAGGCCATCGAACCCGTGATGCGGGGCGTCTTTGAAGAATTCGCAGACTGGCAGGGCAAGGGCCGGCAGGTTCCCGACGGGCCGTTCCCGCGCATTCCCTACGCCGAGGCGATGCTGAAGTACGGCTCCGACAAGCCGGATCTGCGCATCCCGATCGCGTGCGCGGACGTCTCCGACATTGTGACGCGGGAAGACGTCACCCTCGCGGTCTTCAAGAAGATCGTGGATGGCGGCGGAATCGTCCGGGCGATCCCTGCGCCGAACACCGCCGACCAGCCGCGCTCCTTCTTCGACAAGATGGATTCCTGGGCGAAGAAAGAGATGCAGGCGCCGGGGCTCGGCTATATGCGTCTGGCCGAGGAGGGCGGCGTCCTTGTCGGCACAGGCCCGATCGCAAAATTCTTCGCGCCCGAGGCGCTGGCGCTCATGGCGGAGCGCGCCGGAGTTAAAGCCGGCGACGCGCTGTTTTTCGCCGCGGGCAAGAAGTCGGACGCCGAACGGCTTCAAGGCGCGGCGCGCGCTCGAATCGGTCAAGAGCTCAACCTCGTCGAACCCGGTGTTTTCCGGTTCTGCTGGATCGTCGACTTCCCGATGTATGAGTGGGACGAGGATGCAAAGAAGATCGACTTCTCGCACAACCCCTTCTCAATGCCGCAGGGCGGGCTGGATGGGTTGGAGACAGCGGCGTCGGACGAGGAGATCTTGGACCTCAAAGCGTTCCAGTACGACATTGTCTGTAACGGGGTGGAGCTGTCTTCTGGCGCGATCAGAAACCACCGGCCGGACATTATGCTCAAAGCGTTTGAGCTTGCAGGCTATGGACCCGAGGTCGTGGAGGCGGAGTTTGGCGGCATGCTGAACGCGTTTCGCTATGGCGCGCCGCCGCACGGGGGCATCGCGCCCGGCGTCGACCGAATCGTCATGCTGCTGGCCGACGCGGACAATATCCGCGACGTCACTCTGTTCCCGATGAACCAGCAAGCGCGTGATTTGATGATGGGTGCGCCGTCGCCGGTGGGCGAGCATCAATTGAAAGAGCTGAACATCCGCATTGCGAAGAAGCCGGCAGGCTAATTCGCGGCGACCAGAGTGCTGGAGCAGAGGGGCAAGTCGGCGGCGACCGCCCCGAGGGTCAATTCGGAACGGCAGGCGCCGGCGAAATCGGCGCTATCGCCCCCGACGACGTCGGTCAGATCCGTGTCGAATAGGCGAGAGTCGCGAAAGCTGGCGCCCGAAATATCGGCGTTCACAAAGGACGCGCCATTCAGAATAGCGCCGTCGAACACGGCGCGGCGAAGCTCCGCCTCGTCAAACAGGGCGTTCGAGCAATTCGAGCCAGAGAAATCGGTGGACCTGGCGATGAGATTCCTCGCCCGGAGCGACTTGAGCGTTGCGCCGATGAAGATGGCTTGGGAGACGTTCGTCCGGTGCAAGATCGCGTTGGTGAAATCCGCGCCGAACGCTTTCGCACCGACGAAACGTGCGCCTGCGAGGTCCGCTTCAACGAATTTCGCTGATTCGAGATCGGAGCGGCTGAAGCTGCTGTTTCGCGCCGTCGCGCCGGAAAAATCGGCTGCGATCCCCTGAACACCGTGCAGGACCGCGCCTGTCAGATTGGCTCGCGCGTATCGAGCGTTGGTCAGGTTCCAGCGGGTCATATTGCTGCCGGCGAGTTCGCATTCCTCGCACGCCACGGCATATTTCGGTTGCCAGGTGACGCGCTTCGGACCGTCCGCCCAAGAGGACGCCGGCGCCGCCATACATGCAGCCAGGCTGAGCAATCTCAATCGCATCACCCGGTCATTACCGATGTTGAGGCGCAAGCAAAACTAAACTTGCTGTAAAGACTGACGCTTGTGTCAGCAGTGTGGCGTTTTCATCCCAGGGGGCAGCAGCGTGGACTCGTCCCCGCAAGCGCTGTCCAATTGGTCCTGGGTGAGGCCGATGGACGTTCGGAAGTCCGATCCGCCAAGATTCGCGCCGGCCAGCTGCGCCCCGGTGAAGTCAGCCCGTCCGAAATAGGCGCCGACAAGCGTGGCGTTGGACAGATCGGCGTTCGTGAAACGAGCCCTCGAGAATCGTCCGCCGAACAGGTTCGCGATCGAAAGATCGGCGTCCGAAAAGTCGACATCATCCATTGTCGCCAGGGAGAGGTCGGCTTGGCGCAGACGGGCGTCGGCGAAGGAGACGCCGCTTATGTCCTGATAGGACAGCGTGGCTTGGAACAGATTGCAGCCCTCGCAAGAGCCGCCCCCTTGCGCGCGTTCAATGTCGCTTGCGTCCTGAGCGACAGCGACGCCGGCGAGAAACGCCGAAGCCAGGCAGAATTGCAGGCTCTTCATCTCCAAGCTCCCCATAATCCGCAGTCGCGGGGAAGGAAGCAAATCACGCGCCAAGCGGCGTTCAGGCGATTTCCGCCCGCGCCCCGCAGGCGTCGCAGATTGCACCGCCCGCTTCGTCGGTCGCGTAGAGTGTGAAACTGCCGCAGGACGGGCAGGGATCGCCCAGATATTCCGGCGCGGCCGTCGCGTCGTCGTCGTCTTCGACCGCTCGCTCCTGATCGGCGCGCTCTTCGCGTTTCTTGGCGAGGACCACGATATTGTCTGGCAATTGCCCGCGGGAGAAGCCGCGCGAAATAACTTTGGCGGCTTCACGGTCGAACGGCGCGCCGTCTTGCAGGCCGCGGCCCAGGCCGTCATGTGTGACGTCTTCGCTGGCTTCGGCCAGGTCGGCCCTGCCAAGATACGAAACCGCAAGCTCTCGGAAGATGTAATCAAGTATGGACGTCGCGCGCACGATCCTGTCGTTGCCGGTCACGTCGCCGGCCGGCTCGAACCGGGTGAAGACGAAGGCGTCGACGAATTCTTCGAGCGGCACGCCATATTGCAGGCCGATCGAAATCGCGATGGCGAAATTGTTCATGAGCGAGCGGAAGGCTGCGCCTTCCTTGTGCATGTCGAGGAAGATCTCGCCCAAGGACCCGTCGTCGAACTCGCCAGTGTGGAGATAGATCTTATGCCCGCCGACGGTAGCCTTCTGGATATAACCCTTTCGGCGATCGGGCAGGCGCAGCCTGACGGCGCGCGCATTCTCGTCGTCGGCGGTCGGAAGCGGATCGGACTGGGGCTCGCTCACCGTCTCGGCGGGGGCGTCGAACGCGTCGGCAATCCGCCGTGCATTGTCCAGACGGCGCAAGACCTCGTCTGAGGGTTGGGTTCGGCTTCCGACGATCAGAACGCCGATATCGTTCTCAGCGATGGCCAGGGCGTCCCTCACGCCGTCCGTCTCCAGGACTGGCGGGACAGTCAACTGACCTGCGATGGCCTCGGCGAAGGCGACCACATCCTCAAGGCGCGGCGTCAGGGTGAAGCCGATGTCTTCGAGCAGGCTGCGCGCCCGGCTTGGGGCGGCCTCCAGGCTTTGCTCCGCAGTTTCGATATCGCGCCGCGAGAACCCAACCGCCGACAGGAGCGCGCGACCGTCCGTATCGAACCGTTCAGGGTCAAGCCTGAGGTCCTCTGAGATCACAGCGTCGCCGAGCACCCAGCGGGAAAAAGCGGCGCTGAGCGGCATCCCGTCGCGCAGTGCGTTGTTCACCTTCTGCAAAGCGTGGTCGGAAAAGCCGCGCACGGCCAGACGCTCTGCGCCAAACCCGTCTATGCTCGTCAGCGACGGGGGTTCGCTCACCGCATCCAGCCAAGCGGCGAGGCGGTCGGGCGCGCGCGCTGCGACGCCGAGACGGATGCAGCTCGCTTGATCGCCTCTTGTCGTCACGAGATCGCCGACCGGGGCGGCGCCGCGGCTTTCCGCCGACAGCCAGGCCTCTGCCTCCGACGATAGCGGCGCGACGATCATGGCGATGGAGCGGCGATCTCCGCCGCGCCGCGCCTTCAGGCCAAGGCGTTTGGCTTGGGCGGCCGGGAACGCGGCGCCGGTGGCGAGACTTCTGACCAACGCGCAAAGGGCCTGGCCGATATCTTGGCCTGTCCCGTCGGCGTAATCAGCGCCAAGCGCCATCACGGCGGCCGCGATTCCCGTCAACGCGACCGCGCCGTGTTCAAGGTTTGGGGCCGCGGCGTCCAGAACCTGCGCCAGATCGTCCGCGTCCAGGCCTTCAGCGCCCACAAAAGCGGCCACATTGAGCGCGATAGCCGGCGCCATGGGATCGAGGTCGTCTGCGGCGGCGAACGCGATGCGAACGCCATCGCCGAGGGCCCGCGCAACGTCGTCAGCGTGTGAGCGAAGTCCATCCGTATCGAAGAGCTGCGCTTTGCAGACCGCGCCGTCGACGGCTGAGGCCCGAAGGCGCGCCGCCGTGCCTTGAAAGCCGTCTGCTGCGCGCAGCGCCTCCTCGATCAATTCGTCGGGAACGCCCGAAGCGAGGCATTTGGCCAGATCGTGGTCGCGCGGCGCCTCTCCGCATACTTCCAGCATTTCCGCGAGCGCGATCTTCGCCTTGGCTTCCAGAGCGCCTCTGTCTGCAGCGTCCGCCAATTGACGTAAGACGGCTGCGTCCAGCGTCCGCCTCGGCCCCAGCTCAAGCGCCAAAAGGCGTTCCAATGGTTCGATCGGCGTGGCCTTTCGAGCGTCGACCGCGTCGGCGAAGCGTTTTGTGGCGGCGTCAGTCATGTGATTCGTCCTCATGCGCGCGGACCGAGATTGGGAGAGTTCGAACAAAGCCTCAACCGGATTTTGGGGCTTTGCAGCGTTCGCCCACAAGATATTGCGTTGCAGGAGTCTCTGGATTCCGCGCCCCGCGCGGGCCATATTCCCGCCAAGTCTAAAGGGCAGTACAGCGACGTGATTGCGAAGATATTCACCTGGTGGAACGGAACCACGATCGGCGCGATGTTCGACATCAATCGCCGCGCGGCGTTCGTGGGCGACGACGAGTACGGCAACCGCTACTTTGAGGAGCGCAAGCCGTCCATCGAAGGGCGCAAGCGCCGCTATGTGCAGTACAAGGGGCTGGCGGAGCCGTCCAAGGTGCCCGCCGATTGGCACGGCTGGCTTCACCACACGTTCGAAGATCCCCCGACCGTGGCGCCGCTGGACCGGCGGGTCTGGGAGACGGATCACAAGCCGAACATGACGGGGACGGTCTTCGCCGAGCGTCCAAAAGGCGCGCTGTCGGAAGGCGGTCATCGAGCCGCCAACAGCGCAGATTACGAGGCCTGGACACCTGATGCGTGAATCGATTGTCGAAACTCTGATCGGGATCGTCGTTGTCGCCGTTGCAGGCGTTTTCCTATGGTACGCGCTCGCCACGGGCGGCGAGGTCGGCGGATCGTCGCAGCGCTATGACGTCCACGCGCGGTTCAGCAACGTGTCGGGCATTGCGCGCGGATCGGACGTTCGGATCGCCGGCGTCAAGGCCGGCGTCGTCAAGTCGATCGAGGGCGACCCTGAAATGTTCGATGCAGTCGTCGTTTTGTCGGTCGATTCGAAATGGCTGCTGCCGGACGACACCGATGCGCGGATTTCCCAGGACGGCCTGCTCGGCGGATCCTATGTCGCGCTGCAGCCCGGCGCAGGTTTTGACAATATCCCGACCGACGGCACTGGCGAGATCATCTACACGCGCGGAAGCGTCGATCTCCTGACCCTGGTGTCGTCTGTGGCGTCTGGAACGGACGACGGAGATTGAGGGTCATGACGCGGATTGCGCTTCTTTCGATGACGGCGTTGCTTGGAGCGCCCGCTGCAAACGCCGTGACTTACGAGCAGTACGATAAGGCGATTTTGCGGGCCTTGGACAAGATCACCGGCCGCTCCACGGATATCGAAGTCGCCGTCGGCGAGCCCGTCGTGTTCGGCTCATTGCGTGTGGACATGCAGGTCTGTTTCCAGACCCCGCCTGAAGAAGCGCCCGAATCAGCGGCCTTCCTGCAAATCCGCTCCACCCAGGCCGTTCAGGTCGAGACCATGGACGAGGCTGTTTCGGAAGATGACGTTTCCACCGTCTCCGATGATAATCCGAAACTGTTCTCAGGCTGGATGTTCGCGTCCTCGCCCGGGCTGAGCGCGCTGGAGCATCCTGTCTACGATGTTTGGGTGATCCGCTGCACGCAGCCCTCGCCAGAGACCGGCGCCGAAGCGGAATAGAAATCCGCCTCAACCTCCAAAGCCGCTGCGAGGAGGCGTTTGAACTCGCTTCGCCGCAATTCGAGCAGTCCGAATTGTTCCAGGTGCGGATTGTGAAATTGGGCGTCGAGAAGGGCGAAGCCGCCCGCTCTCAACCGCGCCGCCAAATGGACGAGGGCGATCTTTGAGGCGTCGGTCGCGCGCGAGAACATGCTTTCGCCGAAAAACGCGCCGGCAATGGCGACCCCGTAAAGACCCCCAACCAGGTCGTCGCCGTCCCAGCACTCGACGCTGTGCGCCGTCCCCCGACGGTGTAAGGCGCTGTAGAGGTTCAGGATCTGGGAATTGATCCAAGTCGACGGACGTGCGGCCGTTCGCTCTGCGCACGCCTCCACCACGCGCGTGAACGCGGTGTCCACGGTCACCTTGAACGGATCTTGCTTCACCGTGCGCCGGAGCCGGCGTGGAATGCGAAAATCGTCCAGGGGCAGGACGCCCCGCTCGTCGGGGTCGATCAGAAAGAGATTCGGATCGTCGTGCGCGTCGGCCATGGGAAACACGCCACGCCGATAGCACGCGATCAGCTCGTCGGGGCCAAAACAGGTCGACATCCCGGAAAGCTAAGATCAGGCGGCTTTCTCCGCAAGAAACCGCTCCAGCCAATGGATGTCGTAGTCGCCTTCGATGATGTCTTCGGCGTTCACAAGGTCACGATGGAGGTCCAGGGTCGTCTCGACGCCGCCGACCACCATTTCGGACAAGGCGCGGCGCAGTCGGGTCACGCATTCGCGCCGTGTGCGGCCATGGACGACCAATTTACCGATCAGGCTGTCATAATGCGGCGGCACCACATAACCGGCGTAAGCGGCGCTATCGAGGCGCACGCCGGGGCCGCCGGGCGCGTGGAAATCGGTGATCAAACCTGGGCTTGGGACGAAGGTCTCAGGGTGTTCGGCGTTGATGCGGCATTCAATGGAATGGCCGACCAATGTGACATCTTCCTGGGCGAAGGACAGTTTTGCGCCGTTCGCGATGCGGATCTGCTCGCGGACGATATCGATCCGGGTGATCATCTCCGTGATCGGATGTTCAACCTGCAGGCGGGTGTTCATTTCGATGAAATAGAAGTTCCCGTCCTCGTAGAGGAACTCCATCGTTCCTGCGCCCAGATAGCCGAGTTTCTCAACGGCGCGCGCGACGATCAGCCCGATTTCTTCACGTTGCGCCTGGTTGAGGGACGGGGAGGGCGCCTCTTCGAACACTTTCTGGTGGCGGCGCTGGATGGAGCAGTCGCGCTCCCAAAGGTGGGCGACATTGCCGTGGCTGTCGGCGATGATCTGGATTTCGATGTGGCGAGGCTTTTCGAGGTATTTCTCAATGTAAACAGCGTCGTCGCCAAAGGCCGCCTTGGCCTCGGTCTTCGCCGTTTTCATGGCGTTTTCGAAGTCTTTCTCCGTGTGGGCGACCTTCATGCCCCGCCCGCCGCCGCCAGCTGCGGCTTTGACCAGAACGGGATAGCCAATTTTCTTCGCGACCCTCTTGCCCTCGCTAACCGAGGAAATGCCGCCTTCGGAGCCTGGCACGACCGGGACGCCGACGTCGATCATCGCCTGTTTGGCGGCGATCTTGTCGCCCATCACCCGGATATGGTCCGCCTTCGGGCCAATAAAGATAATCCCGTGGGCCTCCACCATATCGGCGAATTGCGCATTCTCAGACAGGAAGCCGTAGCCCGGATGGATCGCGTCTGCGCGGGTGATCTCCGCGGCCGCCAGGATCGAAGATTTCTTGAGATAGCTCTGGCCTGAAGGCGCGGGGCCAATGCAGACGCTTTCGTCTGCAAGCCGCACGGCCATCGCGTTGCGATCGGCTTCGGAATGCACGACGACCGTCGACAAGCCCATATCCTTGCAAGCGCGGTGAATCCGCAGCGCGATCTCTCCGCGGTTGGCGATCAGCACTTTCTGGATCATGGCCGGGTCGTCCTATTCAATCACGACAAGTGGTTCGCCGAATTCCACCGGCTGCGAATCCTCGACCAGGATCGCTTTGACGGTGCCGGCCTTCGGCGCGTCCACGGGATTAAACGTCTTCATCGCCTCGACGAGCAGCAGCGTATCGCCGGCCTTCACTTTGTCGCCGACCGCGATGAACTTCTTCGTCCCGGGCTCCGGCGAGAGGTAAGCCGTGCCGACCATCGGTGATTTCACCGCATTCTCCGGGGACTCGGGCGCGCTGGCGGCTATCGGCGCGGTTTCCGTCGACATGCCGGTGGGATGGGCGATCGCAGGCTGTGGAGGCGGCGGCGCGACCGGTGCGGCGACATGGAGGGCGGCCGGGCCGGGCCTGGTGACGCGAACGCGGAGCCCTTCATGTTCGATTTCAATCTCGCTGAGGTCTGCGTCGCGGAGAATCGCGGCGAGTTCCCTCACGAGGCCGGTGTCGAGTTTTGATTTGGCGTTGGTCATTGCTCAATCCCCTGCAGCGCGTGCGGCGTGTTTGGCGGCGGCGAGCGCCAATTCGTAGCCATATGAACCCAGTCCCGCGATCGTGCCGTCGACGGCGGGGCTGACAAAGTTCACGTGGCGGAACGGCTCTCGGGCGGTTGGGTTGGATAGATGAACTTCGATGACGGCGGCGGAACAGGCGCGCAACGCGTCGTGCAGCGCGACGGAGGTGTGCGTGTAAGCGCCTGCATTGAGAACAATAGCGCACGCCGCCGAGGAGCCTTCCTGCACCCAATCCACCAGGACGCCTTCATGGTTTGTCTGGCGGAAATCGATCGCTGTCGGCGCGGCGAGCGCTTCCAACCGCGTCCGAATGGCGTCGAGCGTGTCTGTTCCGTAGATTTCGGGCTCGCGCGTTCCCAGCAGGTTCAGGTTGGGGCCGTTGAGCACAAAAATGGGCTTGGTCATGCTGGCTGGGTCTTGCGCCGGATCGACGCGGGAGGCAAGCCCATCGCAAGGGAGTTTCGACCATGCAAGTGTTTGTGAACGGAGACCCGTTCGAGATCGACGCCGGCGCCACCGTATCGGATCTCGTCGCCCTGCTCGCCGACGATCCGCGCGGCGTGGCAATCGAGCGCAATCTCGAAATCGTGCCCAAATCGCGTCACGTCGACACCGCGCTGGAGGAGGGCGACCGCTTGGAAGTCGTCCAATTCGTCGGCGGCGGATGACACCTCGCCGATTTGACACGGCCGGCCATTCGGCGAAAACTAGCAAAACCGGGGTGCTCGCAGATGCGGGCTGAGATCATACCCGCCGAACCTGACTGGGTAATGCCAGCGTAGGAAGGAATGCATGACCAATTCGACACCGACGACACCGATCGTCGACGATCCGCTTATCATCGCCGGCCGGAAACTGAATTCGCGGCTCATCATCGGCACCGGCAAATATGAGACCTACGCGCAAAACGCGCAGGCCTGCGAGGCCGCCGGCGTTGATATGGTGACCGTCGCCCTGCGGCGGGTGAACCTGTCCAATCCGGACGAGCCGCGCCTGACGGACCACGTCTCTCCGGATCGGTACATCTATCTGCCCAACACCGCAGGCTGCTACACGGCTGAGGACGCGGTGCGCACGTTGCGCTTGGCGCGCGAAGCCGGCGGTTGGAGCCTTGTGAAGCTGGAAGTTCTCGCCGACCAGAAGACGCTCTACCCCGATATGGCGGAAACGCTGAAGGCCGCTGAAGACCTGATCTCCGACGCGTTCGAGGCGATGGTCTATTGCTCCGACGATCCGGTCTATGCGCGAAAGCTGGAGGAGATCGGCTGCTGCGCGATCATGCCGCTTGGCTCGCTCATCGGGTCAGGCCTTGGGGTGCAGAACCCGGTCAACATCCGCCTTATCGTCGAACAAGCCAGGGTGCCGGTGATCGTCGACGCCGGCGTCGGGACAGCGTCCGACGCCGCGATCGCCATGGAGCTTGGATGCGACGGCGTGTTGATGAACACCGCAATCGCGGAGGCGCGGGACCCGATCCGTATGGCGCAGGCCATGAAGCACGCCGTGATCGCCGGTCGCGAGGCCTATCTGGCCGGACGGATGGCGAAGAAGCGCTACGCCGATCCGTCCTCGCCCCTGGCGGGCTTGATATAGTCCTAGGTTGGAATCCGCCCTAGCCGGCTTGGCTGACCTTCGCTTCGATCAAACGTTCGAGCGTTGGGCGGTCAAAGCCGGAAACGATTTGACCATCGATGACGAAGGTCGGCGTCGCGCGGGTTCCCGTCGCTTCGGCCAGCGCGCGGACATCGGAGATCTGTTTCTGGACAGAGGTCGACTTCGCATCAGCCTCAAGCTTGGCGAGATCCACGCCGACTGATTCTGCGATCTCTTCGATGTCGGATTGCTTGAGTTGCGAGCGCGATTTCATCAGCGCCTGGTGCAT
The DNA here is from genome assembly GCA_964597685.1 of uncultured Hyphomonadaceae bacterium. GTDB lineage: Bacteria > Pseudomonadota > Alphaproteobacteria > Caulobacterales > Hyphomonadaceae > JBCBTJ01. The sequence goes on along the minus strand of CAZQZC010000002.1, from coordinate 30,079 downwards.
CTCAACATATTTGCCCTGCTTGCCCGCGGCGAGGGCCGCGAGCGACGCTTCGCGGCTTTCCGGCGAGAGAATCGGGAATTCCTTGAACACGACGCGCACTTTGCCGTCATGCTCCTCGGGCAGCGATTGCACCCAATCGACGGACGCTTTGCAGAACCCACAGCGATAATCGAAGAACTCAACGATGGTCACGGCGGCGTCTTCCGGTCCGATCGAAAAATCCCGTGGATCGCCGTAAAGCGCGTCGGCGTTGTCCGTTAACGCCTGGGCGACACGGGCCTGCTCTTCAGCTTCCTGGCGCTGGGCGAGGGTGATCAGAGCCTCTTCAATGATCTCCGGATTTTCCAGGATGTAGTCGCGCACGATCTGTTCGACAGCAGCCTTGTCCGTGACGTCCGGTTCGGCGGCGCCTTCGGGCGCGCAGGCCGCCAGAGCAAGGGCGAACACCGCAGAGGCGGACAGCTTGGATTTCGGGGACATTTTCTCAATCCTTGATCTCGAATCGCACGTGTATGTGGTCCAAACGCAGATTACGCGCCAGAACCAGAATTCAGGAACGCGCTAACGAAGGCGTGAAGATCAGCGGCCGAATCTGCGGCGATTTTCGGCCAGGCGCGGATCTGTGATCGCCGCAATGTCCGAGGCGCGCCGCCACTGCGTCGTTCCCGGCTCCAAGCCGAGCAGCGCGCGCTGCGAAAACACTTGGGCGCCAGGGTAATCGCCGACGTAAAACGCGCGCTCGGCCGTCGCAAGCTCGGCTTCATGACGGCGTCCCTGCTTGTCCAGCGCCACCGCAAGCTCGCGCCAGGCGAAGGCGTTGTTCGGCTCCAGCGCCAGGGCGTCGCGCAAAGCGCCTTCGCCGGCCTCCACATCGCCAATATTATCGCGAGCGATGAGGGAGCGGCCATAATTGATCAGCAATTGCGGCGCGCCGGGCATCAACTCGACGGAGCGCTGGTGAAACTCCACCGATTCGGGCGCGCGGCCGCTCTCAAAAAGGATCTGGCCTTTCAGCTCCTGATAAAAGGGATTTTCCGGATCCCTTGAGATCAGGATGTCGATCTCGGACAGGGCTGTCGACACGTCGATCGCCTGGAGCGCGGCGATCGAGCGGGCATAGACGGCTGGATCGCTCTCATCGCTGGGCGGGTAGGTTTGGTAAACCTTGTTTGCGGGT
>CAZQZC010000002.1:0-28892 GCA_964597685.1 uncultured Hyphomonadaceae bacterium | reverse complement strand
CGGTTCGCCCGGACCTTCGGGCGGCGATCCGCCGAGGAAGCCGATCAGTTTGGCTTGCATCATGTCGAATTGGCGCTGCGCCCGGTCGGTCGGCGGCACTTCCATAAGGCCGGTCTCCTCAGCCTTCAGCCGCGTACGTTGGATCCGGTCCGAGGCGAGCGGGTGGGAGCGGAAATACGGGGCGCGGCGGGCGCCTGACAGCACTTCCTGATAGCGAAAATTCTCAAAGAACTCGACGAGGCCGGCGGGCGATTCGCCGAGCGCCTCCATGTATCGAACCGCTTCGTTGTCCGCGATCGATTCCTCGGCGCGCGTGTGCTGGAAGAAATTCACCGCTGCATATTGCTGGGAGCTGGCGAGCAGGCCTGCGCCCACCTCCGGCGCGCCTGCGGCGATGGCCAGAATGCCAAGTCCGATCGCCAGGAACGCCGGGCGCTGGGAGACCGCGATCGCTTCGCGCCGGGTCACGGCGTGGCCGCAGGCGATGTGGCATGTCTCGTGGGCGATCACGCCTTTCAATTGTCCGGGCGTCTCGGAGGCGATGATGAGGCCCGTGTGCAAGTGAATTCGCTGCCCATTGGCCACGAACGCATTCAGGCTTGGGTCATTGATAATGTGAAGCTGGACGTCGGCGGGGTTGAGGCCGGCCACTTCCAGGATCGGATCGGTGTATTCGCGCAGGATCGCTTCGATCTCAGTGTCGCGAATGAATTGCGCCGAGGCCGCAAGGCTGAACATGCTGGCCAGAGACAGCAGCAGAAGCGCGCGTGCAGCTTTGACGATTGTCATGGTCGATCTAACCCCTCGCTGAAAAAACAGATTACGACGCTTAGGCGCGGTTGGCGACATTGTTGCTGCAGGATGACAGATTTGTCAGGACTTGCGCTCGAACTCGAACACCAGATCCGGGTCCAAATTCAGCCCGATGCGATCGCCTGGACGCGGGGCCTCCCGGGCCGGCATGTGCGCGTCCAAGGCGTCGTCGCCGATTTGAATGCGGACGACCATCATCGCGCCGGCGCGCACCGTGTTCAGCACCTGACCCGCCACGGGCGAGGCGGGATCCAGCCGAAGCGCCTCCGTTCGGGCGGCGACAGCGCGATCCCGCGCTTCGAGGCCGATGTGTTGCAACAGCGGGGCGAAAGCCGGCCTGCCGGGCGCCAGATCCAACACAGGTCCCAGCGCGATCGCGGTCTCGCGATCGACGGGATTGAGATAAACGTCCTCCGGCGATCCCCACTGCACGATCCGGCCAGCCCGCATCACCGCGAGCCGGTCGGCCGAGATCATCGCCTCCTGGGGGTCATGGGTCACCAGAAGCGCTGGGACGCCGGCGGCTTTGATCGCCGCAAGGGCGGCGCGTCGCACGTCGTCCCGCAAAGACGGGTCCAGTCCTGAAAACGGCTCGTCCATGAGGATCGCCGACGGGTTTGGGGCCAATGCGCGGGCGATCGCCACGCGCTGTTGTTCGCCGCCGGACAATTCGTGCGGGTAGGCGTTGAGGCGGCTTTCAAGCCCCAGCTGGACCAACCAGTCGCGCGCTTGACGCTCTCCCTCCGCACGCGGCAGCGCGGCGAGACCGAACCGCGCGTTCTCCAGTGCGTTCATATGAGGAAAAAGGGCGAAGTCTTGAAAGATCAGGCCGATGCGCCGGTTTTCGGGTGCGACGGTTTTGCGTTGCGAAGACAAAAGCGTCTCTCCGCTGCGAATCTCTCCCGCGTCCAAGGGCTCTAGGCCGGCCAGCAGTCGAAGCAGGGTCGACTTTCCGGCCCCCGACGATCCAAGCAGGGCCGTCACCGCGCCGGGTTCGAGCGTGAGCGACACGTCGTTCACGGCCGCCAGGCCCCGATATCGGCGCGATATGGACGAGGCGATCAGAGCGTTCGGCATGTTTAAGCGGCGCGTCCGCCCGCCCGCCCGCGCGAGAGGCCCCATGACAGCAAGAGCACGGGGGCGAGGCCCGCAAGCGTGATCAATAGCGACGGCAGCGCCGCGGCGGCGAGGCGTTCGTCGGAGGCGTAGGCGTAGGCCTTGACCGCCAGCGTGTCCCAATCGAACGGCCGCAGCATCAGGGTCGCCGGCAATTCCTTCAACGTCTCCACGAACAGGATCAGCGCGCCAGCCGCTGCGCCGGGCAGGGCGATCGGCAGGTCGACCTGCAAGGCTCTGCGAACAGGACCCGCGCCAAGGCTGCTGGCGGCTGCGGGGACGCTGGCGGGGGCCCGTCCAAGCGCGGCCTCCATCGGCGCGCTGCCGGCGGCGGTGAAACGGGAGGCGTAAACCCAGACGAGGAAACCAAGCGCGATCGGCGTCGTAAGGCCTGTCCCCAGCGCTGCAACGATGGCGAGCGCGCCGAGCGCCATGACAGCCCCGGGCGCCGCATATCCGGCCGACGCCGCCGCGCGCGCGACATGGGCGGCAGGTCCGGGCGCTCGGGAGGATAAAGCGACGACCAGCGCCAAGATGAACGCCGCGCCCGCCCCAAGCCCGGCGAGGCTGAGCGAGTTTACAAAGGCCCGTCCGATCGGAGGGGCCGACGGCGTGGTTTCCAGCGCGATCCAGATCAACCGCCCGACCGGCGCGGCGAAGCCCCACGCAAAGACGGTCGCGCAGAGGGCTGTTGCGGCGATCGCGCTTGGTCCATGGAGCGGAACGCGCGACAGCGTCCGCCAACGGGCCGACGTCGCTTGGTTTCCGGCCCTGCCGCGGCTGCGCCGCTCGATCCATTGCAGGGAGAGGGCGAGGGCGACGAGAAGGATGGCGAGCCGGGCGGCGGCCGCGGCGTCGCCGAATCCCCCCCAAGCGCGGAACACCCCAACCGTCAGGGTTGGGACGCCAAGGAAATCCGCCGCGCCGTAATCGGCGGCCGCTTCCATCAAAGCCAGCGCAAGCCCGGCGGCGACGCCCGCGCGCGCGCCGGGCAGCGCAACCCGGAAAAAAGCTGAGCGCGCCGACGCCCCCAGGCTGCGCGCGGCTTCCAGCGCGCAGACCGATTGCGTCGTGAAGGCGGCGCGCGCCGTGAGGTAAACGTAAGGAAAAAGCGCCGCGGCGAGGACGAACCCGCAGCCCGCCAAGCTCTTGATTTCAGGGAACCAATACTCCCGCGCCGTCAGGCCCGTGGCGGCGCGCAAGGCGCTTTGAACCGGCCCGCCAACGCCCAGAAGGTCTGCGTAAGCGAACGCAAGGACATAGCCCGGGGCGGCCAGCGGCAGGATCAACAACCACTCGAACAGGCGCCGGCCTGGAAACTCGTACATCGTCACCAGCCAGGCCGACGGGATCGCGGCGGCGAGAATCAAGACGGCGGTAATCAGCAAAACGCCCAAGGTCGTTGCGAGATACTGAACCAATTTGGTTTCGACGATGTTGGCCCAAGCCTCGCCGCCGCCAAACAGCGCGCCGAAAACGAGCGCGGCCGCCAGGGGGAGCGATAGAATGAGCGCGACGGCCAGCCCCGGGCCGTCGCGGGGGCCGGGCAATGCGCGTTGGACCGCGCTGATCACGTCAGTTCCAGCCCGCCCGATTGTAAGCCGCCTGGGCGCGGGCTTGATTCGCGCCGTAGACGGCGAGCGGCGTGGAGCCCTCGTCAAAGGCCGGCAGCGCCTCCAGGCCCGAGGGCGCGTCGACACCGGCCACGATCGGAAACTCCTTCGTTTCCGTGACCAGCATCGCCTGTCCCTTGGGCGATGTGAGAAACTCGATAAAGGCGATCGCCGCGTCGGGGTGGGGCGCGTTGGCGGCCACGCCGGCGCCGGTGACGTTCACGTGCGTGGCGTCGCCGCCTGCGCTGGGAAACGACAATTTGACGCGGCTGGCCGCCGCCTGCTGCGCCGCCGAGCCCTCGGTCATGCGCACCCAATAATAATGATTGACCAATGCGACTGAGCATTCGCCAGCGGCGATCGACTCGATCTGCGTCGTGTCGCCGCCCTGGGGCGCGCGGGCGAAATTGCCGACAACGGCGCTCGCCCAGGCTTCGGCCTCAGCCTGGCCTAAGCGCGCCATAAGGTCGCCCAGCAGCGACAGGTTGTAGATGTTCGAGCTGGAGCGCATGCAAACTTCGCCGTCCAGAGACGGATCTGCGAGATCAGCGTAATCGTCGACCTGGCCGGCCTCGACGTTCGCCGGATCATAGGCGATGACGCGGACACGCTTGGCCAGCCCGATCCAATGGCCGTCCGGCTCGCGGTACCGGGTCGGGATCGCGGCGTTTGCGGCGTCTGAACGAAACGGCTGCAGCAGGCCGGCGTCCTGGAACCGCCATAGGGCGCCCGCATCCGAGGCGATCACCACATCGGCCGGGCTCGCCGAGCCTTCCGCGCGCATGGTCTCGAGCAATTGGGACGCGTTGGCTTCGCGAAATCTGACCTTGATCCCGGTTTGCGCCTCAAACGCGTCATAGAGGTCTCGGTCGGAATCATAATGGCGGGCGCTGTAGACGTTCACCACGCCCGTTGGGCTGGCTGAACTGTCCTCCTCGGGCTGAGAGCAGGCCGCCAGTGCCGCGAACGCCAATAAACCGAGCCGTTTCAAGACCAATGTCCTTCTCCAAAGACCGTCAGTAAGCATGTCTGCGAATCAATCGCAATGTGCGATTTCGGATGCGGCGACGCCTGAATTCGCACCAACGATGCGCGAAAATCCGGCTTCGGCGCCGCTATTGCACCTGCGAAGTGAAGTGATTTGACATCCCGTTCTACGGACGGGAGCTTGGTCTTAATAAAACGTAAAAAGTGGGCGGGATGAACTTATGAGCGATGTGATTGTAAGCGTCGATGTTGCTTGCGCAGCCGAGGCGGATGAACTGAGTCAGGCGATCGAAGCGTTTACGCAATGGCGATTCGAAGCTTGCGGCGAGGCGGGGGGCGATTGCGCCGATGCGCCGGAGATCATGGTCAAAACGGCTTGGACCCAGGACGCCGTCAAAAAGACCCTGATCTTTCAAGAGCGGCGCTGGGCCGACGCGTTCATGGATTTTTGGCGCGGCTAACCTGAAGCGGGCCTTGCGACGCCAAGGCGGTGCGACGGGGACGCGTCCTACCGCAGTCTGGCGTCCGAGGCGCGACGGGGCTAGTCGAAGGGCGTGCCTGCTGAGCGAACGATCTCCGCGCCGAAAATCGCCGTTCTGGGCGGTGGAATCATCGGCTTGAGCTGCGCTTGGGCGCTTGTGCGGCGCGGCGCTAGGGTGACGATTTACGATACGGGGCCCCCAGGGCGCGGGGCCAGTTGGGCGGCCGCAGGCATGCTCGCGCCCGGCTTCGAGGCGGCTGCGGAACTTGGCGCGCATGCGCAGCTGTTCGACCTCTGCCAGGCGAGCGCGGCGCTTTGGCCGGACTGGTCCGAGACCCTCGCACATGCCGCTGGCAGTGAGATTACCGTTCGGTCCGACGCGTCGCTCGCCATTGCGCTAAACCGCTCACAGGCCGAGCGGCTGAATGCGCTGATTGAGGCGCTGCGGGGGCGTGGCGCGCCGTATGAGACGCTGTCGCCTGATCGTGCGCGTGCGATCGAACCGGCGCTTGCGGCGGGACTTGCCGGAGCGATGCTGTTGCCGACGGACACGCAGGTGGACAATCGCGCAATCGTCGCGGCCTTGATTGAGGCGCTGCGACGAGCCGGCGTGCAAATCGTCGACCACGCGCCGACGGACGCCGATGTGACCCTGACCGCGGCCGGCTGGCGGACGCCTGGCGTGGCCCCGATCCGGGGACAGATGATGTCTCTGCGCCCACGCGCAGATCATCCCAAGCGCGTTATCCGGCTCGGCGACATCTACATCGCGCCCAAGTCGGATCGGACGGTCGTTGGCGCGACGATGGAGCCCGGCGAGACAGGCCTCGATCCAGACCTTGAATGCACGAACCGACTGAGGGCGGACGCCGCATTGGCGTGTCCCGCGCTGGCGGATGGCGACGTGCTGGAGCGTTGGGCGGGGGTCCGTCCCGCCACGCCGGACAAGGCCCCAATCCTCGGCTGGACGGGACCGGGACGCTATGTCGCCTCCGGCCATTATCGCAACGGCGTTCTCTTGGCGCCTCTGACCGGGACAATCGCCGCCGACGCGATCCTGGACGGCCGCGTGTCCCCCCTTGCCGCAGCGTTCGCGCCCCAGCGCTTCGAAACCGCGCACCTGTGACGCTGGACGGACTATTCCGCGAGCCATAAGTCTCGCAGCGATTAGGAGGTTCCTCGATGCATTCCATCGCCGACATGACTGAAGAGCAGACCGCGATCAAAGACGCGGTGGACCGGACCTGCGCGCAATTCGACGACGAATACTGGTCGACGACGGACGAAACGGGGCAATGGCCGGAAGCGTTCACCGACGCCATGGCGAAGGGCGGGTGGCTCGGCGTGGCGTTTCCGGAGGAATACGGCGGCGCCGGCCTCGGCCTGACCGAGGCGTCGATCGTCATGCAGGCGGTCACCCGCTCCGGCGCCGGCTTCTCTGGCGCATCGGCCATCCACCTCAACATCTTTGGTCCGAAGCCCTTGGAGAAATTCGGGACCGAAGAGCAGAGGCGCGAGAGCCTTCCGAAGATCATCTCCGGCGAAGAAAAGATGTGTTTTGCGGTGACGGAGCCGAATTCCGGGCTCGACACTTCGTCCCTTGAGACGAAGGCCGAACGCACAAATGCCGGCTATACGATCAATGGTCGGAAAATCTGGACCACGGGCGCGCAGCGCGCCGACAAGATCCTGATCATCGCGCGCACCACCCCGAAAGACCAATGCGCAAAGCCCTATCTCGGCCTGTCCCTCTTTTACACAGATTTCAATCGAGATCGGATCGAGGCGAACCCCATCCCGAAGATGGGGCGAAAAGCCGTTGAATGTAATACGCTTTTTATCGACGGTCTCGACGTGCCGAAGGAGCATCTGATCGGCGAAGAGGGCGCTGGGTTCAAATATCTGCTCCAGGGCCTCAATCCTGAGCGCGTCCTGTTCGCCGTGGAGGCGATCGGTCTCGGATTCGCCGCGCTCGAGCGCGCGTCGCAATACGCCAATGAGCGGATCGTGTTTGGCCGGCCCATCGGTCAGAATCAGGGCGTCGCCCATCCCCTGGCGAAGTGCTGGGCCGAGCTTTCCGCTGCAGAGCTGCTGTCCTATAAGGCTGCGAGCCTGTTCGACCGCGGCGCCGAATGCGGGGCGGAGGCGAACGCGGCCAAGTATCTCGGCGCTGAGGCCGGCTTCCACGCCTGCGAGGCGTCCGTGCTCGCCCATGGCGGCATGGGATACGCGAAGGAGTATCAGGTCGAGCGCTTCATGCGGGAGGCGATGCTCGCCCGAATCGCGCCGGTCAGCCGCGAGATGATTCTAAACTTCATCGCCGAACGCGTGCTCGGCTTGCCAAAGTCTTACTGAGGCGAACGGATCGCAAGATCGTGAAACCGCTTGAGTTCGGACGCCGCCTGCGCACATGACGGTCCATGGGGCGTGTCCAGGAGAGCGCAATGGCCGACATCACCGACCTGCCGAACAACAGTTTGGCTGCTAATTGCGGGAAGAACGCCTTCTGGATCGCCGCGTTTGAAAAGGACACGGTGGCGCGGGCGCTGAAAGTGGCTGCGATCGTGGGAACGATCCTGATCGCGATCAACCAGGCCGATGTCATCCTCTCCGGCGGCATGCCGCCGCTGTGGAAGATCTTGTTGACCTATTGCGTGCCCTACAGCGTGTCGACCTATTCCGCGGCGTCCTTCAAGGTCGCCTATCGCTGCATGACGAAGGAAGCGGCGGGCTAGGTCGGAATCCGCCCTAGGGCGGATTGAGCTCTAGTCTTCGCCAGCGTCTGATTGGTCCGGTTCGGGAGTCGTCGGACCGTCCGTTTCCGTCGACTCTAAGGCTTGGTCAGCCTCCGTATCGTCAGCTTCGCCGGTTGAGGGGGCGCCAGGCTCCTCGGCCTCAGGCGGCTCTGGCTCGATCGGTTCTTCGGGCGAAGGAGGGGGCGGCGCGGGCGGAACCGGTCGCGGCCCTTGGCGCAGTGGGGGGGTGTTAATTGGCACGGGCACTGTCGCGGTGTCGTCGCCGCCGCTGAACAGGATCGCCAACAGGATGGCGAGGAGCAAGCCGCCCAAGGCGATCAGCGCCATCGGACGCCAGAGACGGCTCTTGCTCGGCGGCGCGGCAGGATGCTCGATCGGCGCGCCCGCGCGGCGCTGAAGCGTCTCGGCTTCGCTCAAATCCACCGCAGCGCCCGCAGCGGGGATGGCGACGACCGCGACGGAGACATTGTCTTGGCCAGGCTTGTCTTTCTTCAGAACGGTGCGGACCAGGTCGCTGGCGATCTCTCCGGCGTCGCCTTCGTGTTTTTCGGCGATCGTTTTGATTTCATCGGGGCTGAGCGTATCGAGCCCGTCGCTCGCCAGGATGACGCAGTCGCCCGGCGCGCACGACAATCCGTCGACGCTTAGATCAATCAGTTCGATATCCTCGCCCATCACCGCGCTGCGCAAGGCGTTCCGCCGCGGATCGGCGGCCGCCTCGTCGGCCGTCATCCGGCCTTCGGCGACAAGGTCGGCCAGAACCGGCGCCATGGAATGGTCGTCGTTGAGGCGTTCGACGCCTGCGGCGCTGACCCGCCACATGGGCGAATCGCCAACGCTGAGCCACTTCACCGTTCCACCGTCGACCGAGGCCGCGAGCAGCGTGCAGCCCATGCCCGCCAGGTCAGGCTTGGCGGACGTTGCGGCCGCAATCGCGTCGTTGGCCGCATTGAGCGCCGCCATAAAACGCTCCGCCTCGCCGGTGTCGACGTCGTGGTAGGCTTTGAGGAAAGCTTTGACGGCCAAGTCGCTGGCCTCGGCCCCGCCGGCGTGCCCGCCCATTCCGTCGGCCACCACGACCAGGCTCGGCGCGGCTGAGCCGTCGCCGTCCTGATAGCCTATGGAATCCTCCTGGTAGGGGCGGGCGCCTTGGTGTTGGCGGTGGGCGAAGACGCGCTCGTCGGCCATGGTCGCCTCAGGTTTGGTTGTCCTGGTCCTGCCACTCGAATTGTTCGTCGCAGAACGGCAGGAAGCGCAGCGTGGTGGCGCCGATCGTGATGCGGGCGTCGCGCTCGATGATGACGGGCTGAAGCACCGGCTGTTCGTTCAGATACGTCAGGTTCACGCCGTCTTCGTGGTTCAGGTAGAATTTGCGCGTCTTGGGGTCGTAGGTGACCGTGCAATGCGCGGTGCGCGAGATCTCCGTATCGCCAAAGTCGATGTTCAGCCGCGTGGTCGGGCCTCGCCCAAGCGTGTTGCGGCCATAGCCGAGGCGCAGCGTCTCGCCTCTGCCCGGGCCGTCCACAACGACCAGCCACCCCACCGGCGGGTCCTGCATGGCGTCGCTGGCGCTGGACGCAGCCGCGGGGGTGGCTTGTCGGCCGACGATTTGCGTGGCCGGCTCCAAACTGTCGCCTGCGGGCGGCGCGGCCGGCGCGGCCGGCGTCGGGGACGCGGTGGGCGTCTGGGGCGCGCCGGTGGTCGTGCTGCGCTTGATGGTCGGCGTGTCGTAGTCGCCGCCGAGCCCGCCGCCGGACCGGGGCGGGGGCGAAGCTGCGCCGGGCGCGTGGGTCGGCGTGTCGACGCCGGAGGCCGGGCGGGTCGACCCGCCGCCTGTCGCCCGGGTCGGCTCCTCGATCATGTTGCCGTCTGGCCCGCGTTTCACAACCATGGCTAAGCTCCCTTCCTACTTCTCGTAAAGACGATTGATCAGGTTATCGAGGCAGTATTGGCCCGCTCGGTTCAGCGCCAGCTCCTCGCGCTCCTGGGCGACGTGCATGATGAACACCAGCACCGCCGACAGCAGCAGCGCCACCAGCGTTGTATTGAACGCAACGCCCAAATCCCGCGTCAGCGCCTGCATCCAAGGCCGAAGCGCGCCGGTGTCGCTGACGTCCGGCGGGTCGCCTGCTGTCTCCAAGGCGAACGCGATGCCGATCACCGTGCCGATGAAGCCCAGCGTCGGGATCAGCCAGGTGATGTAGCGGATCATATTATAGCGAAGGTCAATCTCATGCTGGAACAGCTCCAGCGATGAATTCAGAATATCGTTCGATTGGCTCACGCTGCGCGTCGACTGAAACTGCCAGATGATCCGTACGACCAGGCGCTGAAGAAAGCTCTCGCGCGTCGCCAGGTTGGCCTTGGCCTTGGCCGAATAAGGCGCGAGGTCCTGGGCCCGCAGCATGGTTTCGTCGTCTTCGGGCAGGAGGGCCATGGAGACTTGGCGGGCTTCCTGGCTGGCGCTGCGAAACCTGAGGATCAGCTCCACCAAGCCCATGAAGAAGACGATCCACATCGCGTTCTGGATCGTGAAGGGGTAGGGGAACCGCCCGCCCCGATCGAGCAGGACGGCTGCGGCGACGCTATCCTCGGGCAGGGCGAAGGTCAGCACCGCGACGAGCGCGGCCCCGATCAAGGCCGCGCCGCCAAGGGCGGCCATGCGCGAGCCGGCTCGGTTGGCCTTCGGCGCGGTCGCAGTCAGTGTCGTCATCGCGTCAGATTCCCCGTTTTCATTGAAACGCCGCGATCAGGACCGCGCCGATAAACGAACCGCCTTCCGGCACGAAGGCCCCGCCGCCGGCTTGCGCCAGTTGCCGCATGTAGCTGCGCGCGATCGCTTCGCTTCCGCCCGTGCGCACGTAAACGGCCGAGACCTTGCCGCCGGCCTGATTGAAGCGGGCCGCGTCGTTGAACGTCTGTTGGCGCTTGTTCGGATAGGCGGCGTTGTCCGACGCGATGACGATCACCCGGTTCGACACGTTCGAACGCCATCCCATGCCAAGCGCCGACCGAAGTGCGAGATCAATCGCTTCGGGTTGGTCGAAATTGCATTCAGGCCGGTAATTGCCAGCGAACATGGGGCGGACGAACTGGCTGAGCTGGCTGATCGCAGACGGCGTCAGAACCCGCAACTGAGCGGAGCGTAGCGCTCGGCCGCCTTCGCAGGCGTCTTTGAAGTCGATCACGCCGAGGGCGGCGGAATCCGACACGCTGTTCAGGATCTCCGCCAGTGTAATGATGTCGGACTTCAGCCCCCGCACCTGGGCGTCCATGGATCCTGTCGTATCGATGGCGACGATGATATCGACCGGCGGGAGGGATGAATTCGCTTGGGACGGCCGGTCGCGCTTCAGCTGGGCGGCCTCCGCCTCTGCGGCCGCCGCCCGGGCTTGGGCCGCGTCCGCGGCGGCTTGCGCGGCGGCGGCTTGCGCTTGGGCCTGGGCGGCTTCAGCCTCCGCCGACGCGGCGCGCGCCGCCGCCGAAGACGCGGCGTCCTCGGCGGCATCCCGCTCGGCGGCGACGTCTGCGATGCGCTGCGGACTGTCGCCCGTATTTGGGAAGTACGGGATCATGATCACGGCGAGCAGAATGAACGCGCCGAGCGCCGAGGCGAACAAATCCAGCGCCGACATTGAGAAGATTGAGATTTCCCGCGATCCGCGCCGCATCAAAACGACTCCAATTCGCCCGTCTCGGGATTACGGCGCACGCGGCCCACTGGCCGGTCGTCGACGGGGGCCCGTCCTTCGTCGCTTGACGGCGGTTTCAACACCGCCGTCTCAGGCTCGTCCGGGGCGGGTTCGAGGCGTTTTGCGATGGCCAGCAATTGGGCCGCGCTGGTCTGATAGTCGCCGAACATCAGCGGCTCGTCGGGCTTGATATAGGCTTGCCGCACGCGCTCCCAGCCCCTCTCTCCAGACCGGCACGTGCCGCCCGTGCTTGCGCAATCTGTGAGGTAGTAGACCGACCCCCGCCGCACGACGAGTTCGGCGTGGCGACGCGACACGGTTGGCGCGGCGAGATGGATTTCGCAGGACGGATCCCGGCCGATTGTATAGGTCTCTAACTCGCCGCTCATCGCCTCACGCCTTGTTCACAGTGACTTCGATCCCGGCGAGCCCGAGCACCGAGCCGAGCTTCAGCTCCAGCGCTTTGAACGGCGCCGCCGCTTGGCCGCCGACCCGGGTGCCGTTCGTGGAATTGAGGTCTTCGACGAAGAATTTTCCAGCGACCCAGAACACGCGGGCGTGGCGGCGCGAAATCTCGGAATCCTCGAACGCCAATTCTGCGAGTTCGGTCGTCCGCCCGATCACAACGCCATAGGGATGGGCGAGGCGAGCGCGGTCGGCCTCTAGCTTCACCGGGCGGCCGTCACGGGTGAACCCGCTGAGACAGAGATGATGCGGCGCGGCTGCGGTCTTCGGCGCCTTGGCTGCGACTGGCGGGGCGACGCGGCGTTTCGCAGGCGCGTTGGCAGGCTTGGGCGCTGAAGACGGAGCCCTTGCCGACGCCGATCCCGCAGCGGCCGTCGCCGGCTTTGCATTCGAGCGCATCAAGGCGATCCCGCCGATGGCGATCAAAGCCGCCGCCGCGCCAATGGCCAACAACATGGGCGTTGGAATGCCGAGACCGCCGCCGGTGTCGTCGCCCCCCCTTCCGCCGCCTCCGCCCAGCGCGCCGACGCCGCTCACAGCGCAAGCTGCGTCCAAGACACCGTAGGCGACGCCTTCTCGATCAAGCATCGGGAACAATTCCTCAATGGCCGACGACCAATAAACGCCTTCCTGTCCGATCGCGCTGCCGCCGGACACCGAGATCCCCGGCTTTTGCGTGTTCACGCCGATCACGCCGCCGCAATCGTCAAACAGCGGCCCGCCGCTATTGCCCTTATTCACCGATGCGCTGTGCTGAATAATGGTGAGATTCGCGCCGCCCGGCTGCCAGGGGCCTTTGATTTCCCTCGACAGGACGCCGTCGGTCAGCGTCGCTTCCACTTGGACCAGGTTCTCGCCCGGCCGGTCTGCAACGCCGGGAAAGCCGAGGGCGAAGACATCCTGCCCCTTTCGGCGGTCGGACTTCGACAATTTGACGACCGGCAAATCTTGGCGGTCGATCTTGATGATTGCGAGGTCGAGATCCACGGATTTGTCGATCAGCCGCGCTGGAACAGGTTCATCTTCGCCGGGCAAGGCGACCAGCAGCTCCCGATGCTGGTCGATGACATGGTTGTTGGTGACGATCCAACCGTCGGATTTGACGACAAAGCCTGTTCCCGTGCCAACGCTGTTGCGGTCAATGATGTTGAAAACCCGAACGACCGCCCCTTCCACCTCAGACGGATCGAAGTCCGCCGCCGCCTTCTCATGGCGTCCGATCAGGGCGGTCAAACCGAGAAAGAAGACAAGTACGATACGGCGCCGGACCGAGCCCATTAAAGCCTCCTGAACACGAATCGATGACTGGCGAGCTTCACGTCGTCGCCGGGCTCCACATGCACGGCGTCATTTTGCTGAATTTGGTCGCCGCGCACAAATGTTCCGAAGCTGGAGCCCAAGTCTTCAAGATACACCACATCGTCTCGAACGAAGAACCGAGCATGGGCGCGGGAAACGTCTTCGGCCTCGAGGACCGCGCGCGCTTTCTCCGGGTGCCGGCCGACAATCACGCCCCCCGTCGCCTCCGGCAGGAGGGCGCCCGGCAGGCTGACATTTCGGCCTGCGCCTTCCAAAAGACAATCATTGTACGGGGGGATCGCCTTCGGAACCGCGCGCAGTTCAGCGGCTTCCTGCTCGGCGCGTGCGGCCTCGGCTTGGGAGGCGGCGGCCTGCGACTCGGCGGTACGGGCGCGTTTCTGGCGCGCCCGAACCAACAGCCAAGCAATGAGGATCGCGATCAAGAGAACGCCGCCGCCGATCGCCGCGATCAAGATGACCCGCGTCTCCAACGTATCGATTGTTTCGTCCTGCGCTTCGATCCGCTCGTTCGCGGCGTCGAGTTCAGCCTCGGCTTCGGCGAGATCGGCTTCCGTTAGGTCCGCCGATCTTTGAGCGGCGTCGGCCTCGGCGCGGGCGGCCTCGGCCGCTTCTTCCGCCGCCTGCTTTTCGGCTTCCGTCGCTTCCGTTTGGGCGCGCAATTCTGCGGCGCGCGCTTCGGCGGCGGCTGCGCGGGCCTGGGCCGCTTCGGCTTCTTGTGCGCGCGCTTCGGCCTCGGCGCGTTTCTCTTCGACCTCCGCGGCGCGCTCGTCGGCTTCGGTTTGGGCCGCTTCGGCTTGGTCGACCACCGGGTCGCACGCTTCGGCTGCAACCGCGAGCGTCAATCCCGCGCTCACGGCGACAGCCTGAACCTCGGCGGCGAAGGCGGCCTGCGCTACCTGTTCCGGCGCGCGCTGCCGGCGGAATCTGCGTCGACTATAGCCCGGCTCAGGTCTTGAAACCCCGATCAGGCCGCCGCACGCGTCAAAGACGCCGCCGCCGAACGCAGACGACGGCCCAAGGGCGACATGATCGAACATGGACGCGCCTTCCGGAGACGGCGTGACGCCCACAGCGCCTTTAGAGCTCGTCCAAATCGATTGCGGCGTCACGTAGACCAGGGTCGCCGCTTCTCCCGTCGCCGCTTCGGAAAGGGCGAACGTTACGGCAGGCGCTTCGAAGCCTTCAATGCGAAGAATGCCGATACCGCGCGCGGGATCGGTCGCGACCACCTCCGCCTCGCGCCGTTCCCCGTCTTGGTCGATGATGTGGACAGCATCGGAATCGCCCACGGACAATTCGACGGTCGCAACGTGACCCGATGCAATGACAACGCCGCTATGGACATAATCCACGTCTCCGCGGTCGGTCACCTCGACACGGACGGTGGAGGCTTTGGCCGTGTCCTCGTCGAGCAATTGCGCCGCCGCCTGACCGCCCGCCGCAACACTCGCCGCCGCAGCGACGATCCATCGCCCGATCGTTCTCACCCCCATCCCGGTCTCCGTCTCCCCTGCAATGCAGCCAGCACTCTTTCAATGTGTGTGGCAAATGCAAGCCGTTCGAACGTATCGCATAGACCAGATAATCGGCGCCGCGAAGAGTTTGACGATTCCGCTGCTACTGGCATTTTTTACCGATTGTTCACGTGCGGCTAACGTGCATGATGCTGGCGCAGAGGGCGCAGGCGATTGCAAGCCGTTTTATCAACGCAAATGGGGTGACCACATGACGACGTCTATCGTATCTTCAATTGGCAAAGGCCGGACGGCGATGCTCGCCGCGTCGGCGATGGCGCTCGTGGCGGCTGGCTGCGAATCGCTGCCGACGGGCGCAACGGGCGCGGGCGCAGGCGGATTGCTCGCTGGTCTGGGCTGCGCCGCGCTTGGCGGCAACACGACCGAATGCATCCTGGCAGGCGTCGCCGGCGCGGCCGTGGGCGCCTTGATCGAGAATGAACTCTCCGAACGGGAGAAAGAGCGTCGCGACGCCGCCCTGGCCCAAGCCATTCAAAGCGGTGAAAACGCAAGCTGGACCGAGGAGCAGTCGGGAACCTCTGGCAATATCGAGGTCCTGCGCACATTCGAGAACGCCGGACGCGAGTGCGAAGAGATCCGCGAAACCTACAACGGCCCGCAAGGGCCGATCGTCGACACTTATAGCGTCTGCCTCGACGATAACGGGTTGCCGGTGCCGCTCTAAGTCCACGGGGGCTGACTTGGCGTTTGGCGTATTGAACCGGTTCGTCGCGATTGCGGCGGCGACGCTTTGCGGCTGTTCCGCCGCAGGCGTCCCGCTCGCGGCGCCGGGCGCGGCGGCGCAATCGGTTCAATCGCCGTTCGTTGAGGTGATCCGCGAACAACTTGAAGTCCCGAAGCCAGACGGCCTCACCGCCTTGGCGACCGGCTTCTTTGTAAGTCCCGACGGATACTTGCTCGCCAACGCCCACGCCGTCGCCGATTGTCGGCAAGTGCGCGTCTCGGGGCCGGCGATCGAGGACGAACGGGCAAGTTTGTTGGTTCTGGATACGCGGATCGACGCCGCGCTTCTGAAAATTGACGCGCCGCCGCCGGCGTTTTTGCGTATCGCGCGCGGACGACCGTCCGGCGGCGACGTCGCCGCCGTGCTCGCCTATCCAGGCATCCGCAAGGCGACTGAAGGCGCGACCGTAACCTCAACCAGGTTCGTTGGGGATCGTCTTGGAGCGCCTGGCTTTATGGATGTCGCCGCCGCCCTGGAGCCCGGCCAATCCGGCGGTCCGTTGATCGATGCGAACGGTTATGTTTCCGGCATGGTCGCCGGACGCGTCTCCGGGCTGGAGCAGTCGAGCATCGCCGTCGCAGGACGAGCGCTCGGCGGCTTGCTTGATTACGCCGACGTGAAACGCAAGTCGCGCGATCCCCTGGGCGGCGTCCCCGGGGCTGAGGGGCGGCGAATTACGGCGGACGTACTGGACGCCATGTCTGCGGCGGTGGTTCGGCTCTCATGTCTCTGAGGGGAGTGCTGCTCGCCGGTTCGATTCTGGCTGCGGGCGTCGCTGAGGCGCAGGCGCCGCCGAACATGCCGGCCAATGATTACGCCGAGATCCAGAGGCAGCTGAACTTTCTGATGAACGCCTCGCGGGACGGCGGGTCGCGATCTTGGTTTGGCGCGACGGGCAGCGGCCAGGTGGAAGTTGGTCCGGTGCAATCGATGGGCCGGCCGCCGCGGCCATGCCGTCGAATAAGCTACACCTATGTGACGCGGGCGCGCCGGGCGCAGCCGTCTGAATTTATGGGTTTCAGGTGCAGCAATGGCAGCGTCTGGCTGCCGACGTCGGACGATAAATTGGAGTCGGGAGACCCGCTGCCGGATCCAAACGCCGCGCCGCCCCCGCCGCCGCCACCTCCGCCGCCGCCACCGCCACCGCCGCCGCCGGTGACCCAACCTGATCCCGATCCTGATCCACCGCCCGCCGTGGCGCCCGAACCGCAGGAGCCCGCAGGCCCGGATCCGACCATCGTCGAGCGTATCCAGCGCCTCTTGGAGCGGTTGCGCTATTATTCCGGCGTGATCGACGGCGATTTCGGGCCGGGCACGCGGGGCGCTCTTGAGGAATTCGTGTCCGACGAAACGGGCGCATCGGGCGCTGTTAAGGCCGATAACGCGACAATCGCTCTGCTCGAAGCGGCGATCGCGCGCCAGGACGCGCTGCGGGGCGAACGGTGCGACTTGGCGAAGGGGGGCGGCTACGCTGTCTGCGCGACCCGCGGGTGACGTCAGTAAATGAACGTGACGTCGACTGAGCCCGCGACCGCTTTGAACTCGAGAAAATCACTCTCCAGGTCGGCCAGCGCCGCAGGGAAGGCCAGGCCGCCGTCGATCAGGTAAACCTCGCCGTCCATGCGCACGCGGAACGGTCCGCTGGCCTCGATTCCGAAGGTTCGGCCGGTCTCCAATTCATCGGGAAGATCGTATCGGACCCAGCGCGTCGTCGCGGTGAATTCGTCTCGAATCGTCTCGCCGGAGCTGTCGTTGGCGGCGGTGTCGTCGTCGGCAGCGTCGGAATCCTCGTTCGGCGACGGCGCCGGGTCGGTTGCGTCTGCGACCTCCACGCTGGGGTCCGCATCGGTGTCCGACCCGCCGCCCAGGTCGATGACACCGCTGAACATCAAACCAATGGCCAGCACCAGGGCTGCGGCGACGAATGCGCCGCCGGCCAACAAGCGGCCGCGCCCGGCGTTCGAGGCGGGGTCGGTTTGCGGCGGCGCAGCTGGCGTCGACGTTTGGGGGCGATAGGCGTGGGGTCGTGTCGGCGGGTCCAGCGCGGCCGTTGCAGGTTCGAGCGCCGGCGCCGCGTCAGCGGATAGGAAGGCCGCGCGCCAGGCTTCGATGGTCTGCGGCCTTTCCTCCTCGTCGGGTCGCAGGCCCCAATCAATCGCCGCGTAGAGCGTTTTCTCGGTATCGGTCTGCGCTTGCGGCGTCAGCGGCTGATAGGGGTCGTTTCGCCGACGCAAGGTCGCTTCCGGCGGCGCCCCGCCGGTCAAAGCCGCGTAACCGACGGCGGCGAGACCGTAAATGTCGGTGAACGGGCCTTGTTCATCATGCTCTGAGTATTGCTCGATCGGGGCGTAGCCGACGGTCAGGATGACGCTCAGCGGCTGAGAGCGGGCGCCGATGGCCAGCCGCGCGGCGCCAAAGTCGATAAGCGTCGGCGCGCCGCTGGCGTCGAGCAAGATATTGCCCGGCTTGATGTCGCGATGCAGGAAGCCCGCGCGGTGCACGCGCTCCAGGCCGTCCATCAGCCGCAAGAGGATCCCGCGCGCTTCTTCCGCCGGCAGCGCCCCTCCGGCGCTGCGGATGCGCTGGGCCAAGGTCTGCCCGGCGACATATTGCATGACGATGTACGCTGTGCCGTTGGCCTCAAAGAAGCGCAGCACGCGGACGATGCTGGGCGCGTCGCCGAATTGCGCCAGCGTCCGCGCCTCGTCCAGGAACCGGTCGCGCCCCTTCAGAAATTCCTCGGATTCGTGCTCTGTGCGCGGCACGACGGACATGTTCGCCGTGCGCGCCGAAATTTGCGAGGGCAGGTATTCCTTGATCGCGACCAGCGCGTCGAGGTGGGTGTCGCGCGCCAGATAGGTGATGCCGAAGCCGCCGGCGCCGAGCACTTTCTCGACCAGGTAGATGTCGAGCATGTAGCCTGGCGGCAAGGTCTGATTGTGGTCGTCGCTCACGCCCGGCCCCTCGTGCGATGGTCTAGCCTAGGATGACGCGCTCCCTTCGCCGACGCAAGCGCCCTGTCGGCCTCCCGTCTGTCGGTTTCGACCGATGGAGGTCTCAGCGAACGATGGCGTCGAATTCAATCGTGAACGAGGGCGCGCCAGCCGCCGCCGCCTCGGCGAGCGCCCCCTTTGGCGCGACGCGCACATGGGTCACTGCGGGATCCGCGCCGTCGCCGGACGCGACCGGAGTGTAGGTGAACGTTGCGCCGTCGTCGTTCGAAAATGAGAGATCGTCGTCCGGATCGCCGAGCGATCCAAAGGTGAATGTCAGCCCGCTGGTCGGCGATCCGTCGGAAAATCGAACCGGGCCGATCGACGGCTCGATATCTTCAACAATCAGGGCGACGTCGCTCGGTAATTCGTCCGTTAGGACGATCGTGTCGGAATCTATCGGTGCGTTGCCGACGCTCTCAACGAACAGCGCGTATCGCACGCGCGCGCCGGGAACGCCGTAGGGCGACACGTCTCCGTTCACCGGGTCTTCGGCGAGGCTGACCGTCTTCGACGCCCGAACCGCGCCCGCCAGGTCCGCGTGGAAGCTGCGGGAGAAGGCGAGAACGCCGGCGATCTCCGTGGTGTGGGCCCGCTCGGTATCGTTGGCGACGTCCTCGTCGACGACCAGGCCGATCGTCGTGGATGTAAGGGCGCACCGCCTCAGCCAGCCGCCGTCGCCTCCGTCGCGGCTGTTCTTCGTCGCCACGACCCGGGCGTCGGGCCAGGCCGTTGGCGAGAAAGTTTGAGAAACGCAGCTATTGTCGAAGCCGACGATGACGTCGGCCGTCTGGCTGGCGCGCCACTCGACGTTCTCGCCGTCGATCGCTGCAAACGCGCCTGTTCCAAGATCTGGAAAGGCGATCCATCCGATGCGCTCGGTCGAGACAACGCCGGCGGCGACTTCGCTGCGCTCCAACGCGATGCTGGCGGTCGTGTTTGTCGGGTTTTCCACGACGACGGTGAGCCAGGGTTGCGAGGGCCCTCCCGGCGGCGCGCCGCTCTCGCTATTGTCGGTCTGAACATCGGCGAGGACCACGCCGGTATTCGACAAGGCCGCGCCGAAGTTCAAGGTTTCGAACCCCGACGGGCCGCCCACAACGCCGGCGCGTTGCACTGTCGACGTGTCCAGAAATCCCGCCGCGACAACCTCGCCGCCCGGCAGCGTGGCGACGCCCGGCTCCATGGCGATATAGTCGATGGTCATCGAGACGTGCGGACCGTCGTCGCCTGGCGGCTCAAGCGGAGCGACGTCGAATCCTGTATTGGTGACGTTCCTGATCCGCAGCGCCGAAGAATCTGAGCCTTCCGTGGTTGCAAGGGCGACGACGACCGGCGGTTCATCGAAGACGGCCTGAAAGTCGACACGTGTGAATGTCGCTGAATCAAACGTGCTGGTTGTCGTCGCTTGGCCTGCTTCCAGCCGTACGGCATGAGCGTGGCCGCTTAACATCGCAAGCGCCAATGCTCCGAACAAATAGCGCCCGTTCAGCGTGCAGAAATCGCAATATGACTTCACGGGCTTTATTTTACGGCCAATGGTAAAGATAGTCTGTTCGGCATGCCGCACTGTCTGTACAAAATAAGATACGCGTTTCGCGCAATGATCACGGGCCTGTCGTGCATCGGCGCTGTCTCTTGTTCGCCTGGGGCCAAGACTGACGTGCAATGCTTGGAGGTGTTCGGAGGCTCGGTGTGGGTTGAGGGCGCTGAGTTCGTGATGGGCGACGATGCGGGCTATCGCGACGAGGGACCGGCCCGTCGCGTACGTGTCGACGGCTTCTGGATTGACGCGCATGAAGTGACAAACGCCCAATTCGCGGACTTCGTCACCGCCACAGACTATGTGACTGTGGCGGAGCGCACACCTGATCCAAGCAAGATTCCGGGCGCCCCCGCGGCGATGTTGCAGCCCGGCTCCGCTGTTTTCGCTCCGTCGGAAGCGAGCGCCGGCGGCTTATGGTGGTCCTACGTTCCGGGCGCGTCCTGGCGCGCGCCGGCCGGGCCGGGAAGCTCCATCGACGGTCTCGACGCCCACCCAGTCGTCCATATCGCCTTTGAGGACGCTTTGGCTTACGCAAACTGGGCCGGCGGACGTTTGCCGACCGAGGCCGAGTTCGAATTGGCCGCGCGCGGCGGCCTTGACGGCGAAGTGTTCGCTTGGGGCGGTCGCGAATTGGCGCCCGACGGCGAGCATCGCGCGAATACGTGGCAGGGGATCTTTCCGGCCGTAGACACGGCTGAAGACGGTTACTCGGGCGCCGCGCCCGTCGGCTGCTTTTCGGCGAACACCTATGGCGTTCACGATCTTGTCGGCAATGTGTGGGAATGGACGGCGGACTGGTACGCCCCGCGCCACGATCCGAGGGATGTGGACAATCCGCAAGGGCCGCCTGAGGCGCGAAGCTACGATCCCAACACGCCGGGCTTTCCGGTCAAAGTGTTGAAGGGCGGCTCTTACCTCTGCGCTCCGAATTATTGCCGGCGCTATCGTCCCGCCGCCCGCCAAGCCCAGGACACGGGCCTGGGCGCCAGCCATATCGGTTTTCGACTCGTCCACGACGACGCGCCGCCAACCGCTTCGCGTTGATTCGAACCTTTGGAGGGGATGGATGTGGCGGATCAGTGCATTCCCGTAGCGTGCAATGCGCTGTGCGACGGCGAAATTACGTTCGCGACGGCGCGTTTGCCGCCCCAACCATCGTGGCTTAAGCTAGAGGATGGCGCGTAAGCGGAAGGTCGCGGTTCAACAACTTGACGATCGAACCATTTGCCAAGTACCGAACGATGCATTGGTTGTGTAATAGAGTAACGCTGCGTGCTGGCGCTTTGTTCCCATGCACATGTGGACAGGCTGGCGAATACGTCTGTCGAGCAAAATTGCGCGCCCGCAGGTCGAACAGAATTGATTGGAGAGCGATGTGAGAAGTTCAGGCGCGGCGGTTTCGTTGACGGCTTTAGCCCTATGCCTTGCGGCGTGCGGAAGCGACCCGTCCCAAGGCGCTCCGGCCGATACAGCCGACGCCCCAGCCGCTGAGGCCAGCGTCGCTGAGGCTGCAGGCCCCGCTGAGATCGCTGTCACCGAAGCAGAGCTTCAGGGCAATCCATTCCTCGCCGATTGGGACACGCCCTTCGGGACGCCGCCTTTCTCCGAGATCCGCGACACGCATTACATGCCGGCGATCAAGGCTGGAATTCTGGAGATGCGCGCCGACATCGACGCGATTGTCGGGTCGGACGACGCCCCGAACTTCCAGAACACGATTGTTGCGCTTGATCAGGCCGGCGCGCTGTTGAGCAAAGTCGCGTCCACATTCGGCAACATCACCAACACGGACACCAACGACACGCTTCGGGGCCTGGAAACAGAGATTTATCCGATGCTCACGCGGGAAACGAACGCGATCCTGTTGAACCAGGAGCTGTTCGGCCGCGTGCAGACGGTCTATGATCAACGCGACGCGCTCGATCTTGATGAACAGGACGCGCGCCTGCTCGAACTGACGCACCGAGACTTTGTGCGCGCCGGCGCCGCGTTGGACGCGGATGCGCGTGACCGCGTCGCTGCGATCAACGAAGAGATCTCAGAACTTACGACGGCGTTCGGGCAAAACCTTCTCAAAGCGACCACAGGCTTCAAGCTTGAGATTACAGATCCCGCCGATCTCGCCGGGCTTAGCGACAGCTTCCGGGCGGCGATCAAAGTCGACGGCGAGGATAGATGGGTCATTGGCCTCAATCGCTCGCCGTTTGAGACATTCATGACGCAATCCACGAATCGAGAATTGCGCCGTCAGCTCTTCGACGGGTATCGCTTGCGGGCGGCCGGCGGCGAATACGACAATGGGCCCCTCGCCATTCGTATGGCGCAATTGCGGGCCGAGCGCGCGCAGCTGATGGGCTATGAGTCCCACGCCCATTATCAATTGGCGGTTCGAATGGCGCGGACGCCCGAAGCGGCGGAAGAGTTCCTGCTGCGCGTTTGGCGGCCTGGACTTGTGCGGGCCAAGCAAGAGCTCGCCGACATCCAAACCCTTATCAATGAAGACGGCGGTGATTTTGCAGCCGCGGGTCACGATTGGTGGCATTACGCCGAACGCGTGCGCCAGGCGCGCTACGCCTTCGACGATGCGGCGCTCGCCCCGTATTTCGAACTCGACGCCGTTCGCCAAGGCGCGTTTGATGTGGCGACCAAGCTGTTCGGCGTCACGTTCGAGGAGGTCGAAACCCCGCTTTGGAACCCGGTTGTCACGTCCTACGATGTGAAGGGCGCCGACGGCGAGCACCTTGGCCTCTTTATGATGGACATGTACGCCCGCGACTCCAAACGCGGCGGCGCGTGGATGAGCTCATATCGGAACACGTCGGATGTGGATGGGAACAGAATCCGTCCAATCATCACCAACAATCTCAACTTGCTCCCGCCGCCCGACGGCGAGCCAACCCTAATGCGGTTCGACGAGGTGGAGACGCTGTTCCACGAATTCGGCCACGGCTTGCACGGATTGATGACCCAAATCCGGTACGAGAACTTCTCTGGCGTCGACGGGCCGCGCGACTATACGGAATTCCCGGCGCAAATTCTGGAGCATTGGGCCGGTCAGGACCAGGTTCTGGCCGAATATGCGACGCACTATCAGACCGGCGAGGTGATCCCCGGCAGCTTGCTCGACAGCATGCGGGAGGCGTCGACCTTTAATCAGGGTTTCAAGACGACCGAATTCATCGCTGCATCTCTGCTCGATTTGGCCTGGCATCGGCTGACGCCGGATGAGGCCGCGGAAATCACTGATGCGCGGGCGTTCGAGGAAGAGGTGCTGAGAGGATACGGCATTCTCGATGAGATTGAGCCGCGCTACCGCACACAATATTTCGCGCATATCTTCGCGGGCGGCTACTCGGCCGGCTATTACGCCTACCTTTGGTCGGAAATTCTTGATGCGGATGGATTCACCGCGTTTCAGGAGACCGGCGATATCTACGATCCGGAGCTTGCAGCCTTGCTGAAGCGTTGGGTCTACGAAGCAGGCGGCCTGCGCGAGGCGGATGAGCTTTATCGCAATTTCCGCGGCAAGGATCCCGAAATTGGCCCACTCTTGCGCATTCGCGGGCTGGACGACGCCGACGGATAGGACCGGCCTGAGGCGAAGGGTTGGACGTCGCGGCTCGCGAAGCCTTGTCTTGACGCGCGGCCAATCCAATACAAGCCGTATTGATCTCACCCTAAAGGAAAGGAAGGCGCGATGCCGATTACTGAGACTGAACTCACCGAGGCCCGACAAGCTTGGGGCGACGCTCTTGTCGCCATCGCGAAAGCCTATGAAGCGGACGGGATTGACGGCGCGCGCGCCATTGCCGACGGCGTGCTGGATGCGGCCTACGGCTATAATCTCGGTCCGGTGCTGTTCAAGCCGACCTTAGCGAGCGGAGAGAAGACCTTCCGTCCGACGAAAAAGGGAGCGCTCTCCTATTTCGTGGGCCACGATCCAGATTTCCCTCTCGATGGCGGCTTCGGCATCAAAGGGTGGCGGACCTGCGTCTCTGATACGGCCGCGACGTTCATCGAAGGCGATGTGGCGATGTGGATGGGCTGGGTGACCATGACGGACAAGAACGGGCAGGTCACGAAAGTCGACAAGAGCTGGGGATACAAGAAAGACGCCGACGGCGTGCTGCGCATCGTCCTGCACCATTCGTCCTTGCCGTATCAGCCATAAAGCGTTTCCAGGCGAAGTGGAGACCGGTTCGCCGTCCGGAAATGCGTCCAAACAAAACCTATAGCGGCGCGGCGAGTCCAATGGCTAGCGCGCCGCTACAAGGCTGCACGGGCTGAAGCCCAGATCAAATATAGCCGCTCCCCGCAGATCTGTTTGGAGCGGCTTTTCTTTATAAAAGCCCGCCCGCCAAGCCTCGGCGGATCCGCCCTAGAAGCTCCGTTCGATGGCCCACCAGAGCCCGGCCGCGGCGATCGCGCAAGAGAGCGGAAGAACCAAAGCCGTGCGATAGGCGACACGCACGTGCGAGAGGCCTCTCTTGATCGGCAGGCTGAGCACGAGAGCTGCGGCGACGACCGCCAACTGGCCGACTTCGACACCCAAATTGAAGCCAATCAGCGACGCCCAGAATTGGTCCGGCGGCAGGCCCACCTCGCGGACAAAGCCGGCGAACCCCATTCCATGAAACAATCCGACCCCGCACACAATCAGAGGCCGCCACCTCGAAATGTCCTGGAAGAACAGGTTCTCGACGGCGACGAATGCGATCGACAAGGCGATCAACGGTTCAACGATCGAGGCGGGTGGGTCGATAACGCCGGCGGCGGTAAACCCGAGCGTCACGGTGTGGGCGACGGTGAATGCGGAGATTTGGATGATCAGACTTCGCAACCGTTCGGACGCTAAGAACAAGGCCAAAACGAAGAGAATGTGGTCCGCGCCGCCCGGCAAGATGTGCCGGACGCCAATCTCAAAGTAGCGGCCCAGCGTTTCGAGTATGGAGAGCGGCTCGCCCGCTTCGTCAAGCAAGGGACGAAGCGTGGAGTCCTCCGACCTGTTCGCCTCGGCAAGTTGTCGGCAAAGGGCCGGGTCCAAGCCAGAGCCAGCTTCGCAGAAATCATCTTCAGGATGCGCCCAAGCCGTTCCGCTCGCCGCGCTCAGGACCACAATTACAGCGGCGGCAGCGGCCAATCGAACTGCGGCGACGCCTTTGCAAATCGCGCACAAGAACGCGAAGAGAGTGCAAGGCGAATGAAACGAGCGCAACGCCATCGAACCAAGCCAAATCGTAGGTGTCGTCCTGCGTTTTTGTTCGCAGGTCTGGGGCGGAAGTAAACCAGAAGACCGTGATGAAAGCGTAGCAATCAAGGTTTATCAAACATCCGTAGCGCGAAGGGGCGGCGGCATTATGGATCAATCGGAAAACACGACATCGAACCCACGTATTCAGCGCGGCGCGCGAACGATGGGCGACATCGTCGAAGATCGTCTGAGCCGCAGGGGGTTCCTTGGCGGTCTTTCAGCGACGACGCTTCTGGCTGCGAGCGGATGCGCGACCCGGCCGAGCATCATCGCCATTCGACGGGACGACGGCCGGAAGATCTGAGGCGGCGGCGCCGGCCTGTTTGAGCTTAGGCGCCAACGCGCTTCGGGAGCGTTGGCGAACAGCGTCTATCCAGCGCTAAGTTGCGCGTCGAACAGAGCGAGCATACGGCCCCAAGCGCGCTCGGACTGCGCCGGATTGTAGGCTCTGGAATCTGTCGGCACCCAGCCATGCAGGGCGTCTTCATAAACCTCGATCTCAGCCGGAACGCCGGCGGCTTCGAAGGCTGTGATCAGCGCGCCTTCGGCTTCAGGCTGGCGAACGTGGTCGTTCTCGGCGATCGCGATCAGAACCCCGCCAGTGATCTTGTCGGCCAAACGATGGGGGCTGTCGGGCGCTTCGGTCACCAGGCCGCCGCCATGGAAAGAGCAGGGGGCTTTAATCCGCCCAGGAACGGCTGCAGCGGCGCGCAGCGTCCATGATCCCGTCATGCAGAACCCGACCGCGCCAATGCCGCGGGCTGTGTCGACCGCGGATTGTTGGTCCAACCAATCGGCGAGCGCTTGCCCGTCGGTGACGACTGTCTCGACCGAAAGCGCTTGATAATGCGGTGTCACAAGCTCGCGTCCGCCCGGGTCGCGAAGGGTCAGTCCATCGAAAAAGAGCTGTCCCTTTGTCGTGCGATAATAAGGGTTTACCGCGAGGACGCTGTATCCTTCGCCGGCGAGCCGCCGCGCCATGTCGAAAAACGCCGGCCGCACGCCGTGGATATCCGGCCAGAAGATGACCGCGGCGTGGGCCCCCTCGGTCGGATGGATAAAGAGGGCGTCCGCCTCTCCGTCGGGTGTGGGCACGACAACTTCGGTCTCTGTCAGGTCGCCGCTCTCATACTTCGGCGCGGCGTGGGCTGCGCGAAAGAGGCCGCCTGCGACGAGCGCGGCGGATGCGCTGACACCGAAGGCTCGTCGCGTGAGCGCCTTCTTCTTTAAATGAGAGTCTAATTCCCGTTCCGTGATCTCGTCGCACATGGCCGATCCCTCCACTTTCGTGTTTGCGTTAAAGTTATCCGACTGATTGCGTGTGTCGATTGGAGACCGACGGCGCGCCGATCAGGTTTTCTTGAAAGTTTAGGATGTCGCCGCAGCGTTCGGCGGCGTTTCATTGATTACAACGACCAATCGAGACGCGCCGGTCGCTTCGATCGGGGGTGAGCGATGCAGCACTGAGACGTTGCGCATGCCCGGCCATAGTTTGCCCTTCAGCAGGATCGCGCTTCCGGTTGGCGCGGTGTCAATGCGAGCGGGCGAGCCGCCTTCGCGCGCCGGTCCCAACTCTGTTCCTGGACCGCGATAGGTGCAGATGAGGCGAGCCTTTACAACGTCGCAGTGAAACTTTCGACAGGCGTCGTCGCGGACCCATTCAATTCTCAAGAAGACGCGCGGGATCGCCAAGATCTGCGCGAAACGATGCGCAAGGTTCTCGATATCGTTCGCGAGCCAGTGTTGCTCGGCGGTTCCGCGGAGCCCCCATTTGCGCGCCAGTTTTGCAACGCGGGCGCCCACGTCGCCGACTGGCGCATCGAAATGAGCGCCGACCATCCGACCAACAGGCGTTGCTTCAAGCACAGACAAGACGGAGTAAGGCGGGCGTCTATCCCAGATGACGGCGTGAACGTCGTCGTCAACGATCGCGCCGAGCTCCTCCGGGCGGCTGATGCGGCGCACGGGATCCCAATGTTCCGTCTCTTCGGCTGTTGAAGCGTTCAAGCAACAAGTCCTTTTGATGCCGGCCAAGAGTTCGTCCCGAGGCCGGGACTTCCGCGAAGCGGCTTATTCCGCGGCTTCAGTCTTTCGCCAGATCGGAAATGGGTCTTCCAATTGGGGCAACGTCTCGATTGAAGCGGCGAGCGCCTCGGGGACCAGGGCGGCGTCGAGTTTCGCCGTCAGCTTTGGCCAGTCTATGCCGGCGCCGATGAGAACGAGCTCCTGCCGGCGATCGCCCCATGGTTCTTGCCAGTGCACCTTCAAATAATCTCGTAACGCGTCGCTTTGGGGCCAACGCTCCTGCGGTACCGACGCCCACCATGTGCCGAGGGGCGAAATGCTGGACAGCGCCCCGGCCAGCGAAAACTCAGCCAGCCATTCAGGGCGCGTCGACATCCAAAAGTGCCCCTTGGCGCGAATGACGCCCGGCAACGGACCGTTGAGCAGGTCATGGATTGCTTGAGGATCAAAGGGGCGGCGCGCGCGGTACGTGTAAGATGTCACGCCATATTCTTCGCTCTCCGGTACGTGGTCAGCGAAGCCGTACAGCTCCTTCGCCCACATCGGATGGAGTTCGGCTTTCGCGAAATCGAACAGCCCCGTGTCGAAGATCTTTGATGTCGAAACATCAGAGTAATTGGCTTCGACGATCTCCGCGTCGGCGTTGAGGCTACGGATGATCTTGCGTGCGGCGTCGACTTGCTCGGCGGTGGCGTCGTCGACCTTGTTCAAAACGACAATATCGGCGAACTCGATCTGGTCGGTCAGCAAATGCACCAAAGTGCGGTTGTCGTCTTCCCCCATCGTTTCTCCGCGATGGTGAAGAAAATCGTGACTGGAATAGTCCTTCAACAGATTCACCGCATCGACCACCGTCACCATCGTGTCGATGCGCGCGACGTCGGATAAGCTGACATCGTTCTCGTCACGAAAATCAAACGTTGCAGCCACCGGGAGCGGTTCGGAGATGCCGGTCGACTCGATGAGCAGGTAGTCGAACCGACCCTCTTCGGCGAGGCGGCGCACTTCGGCGAGCAGATCATCGCGGAGCGTGCAGCAGATGCAGCCATTGGACATCTCAACAAGCGTCTCGTCTGTTCGGCTCAATTCCGCGCCGGCGCGAACAAGATCCGCATCGATGTTGACCTCGGACATATCGTTCACGATGACCGCGACGCGCCGGCCTTCCCGATTGTTCAAAACCCGATTCAACAGGGTCGTTTTGCCCGCGCCGAGAAATCCGGAAAGAACGGTGACGGGAAGGCGTGTTTCATCAGAGCCAGTAGGCGTTTCCATGCCGGCCTCCAGTCTGCCAATACTTGATCGCTCGAGTAGCGCACGCAGCACAGTCTCGCAATGATATAACGTTTGGTTGCGCGGCTTGAGCTAAGCTCCGTCGACGACCTCGCCCATTGCGATCTAGCGGCGATAAAGTCCGGACGCTTTCGGGTCAGACATGAGGGACGCGAATGCGAAGCGGCGCCAAGATGCGCCGACCCGACGCCGACCCGCGTTGGGATCGACCTGGCAGTAAGTCGGACATTCAAAGTCTTGAGCAAGGTTCAGGAATTGGAGCGGGTAGACGGAATCGAACCG
>CAZQZC010000001.1:0-40799 GCA_964597685.1 uncultured Hyphomonadaceae bacterium | reverse complement strand
GAGTGACGGGGCTCGAACCCGCGACCTCCGGCGTGACAGGCCGGCACTCTAACCAGCTGAGCTACACCCGCGCATTGGCCGCTTCCTGCGAAGCGAGGCTGCGGTTTAATCGCGCCAAGCCCGCTGGTCAAGCAATGGTGTTGTTGGGAATTCATTTCGCGCGATTATGTTAGTCACGTCACAACCGGAGCGTCCGAAATGAAACGAATCGCGCTGATCCTGGCCGGGATCGTCGGCCTGCTTCTGGCCGCCGCGGCGATTGTCCCCTTCTTCATCCCAAAGGAAGTATACAAGGCGCAGATCGAGTCCGCTGCAGAAAACGCGCTTGGCCGCGAAGTTGGGTTGAACGGCGATGTTGGCGTGTCGATCTTGCCGAGCATCGCCGCGCGTGTCGAGGACGTGCTCGTGTCCAATCCCGACGGCTTCACCGACGAGCACATGATCTCGGCGGGCGCCCTTCGCGCGTCGGTCAAGCTTGCTCCGCTATTCTCAGGCAGGGTTGAAGTCGCTGAGATTTCGTTCGAAGACGCCACGGTCTCTCTGGAACGGCTGACAGACGGTCGTGCAAATTGGGAGTTCGGCGACGGAGACGAACCGGCTGAAACGGGAGACGGCGGTCCAAGTGCGGTGAATGCGGGTATTGACCGCGCGCGCCTCACGAACGCCAACGTGACCTATCGCGATCACACGGCCGGAACAGAGTACAGGCTTGAGAACTTGAACGCGGAGGCGAGCGTTCAGTCATTCGACTCTCCGCTCTCCTTCGAGGGCGACGGCCTATTCAATGGCGACGCGTTCGACGTCTCCCTCAGGCTCGACTCCCCCAACGCCCTGTTGGCGGGCGAGACCGTGGATATAACGCTCGACTTCGCCTCGGACCTCGCTGACATCGCATATGACGGCGCCTTTACTTTGCAGGAGACGCCGTCGGCAGAGGGCGCATTCTCTCTGGACGTTCCCAATTTGGCGGCGCTGGCGGCGTATGCCGGCGTCGATATGGATGTGGATTTGGGGCCGCTTGGCGGCGTCCAGGCGGCAGGCGACGTAGTCGGCCCCGCCGACCGTTTGTCGA
Organism: uncultured Hyphomonadaceae bacterium; assembly: GCA_964597685.1. Lineage (GTDB taxonomy): Bacteria > Pseudomonadota > Alphaproteobacteria > Caulobacterales > Hyphomonadaceae > JBCBTJ01. The sequence goes on along the minus strand of CAZQZC010000001.1, from coordinate 39,727 downwards.
TCAGCTTCGATCGCTTGCGCCAAGCTGGCGATCTGATGACGGCGTCCTTCGACGGGGATGTCATCGTTGCTGCGTCGCCGCTCGCGACCGGAAACATCGAGCTCAAGGTCGAAGACACCGCCGCGCTTGTTGCAGCTCTTAATCTAGAGGACGCCCTGCCCGTCGACCCCGCGCCGATTGGTCAGATCGACTTTTCAGGCGCCCTCGCAACACCCGAAGGTTCGCTGACCCTGTCGGTCAATTCGTTGACCCAACGCTCACCTTTGATGTCAACAAATTTTTCGGGCGACCTATCCCTCGCAGACGCAGGTCGTCTCGACGGGCGGTTTACGGCGAACGCCGCCGATGCGGCGGCCTTAATCGACGCGTTGGGGATCGACGCGTCCAGCGCAGGACCGTTGAAGCGGCTCGATGTTTCAGGCGCTGTTTCTGGCCCGTTCAACGCCCTGACAATATCTAATCTTGATGCACGCCATGAGAGCCCTGTTCTCTCGGCGTCCTATTCGGGCTCGATCGGACTTGGCGGCGCAGGTCGGATGGACGGCCGCCTCGAGGCCTCAAGCGGTGATTTGAGGGGATTGCTCGACGCCGCCGGCTCGCCGCTGCCGCCTGGCGAGACCATGAAAACGTTCAGCGTTTCGGGCGACGCCTCGGGAACCTTCTCAGCCGTAAATGTCTCCGATGTATCGCTCGCCCTCGACGACATCGCGGCCAATGGCGCCGCAGGCGTCCGTCTCGACGGCCCGCGTCCCACCTTAACCGCGGATATGACCTTCAACGCGCTTGATCTGACGCCGTTCATGGGGCCGTCGGAGGAAACATCTGGGTGGAGCGACGAACCATTGGATCTGGCCGCCCTTGATCTGGTCAACCTCGACCTCAAAGCGCGCACCCCGTCGCTTGTCATTTCAACCATGCGGATGACGGATGTTTCAGCGACAGCCGCGCTCACCAATGGCGACTTCGATGCGGCGTTGGACAGCTTCAGATCCTTCGGCGGCGCATGGTCGGGCGCGATGGGCGTCGACATCCGCGGCGCGACGCCGAGCGTCACGCTGAAATTCAACGGCGACGGCGCGCAGATGCAAGAGGCCCTGCAGGCGTTTACTGGGCTTGGCGTCTTGTCCGGGACCGGCGCGATCTCATTGGATGTCGCCTCCAGAGGGGCAAGCGTCAAACAGATCATGACCAATCTCGACGGCGCAGCCTCGGCGCGGCTGAACGATGGTTCGATCAATGGTCTGAATGCGGCGCAATTGGTCCGCAGCGTTCAACAAGCTCTGACGTCGGGCGCGATTCCGACGGCGTTGTCTCCGTCGTCAGCCACAGATTTCACATCGTTGAACGCCGCGCTGGACATCTCCAACGGCGTTGGCCGGATCCGCGATCTCAGCGTCGACGGTCCCGCCGTGAAAGCCAAGGGGTCAGGAACGATCAACCTTGGCGCGCAGACCCTCGACGTCCGAATTGAAACTGAAGCCGTGGGGTCGACGGAATCGCTGGGATTGGGCTTGGATCTTGGCGGTTTGGGCATCCCGTTGCGGCTCACCGGTCCCTGGACGTCGCCGTCGCCCGCGTTCGACACGGACTGGGTGTCGCAGCGCTTGCAGGCCCAGGCCTTGGACCGTTTGACCGGGGGACTGCGTCCCTCCCGCAGCGGCGCGCAACAGGACGACGATACGGCGCAGGAGCCGTCGGTCGAGAATGTTCTGGGCGGCCTCCTCGGCGAGGCCCTGGGCGCTGACGATACGGACGAAGACGAAGATGAGGAGCCGGAAGACCGCGCGCGGGACGTCCTAAAGGGAATCTTTGGCGGAGGGGATTGAGCGGCGCTTCCCCTTCGGACGATTTAACCGACGTCCGACTCGCTTCCCATTGAAACAAGCTTAAGCCTTGGGCCGCCGGCGCCGATCGCGGAGGGGTCTGGGCGTTCGCCGAGGAAGTGAACGAGATTCTCCAACGGCTGCGCCCTGCTGACGAAGAAGCCTTGCAGTTCATCGCATCCGTGAGCGCGGAGGAAGTCGCTCTGAAAGGCCGTTTCAACGCCCTCGGCGGTGCAGCGCAGCCCCAGCGATTTCGCCAACCCAAGTGTTGCGATCGTGATCGCGCGGCTATCGTCGCTCGTTTCAAGGTCGGAGATGAAAGATTTATCGATCTTGATTTTGTCGAAAGGGAACCTTCTGAGATAGGAAAGGGATGAGAATCCCGTGCCGAAATCGTCCAATGCGATCTTCACACCCAGGTCTTTGAGCGCCTGAAGACGGCCGAACGTTGTTTCTGTCTCGGTCATCAACACGGATTCTGTGATCTCCAACTCCACCCGGTCTGAAGACAATTCTGTATTCCCAAGCGCTTCTTCAATCGTGGCGATGAAGTCCGCAGAGAGAATCTGAACGGGAGAGATGTTGATCGACACGCCCACGCCGTCCGGAAACTTGTTGGCCGCCTCGATCGCACTGTGGATCGTCCAGGCGCCGATGCGTGTGATCAATCCTGTGTCTTCGGCGAGCTCGATGAACTCTGTCGGCTGCACGAGACCGCGCGTCGGATGCCGCCACCTCAACAGCGCTTCAGCGCTGACCACTTGTTGTGTCGCCGCATCGATCAAGGGCTGATAGAAGACGGCGAGCTCGCCTTGGTCCAACGCTTTTCGGAGATCATCCTCCAATTGCCGGCGCGCACGCGATCGATCGTCCAGATCTTGTGTAAACACAGCCCACTGAGCACGCCCGTTTTGCTTGGCCTTGTAGAGCGCCAAATCGGCGTGTTTGAGCAAGGTCCGCGCGTCCATGGCGTAGGCGTCGAATGGCCGGACGCCGATGCTAGCGCTGCACTGCGCCGTTGATCCCCAGAGGTGATAAGGCTCCGACAACGAGCCAATCAGATCGTCGAGGAATTCGCTCAGCGCGCCGCCTTCCTCGGGTCGTTCGACAATAAGCGCGAACTCGTCGCCGCCGAGACGGGCGATAAAGTCGTGGTCTTCAGCCGTGTTCAAGAGACGCTGGGTCACCAAGCGCAGCAATTCATCTCCAGCCGGGTGGCCCAGCGTATCATTGACCCATTTGAAATTGTCCAGATCCATCAACAGCAGCGCGCGATCAACGCCGGGCGACGGCGGACGCTGGACGGAGCGTTCAATTTCTGCATGAAGGTTGGCGCGGTTGGGAAGTCCCGTCAGCCCATCGTGGTGAGCCATGTAAGCGATCTGATCTTCGCTTTTCTTACTAGACGTCATGTCCGAAGCGACGCCCCGGAAGCCGACAAACTCGCCATTGCTGAACAATGGCTTGCCCGTCAGAAGCCACCAGCGCGGCCCGTCGTCGGCGTCGACCTGAAGCTCGACGTCACGAAACCCCGTACGACTGGCGAGGCAAGCCTCTAATTCATTCCGCGCTCGGTTAGGTTTGAAGAGGGTCAGCAAAGGGCGGCCCGACTCCATAATGTCGTAGCCGCTCTTCGACGCAGTGACCGTCAATGGTATTTCTTGGAGCATGCCTGCGGAATCGGTCTGCCACAGCCAATCGGACGTGCTTTCTTCAAAGTCTTTAAGCAGGAGCCCGATCACCTCGCCCTGCTCGGCGACCGCCGCCGCGTCGAGATGCTGCTGGACGTATTGTGTGAAGGACCATCGCACACAAACCGCGAGCGCGCCAAAGTAAGTGAACGTCAATATTGTTAGAAAATCGGATCGCGGGTCTGGCTCGATCAGTAAGGAAACGACCAAGCCAACAACCACAGTCGCCATAAAGGCGAACGCCGCGCGCGGAAGACGCGACAGCATGAATGCACTGGCGAAGAGCATGCCCGACATGATCGTGCCGAGCGTCATTTGCCCCATCGGATCCGTATACGGCACGACGATCACAGGAACGACGCCCCAAAGGAAGCCCAACACCATCGAGCCGCGGGAGAACTTGTTTATGTTCTGCTCGTCGCACCGCTTCTTGCCCAGTAACAGCGACTTCTCGCGCAAACTTATCAGAAAGAAAGCGGCGCAAATGAAACAATGCGCAAACGCCCAAAACCCAAGCAAGCTCCGTGAGGCGTCACCCCAATACGACATTACGATCACGGCGCAATTGACCAAACTGGCCATAAGAATGATGGGCGTCAGCATTGTCGCCAATGCAAATTGCTTCAGCCGAATGAGATTGCCTTGCTCATCATTGAGCTCGGGTTCTGTGAAGACGGATTCCAAGCTCATTTGATGCGCGTTCATCGCTGATGCCGATCGGTCCATCGCCGTCCCCGTCGCCCTTTCTGGGCGGTTTGACTCGAAGTGACGTTAGCAGCAGGCGATGAAGGCGAAGGTACCCGGCACGAAGAGTTTTCAGCGAAATTTTGTCGAATTGCGGCGCTGGATCACGCCCAGCGAGTCCGTACTTCAAACTTCTCAACGACGTGGATGGTCCTTAGTCCTGTTCGAACCTCGAAAACCCTATGACTATCTGCGCCGTCAATGGTCGGAGCGGCAGGATTCGAACCTGCGACCCCTGGTCCCCCAGACCAGTGCGCTAACCGGGCTGCGCCACGCTCCGAAGCCGCGGGTTATAGAACCATCATGTTTGAAGATGCAAACGGATTACGCCGCTTTTCTATCCCTCGCGGCGTCGAGACGTCGCTTCAAGTCTGTAATTTCAACAAGCACAGATTCGAGGCGCTGCACCGGCTCAACGCCGAGGTCGGGCGTTGAAGCGGGTGAAAAGGCGCTGCGAACTGTGTCCTGAAGCTCTCGCGCGCCACACGGCCCATTCAAACCTATGTCTTGCTGCGCTTCACAATTTTTAGGCGGCAGCGTCGTTGGACCGAGTCGGGCGTGGCCGTTCAAAACAGCTCCAACACCCTGATCGGCAATCAGCGTCTTCGCGCCTTTCAGCGTCAACCCATGTTCATGGACAAGCATCTTTACGGCCCGCAAAGCAGCGACATCTTCGGGGCGGAACATCCGCCGCCCATCGGGGCGTTTGATTGGGCGGACAATTTGGGGAAACTTGCCCTCCCAATACCGCAGGACATGGGTCGGCAACTCCAACTCCGACGCGGCCTCGCCGATCGATCGGAATGCGTCGGCCGACTTTTGAGTATTGGGAAGAGCTGCAGACATGCGTTTCGCCTTCTGGTTCAGTCGTCGCCGCCGTCGACACGGCCCTTGAGCATCGGTGACGGCTTGAATGTCACGACGCGTCGAGCGGAAATCTCAGCGGACGCCCTGGTTTTTGGATTTCGACCTTCGCGCGCCGACTTTTCGCGCACGCTGAAGTTCCCGAAGCGAGACAGTTTCATCTGACCGTTCGTTTGCAGCGCCTGGCCTATAAGTTCGAGCGTCCGGTCGAGTATGTCGGACGATTCCTGACGTGTTAGCCCCACCTGTTGCACAAGTGCGTCCGTAACTTCAGCACGTGTAATTGTCTTTTCCCGGTTTGGCACGTTCATCTCTCCCGATGGTTAAAGTTAGCCCGGAAGATATTAACGAAATTCTTACAAGGTGAAGAGGCTTGCGCCCCAAGAGAATCCGCCGCCCATGGCTTCGGAGATAATCACATCTCCGGGCTTGATGCGTCCGTCCTCGACGGCGACGCTAAGCGCAAGGGGAATCGACGCTGCTGACGTGTTGCCATGGCGGGCGACAGTCGAGACAACCTTGTCCTCGTCAATCCCTAGTTTCTTCGCCACGCCATTCAGTATTCTTTGATTGGCCTGGTGCGGCACGAACCAATCGACATCGTCGGGTTTGAGCCCAGCCTCGTCCATGATGGCTTCAACGGCTGCGGAAATATTGGTTACCGCGTGCTTGAAGACCTGGTTTCCAAGCATCTTCACATGACCAACCGTGCCCGTTGACGAGGGCCCTCCGTCGACGAAAAGCAAGTCGCTCTTTGAGCCGTCCGTGCGGATATGGTGACTGACAAGGCCCCTGGCGGCGCCCTCTGTTGCATCTTCGGCCTTTAAGATCACAGCGCCTGCGCCGTCGCCGAACAGCACGCACGTGGTCCTGTCGGACCAGTCGAGCAGACGTGTGAACGTCTCAGCCCCAATTACAGCAGCCGTCTTGAACAGACCCTGGCGCAGAAGGCCGTCAGCCGTCGCCAGGGCGAAAAGGAATCCCGAGCAGACAGCCTGGACATCGAACGCCGCGCCGCCACGCATCCCCAATTTGGCCTGCACCGCCGTTGCGGTGGCTGGAAACGTCTGATCGGGCGTCGTCGTGGCAAGCACGATGAGGTCCAAATCGCCCGCCGTCAGTCCCGCGTTGGCGAGCGCCGCATTGGTGGCGGCGGCGGCGAGATCAGATGTCATTTCACCGTCGGCGGCGATCCTGCGTTCAGAAATGCCGGTTCGCGCGACGATCCATTCGTCTGACGTATCGACCATTTTCGACAGGTCATGATTCGTCAGGATCCGTTCCGGGAGATATCCGCCGACACCGACGATGATCGATCGAAGGCTCATGCCGCGCGCGCCGATCCGATTTTGGACAGGCTGGCGGCGACCTCTTCGACATAATGGCTGTTGGCTAGATCGGCGGCGACCCTCAGGGCGTTGGCATAGCCCTCTGCATCCGTCCCGCCATGGCTTTTCACGACCAATCCGTTGAGGCCGAGCAGGACGGCGCCGTTCGCTCGGGCCGGGTTAAGTTTCGTACGTAATGTCTTCAAACCAGGCCGCGCGAGCAAGGCGCCGGTCATCGCCGCAGGTCCGGATCCGAAGGCGGCCTTCATGAAGTGTGCGAACATCCGCGCCGTGCCTTCCGCTGTCTTAATCGCGACATTTCCCGTGAACCCGTCGGTGACCACCACGTCGACCACGCCTTTGGAAATGTCGTCGCCTTCGACGAAGCCCTGATAATTCAGATCCAGAGAATTGTCGGCCAAGATCGCGGCGGCGGCGCGAATCTCCTCGTGACCCTTCATTTCTTCGCTGCCAATGTTCAAGAGACCGACCGTGGGGCGCTCAACGCCGAAAATTGCCCGCGCATAGGCTTCGCCCATGATCGCGAAGGTCACCAATTGCGAGGCGTCGGCCTCTAAGTTGGCGCCAACGTCGAGGATGACGCTGGTCCCGGTAATGGTCGGCCACAGCGCCGTCATGCCGGGCCGGTGCACACCCTTCATTTTGCGCAGCGCCAACATGGACATCGCCATCAGTGCGCCGGTGTTGCCGGCCGAGATCGCCGATTGCGCGTCGCCGGCGCGCACCGATTCGATCGCATTCCACATGCTGCTGCCGCGCGCCTTTTTGAGCGCTTGGGACGGCTTTTCAGCCATATCGACCGAAATGTCGGTGTGGACGATCTCGCAGCGCTTTGCGAGCGACGGCGCGTCGTCGAGCATAGGTTTGAGACGGGCTTCGTCTCCGTGAAGCTGAAACAAGACGTCGGCGCGCTGTTCAGAGAACGCCGCCAGTCCATCTATGACGACACGCGGCGCATCGTCGCCGCCCATCGCATCGATGGATAACGTATTGCCGAGGGCCATGGGGTGCCTTTCCGAATTGTGCGGAGCGAGATCGGACTTGACGTTACGAACCGCATCCTGAGGCTCCAATCAAGCCGTTGGGTCATTTTTGGCGACTTCCGAGCCTTCAGGCCAGGAGACGTCGCCATTAAGCAGCGCAGCGTCGGGCGTCGAGGACAATTTACGATCTGCAATCACGACGTAGCCGCTCAACATGTCGGGGCGGTCGCCGCCAAGCCCGTTTCTCTCGATCGCCGACCGAACCGACAGGGCTGGGTCGTCGCTGTCGAGGGCTCGATCCAAGGCGCGGGCCAGGCCGTAAAATTGCTCGCCCAAGGCGCGCGCCTTTCGGCTGATCGTGGCGTCGCCAACACCGGTTTCCCGCAAGGCGTAATCGAAGCCAGAAAAAAGCTTCCGCTGTAGCGCCTCCGCGAGTTTCCGCCCGGACGGGCCGAGCGCCCGAAGGCGGCGCATCACAAGCGCGCCGTGGACCGCCGTGACAGCGAACCGGCCGTCGAACGTGTCTTCGACGAGCCCCACGGTGTATAAATGGGGCGCGAGCGCGCCGCGCATTACGGAATCATAGGCCGCCCCAGCAGCGATATCGACTTGGTCGCGACCGAATATCAGCGACTTAAACACCATCTTTGACTGCACGCTCCTTCTTGCCACCACGCGGGATCGGCGGCTACTTAGGGGTTCGAGACGACGGAGCGTCACATGATCCGAACAACCATGATGGCGTTGGCGACGCTGGGAGTGGCCGCCGCATGCGCCCCATCCAGGGATTTCCATGGATATATACCGGATGAAGCTCTTCCCAAGGAGATCGAACCCGGCGTCGACACGAGATCGACCGTTCTAGCTCGCCTCGGCTCTCCCTCAACGGAAAGCATCTTCGACAATTCGACATGGATCTACATGTCGTCTACGCGCGAACGCATTGCGTTTCTCAGGCCCCAAGTCGCCGCGCGCAGCGTCACCGCCATTCGCTTTGGCGAAGACGATCTCGTCGCAGAGGTTTTGGAGTACGACGTCGATGACGGCGAGGTGATTCAATACGCCTCGCGCGAAACACCGACACGGGGCCGTGAACTGGGTCTGTTGGAGCAAATTTTCGGCAGTGTCGGGACGGTCCGCCTTCCGAGCGACGATGACGTGGCGCCGGGCGGCATTCCTCAGCCGCGCTAACGCGACAACGCCTCGCGCCCGATTGTCCCCAAGATGTAAGCCCCCGCCAAGACGACGCCGCGCACAGTGCCTGATATTTTGGAGACCCCGATCCGGCGCTTATAATCTGTCGGCACGTCGATCGTGCGAAGCCCGCGCTTTGCCGCCCTCACCTGCATCTCCACCGTCCACCCAAAGGTTGGGGCCTGCATATCAAGTTCGTCGTACGCCGACCGTCGGATCGCTCGAAACGGCCCCAAATCGGTGTAGTTTGCTCTCCAGAACAAAGACATGAGCGCGCAGGCCAGCCAATTCCCAAACCTCTGCGTAAGGGTCAGCGATCCCGTCTCCCGTTGCCCCAGGGCCCGCGAACCGATGACGAGGTCAGCTTGGTCGTTGATGATGGGATCGACCAAATCAGCCATCTGACCGACGTCGTCAGCGCCGTCGCCGTCCACGAAAACCAGTATGTCGCAAGCGCCCGCTGCGGCGACGCCCGCCAAACATGCGCGGCCGTATCCCGGCGGTGACGCTTGAACAACGGCCGCGCCCGCGTCCTCCGCGACAGCGCGTGTTCTATCCGTGGAACCATTGTCGACAACAATTATTCGATCAACGAAGCTCGGTATGGCGCGCACAACGCCGCCAATGGCACGCTCTTCGTTGAGGGCCGGAATAACGACGGCGATCTTCACGCAGCTATGCGACGATATTCGGTCCGGCTTTGAATTGCGGATATAATCGCCAGAGCGAGTGGCAAACCAAAAGCGATCGGGACGAGTCCCCATTGAAAAAGCGGATTATCATCGCCGAGAGGAAATCGCAGATAATAAAGTGGCGCAGTCGCACTCAAGAGCGTCAAACCCAAATTTGGAACGAAGGGCAAGAGCCCCGCGAGCCAGATGAAGTACCAGGGATATCCTGTCGGGGATAAAAAGATCAGCGCAGCAGTCGCCGCCAAGGCCGCCGTTGGCGCGCCGCCCCCGTCCCGCGACGATCTGAGCGCCGTGACAATCGCCAGGAGCCCGACGCCGCCTGCAACCGCTATTCGGGCAATGCGACCCGGTTCCTCGAAAGCGGCGAACACCGCGTCTTCCAGAATTGCGAACAAAAACGCGTTTCGCCGCCATTGCTCGGAATAAACAGCGAGGCCGGCGTCGGGATCGATAATGTGCCGAAGCTGCGGAGCCAGCAGCAGCGCTGTAGCCACAAGAAAGACGACCGCGAACAGTATGAGCCTTGTCGGCGTGAGATCACCCAACCACCGGCGGGCCAAGGCGGGCGCGAGGAGAATTGGCCAGACCTTCACGGCGGCGGCCCCCGCCAACACGGCGCCGGTCGCCACGGGTCTGTTGAGCTTCGCCAGCCAAAGCGAGCCGACCAGGAACGGCGTGAGGAGGACGTCCATATGTCCTGCGCCGAAGCCCTGAACCAGAACAACCGGGTTCCACCAATAGAGCGCGGCCCAAAGCGGGGACCGGCCATAAGCTCTTAGCGCGCCAACGAGCAGCGCGACCGCTAACAGATCCACAAGGATTAGGACCGCCTTCCATGCACCGAGATCGAACGGCGCGACGACATGCGCGGCCGCGAACGCGCCTTGGACAATGGGCGGATAGATCGTCTTGACGTAGGGATAGTTGATCCGTCCATGCTCGAGCGGGTGGTCTCGCGCGATAGCTTGGAGTTTTGCGAGCCCCGGATCTGCCGCTTCAGGCTGGAGAACGCCGAAAACATCGTAAGGCGCAGCGTCGGCCGGGGCGTGGGCGTACGGGTCGACGCCGGCCGCCGTCGCCGCGCCGTCCCAAAGATAGCGGTACGAATCGTCTTCTAGAACGGGAGGAGAAACGGCGAGCACCACCCGCATGGCAAGGCCGATCGCCAGCATGGCGGCCAGCATCCGCTTGTCAGCGACAACAGACTTCAAACCGATCGCCAAGGCTGGCGTGGACAGGCCGCCGGCAACACAGAGGACAACGAAAACGCCCAGCGGCATGTCGGCGAGAGACGCGCCATAGGGAAACCGAAACGACAGGAGTGCGACGGCGATAGACCAAGCCAAGAGCGCGACCCCCGCTGCGACGAACACAGCGGGGGCGCGGAAAGGGTTGTGAGACATCGCCATAACGGCGTGTTTCTACAGTGGTTTTAGCTCGAGATCACGACCCGAAACCGCCGCCGCCGCCGCCGCTGAGACCGCCGCCGCCGCCGAAGCCGCCGCTGACTTGCTGGCGCACGACGTATTTGTCGATGTCGTAGTCAAAGGACTTGATCCGGGTTTCGGACACGGTGTTGAGCTTGGCGACGTCGTCGGCGTCATCCAGATAAGCCGCGAGGTGCGCTTTAACCGCAGCATCGTCGCCACCGAACGCGGCCTCTTTGTACCAATCGTACAGCGACGAAATCTCGATCCGCCTTTTGCGGACACGCAGCCAGCTGCGGGAATTGACAGAGTCGCGGGCGAGCTCTTTGAGCTCCGCATTCACCGTCGCGCCACGGAAGCCGCGAGCCTTTAGGCTGGGGCCGCCCTCAAAGCCTTGGTAGAGGCCGTAGATCGCATCCGGGTTGTCGAAGATCTCAAAGATCAGATCCTCGATATCCTGGATCGAGAGAGCGACGTCCTTCACCGTAACCCGCTTCTCGGTCCACATCGGACCAGGTTGGGCGCCGGTGCCGCGCTTTTCTTCAAAGCCGCGCTTGCGCGGGTCGGCGTTGATCGCCTGAACGACCATCAGATTGTGAAGATTGATCCAGTAGGCGAGTTGGTCGTCCTTCGACAAAGCGTGAACCGGCAGACCTTCGAGGTAGTTGACGTAACGGGTCAATGGACGCGTGCCTGAACGCTCAAGCACGTCGTAATTGATCTTGTAGCGGCCGCGCTCTTCGACCCCGAACACGCCTTCAAACCCTTCCAGCGGGCCGTAATCCGGGCTGAACTGGCTCGCATCGGAATGTGCGGCAAGCGCTGCGAAATCGGCGTTGTCGGCGAAGGCGGCGGAAGCCGGAAGCGCAGCGAATAACGCCGCGATTGCGGTCCGTGCGAAAAAGCGTGACTTCATCATGAGGTGCGTCCTGTAGAATCTCGATGTCAGAGCCCTTGGCTCAGGCACGATATTCAGATTGTGGCCGCCTAGGACAACTCAACTCAGCTCACGTGCGCGTCAGCAAGGCGTCAAAAGAAAAGCCCGCGCCATTAGAGCGCGGGCTTCCCCTAGCTTTCGATGATCTGCGGCTCAGTGTCCGCCGGCAAGCACCGCCAACATAAGAAGCGCCACGATGTTTGTGATTTTGATCATCGGGTTCACAGCGGGTCCAGACGTGTCCTTGTAAGGATCGCCAACCGTGTCGCCCGTGACCGCGGCCTTATGCGCTTCGGAGCCTTTGCCGCCGTGATTGCCGTCTTCGATGTATTTCTTGGCGTTGTCCCAAGCGCCACCGCCCGATGTCATCGAGATAGCGATAAACAGGCCTGTCACGATCACGCCGAGCAACATGGCGCCAACTGCGGACAACGCCGCGCCAACACCGCCAATCCCCCAGATTGCGAGGAACAAGACAACAGGCGACAGCACCGGCAGCAGCGAGGGAACGATCATCTCTCGGATCGCGGCTTTGGTCAGAATATCGACCGCGCGGCCGTAATCCGGACGCTCTTCACCCTTCATGATGCCCGGCATTTCACGGAATTGACGGCGCACTTCTTCAACAACAGCTTGCGCGGCGCGCCCGACGGCCATCATGGACATGCCGCCGAAAAGCGACGGCAAGAGACCGCCAAACAGCAGACCCACGACGACATAAGGGTTGGACAGTCCGAAATCGACCGTGACGCCGTTTAACAAGCTCCCCTCGGCCGCGTTCACAGAGAAGTATTTGAGGTCTTCGGTATACGCAGCGAACAAGACCAACGCGCCCAAGCCCGCCGAACCAATGGCGTAGCCCTTGGTGACAGCTTTGGTGGTGTTGCCGACGGCGTCCAACGTATCTGTCGTTTCACGCACCTCTGAGGGCAATTCGGCCATTTCTGCGATGCCGCCGGCATTGTCTGTCACAGGGCCAAAGGCGTCGAGCGCGACGATGATGCCAGCAAGCGCCAGCATAGTCGTCGTGGCGATCGCGATCCCGAACAGGCCCGCGAGATTGAACGTTAGCAAGATGCCGCCAATGATCGTCAACGCCGGAAACGCCGTTGATTCAAGCGATACGGCGAGGCCTTGGATCACGTTCGTGCCGTGGCCGGATTCCGATGCGCGCGCGACGGAGCGGACCGGCCGGTAATTTGTGCCCGTATAATACTCGGTGATTACAACGATGAGCCCGGTGACAACCAGGCCGACCAGGCCGCAGAAGAACAAGTCCGCTCCGGTTACGGCGCCGCCCAATCCAAGAATGGCGGCTGCGCCGTCGAGTTCGCCGAAGCCGGCCGGAAGGACAAAATTAATCGCAATCGCAAGTCCTGCAGCGGAGATCACACCGGTCGCAATGAGACCTTTGTAGAGCGCTCCCATCACGTTTCGCGATCCTTGGCCAAGGCGCACGAAGAATGTTCCCGCAATGGACGCCACGATGCACACCGCGCAAATGGCGAGCGGCAGCATCATGATCTCCGCCAGGAACGACGTTCCGGCAAAGTAGATCGCGCCTAGAACCATGGTGGCGACGATGGTCACCGCGTAGGTCTCGAAGAGGTCGGCGGCCATGCCGGCGCAATCGCCGACATTGTCGCCCACATTGTCTGCGATCGTAGCGGCGTTGCGGGGATCGTCTTCCGGAATGCCAGCTTCCACCTTGCCGACCATATCGCCGCCGACATCAGCGCCCTTGGTGAAGATCCCCCCGCCCAGGCGTGCAAAAATCGAGATCAAAGACGCACCAAAGCCGAGCGCGACGAGACCGTCGACGACTTCACGGTCATTTTCGGCGTAGCCCGCCGGTCCCGTCAGGAGGCCGTAATAGAGCACGACGCCAAGCAGCGCGAGGCCGACGACAAGAAGCCCCGTCACGGCGCCGGACTTGAAGGCGATATTCAGACCAGCGCCAAGACTCTGGCGAGACGCTTCGGTCGTGCGAACGTTCGCGCGGACCGAGACCAACATGCCGATAAACCCGGCCGCCCCAGACAAAACCGCGCCAATCAGAAAGCCGGCGGCCGCCTGCCAGCCCAGTGCGACGAGGAGAACGACCGTCACCACGGCCCCGACGATGGCGATGGTCTGATACTGCCGGCGTAGATAGGCGTTCGCGCCCTCTTGGATCGCCCTCGCGATTTCCTGCATGCGTTTGTCGCCCGCAGGCGCCGACATGATCGAGCTGATCTGAAACCAGCCATAAGCTACGGACAACACGCCCGCGGCGAGCGCGATGAAGTACCAGGTCACAAGGAGCCCCCTTTACGATGCTCAAACTCTGATTTTCTGCGGTGTTTAGGACGGTTCCGTGAAATGTCCATCATATTGGATGTGCAATTCGCGGACCGATCGTCGCGCTATCGACGCGTGTCAGGCTCCATGAACAAAGCCGAGCGACTTCGGAAGATCGATCGGGTCGCCGCGCCACGTCGCTGAAACACCCTGCCCTTCCAGCATTCTGCCGATTCGGGTCAGTGAAACGCCAGTCGACGCGACGAGGTCGTCACGGGAAGCCGGCTTCGCGGTAAAGAGCGTTTGATAATCGTCTCCCGCGGTCGCGAGCTTGAGCGCACCCGCAAGTGTGGCTTGCGCCTGAACAAAGGGCGTATCATCCAAAGCCAGCGCCATCTGGACGTCCGACGCGGACGCGATCTTGCGGCCGTCGGCAAGCAAACCGTCGGACACATCTATGGAAGCGGTCGCGTGGGTTGCAATAAGCCGCGCTATCTCCAAACCTGGCGGCTCAGGTACACGATAGCGGCGGGCCAAGTCAGAGCGCCCTCCCCTCCGCGCTGCGTCAAGGCCCAAACCGCCGGCGCCGATTTGACCAGTCACCCAGACGTCGTCGCCGAGCCCGGCCCCGCTCCGGCGGATGGGTCCTCGCGCACCGCAACGGCCGGTCATCGTCAATGAGACCATTAATCCCTGCGGCGCACGCACCGTATCGCCACCGATCAATGTCGCGCCCCATTTGCCCAGGTCATCGCCGAGAGCTTCTGCGAACTTCGCCAATTCCGCCTCTGGGCGACCAGCCGGCCAGCCCAGGGACAAGAGCGCTTCAGCCGGAAGAGCGCCCTTCGCTAAAATATCCGACACATTCACCCGCACGAGTTTCCGGGCGACGGTGTCGATTGGATCGTCGGCCAGGAAGTGCACGCTCTCGATTAGGGCGTCGCATGTTACAACCAGCCGCCCTGAACCAATCGAAAGCTCGGCGACGTCGTCGAGCAAACCAGCCGCGCCTTTGCTCGTCGCCAGGGGCGAGAAGTAACGGGCGATCCAGTCGAACTCAGACATATTGTGTTGCTATGAAACGCGCTGTCCTTCCGCGCGAAGATCTTTGGCGACCTTGTCCAGCACGCCGTTGACGAAGCGCGGCTCGTCTCCGTCGAAAAACGCGTGGGCTATCGATACATACTCGTCGAGGATAATCGCGTCGCTCAGGTGTTCGTGCGCGATAAACTCTGCGGCGGCGGCGCGCAGGATCGCACGTGTCGTGGCATCGAGCCGCGCCAGCTTCCATCCATCTGCGAGTCGCTTGGATATGGCCGCATCAACGATGTCCTGGCGGTCGACAACGTTGGTTACAATAGACGTGAAAAGGTCAGGATCCGCGTCTTCAACCGGCTCGCCGTCGGGCCCCAGGCCGAGGCGGTCAGACTTGAACTCGCCGATCACGCCGTTCGCGCTCTGGCCGGTCTGTTCCATTTGGTAAAGGGCTTGCGTTGCGGCGAGCCGGGCGCCAGCGCGGCGTGCGCGCTTGACGTCGAAGGGAAGCTTTTGTTCGCTCAACGGACAAACTTCTTGCGAAGGGCCAACATGGCGAGGCAGGCTTCGGCGGCGTCGGCGCCTTTGTTCTTTTGGGTTCGATCCGCCCTGACCCAAGCTTGGTCCTGCGACTCAACGGTCAAAATTCCGTAGCCGATCGCGAGCCTGCGCTCCACGGCCAAGGTCATGAGTCCCCGGGCGCTTTCGCCACACACATAATCGTAGTGCGACGTCTCCCCGCGGACCACGCAGCCCAACGCAATATAGCCGTCATACTTCGCGCTGTCGGCCGCCATGGCGATGGCGCCAGGCACTTCGAAAGCGCCGGGCACTTCGATGGTCTCGACAATCGCGTCGGCGGCGGCCAGCACTTCGTTTGCGCCCGCCTCAAGCTCCAACGTGATATTTTCGTAGTAGCGCGACGTCGCGATCAAGACGCGGGAAGTCATTCGGGCGTATCTCCGTTCAGGGCCCGCCACCCCTCTATGGTGAGGCCATACCCGTCAAGACCTGCGACCCGGGTCGGCGGCGTGTTGGAAAGGAACACCATCCGTCGAACGCCGAGATCTCTGAGGATCTGCGCGCCGACGCCATATTCACGCAATGGCGCATGCGGATCATGTTGATCGTCGACCTTCATCCCCAGCCGCGCCGCCAAGGCGTTAGGGCGCATCGTATTCACGAACACGACCACGCCCGGCTCGTCCGCCGTCGCGATCATGCGCATCGCTCGCTCGACCAAGCCTTCGCGCGGACCGCGCTCGCCGAGAATATCCGCTAAAACGTCCGTTCGGTGCACGCGGACGAGCGTCGTGGAAGCAGGCGTGATGTCGCCATGGACGATGGCGATATGCTCCGAATTATCGAGCGTGTTGCGGAAAACAACCGTCTTGAACCCTTCGCCATAGGCGCTTTCCAGGGGGGCCTCGACGCGCCGCTCCAGGAAGCGGTCGTTTTTGCGCCGCCAAGCAATCAAATCCGCGATCGTTCCGATCTTCAAATTGTGCAGCTGGGCGAAGGCGACGAGGTCTGGCAAGCGCGCCATCGTGCCGTCGTCGTTCATAATTTCGCAGATCACCCCAGCCGGATACAGGCCGGCGGTGCGGGCGATATCGACAGCGGCCTCAGTATGGCCAGCGCGCACCAGCGTCCCTCCGTCCCTCGCGATCAGCGGAAAAACATGACCAGGCGTGACGATGTCATGGTGATCCTTCGCTGGATCGATCGCGACCGCCACCGTACGCGCGCGATCATGGGCGGAGATGCCCGTCGTGACGCCGTCCTTCGCCTCGATCGAGACCGTGAAAGCTGTACCCATGCTTTCGCGGTTGTCACGGCTCATCATATCGAGGTTCAGAGCGCCGGCGCGCTCTCCTGTCATGGCCAGGCAAATGAGGCCACGACCGTGGCGGGCCATGAAGTTGACGGCCTCAGGCGTCGCAAATGAGGCGGGGACGACCAGGTCCCCCTCGTTTTCACGGTCTTCCGCGTCAACGAGGATGAACATACGGCCATTGCGGGCGTCATCGATAATTTCGTCAATAGACGAGATTGCAGCGGAAAGGTTTTCACTCATCGGCGCTCACCTTTGGCGCATCAACGCCGATCATTCGGGCGACGTAGCGCGCCAGCATGTCGATCTCGAGATTGACTTTGTCGCCCGCGCTCAGCCCGCCAAGGGTCGTCACCTGCCAGGTATGAGGAATGATGGCGACCTGGAAATCGCCATTCGATAGGGCTGCGGCGACCGTGAGAGACACGCCGTCCACCGCGACAGATCCTTTCTCCGCGAAATATCGAGCTATTTCGGCGGGGGGACGAATAGTCACGCGATGCGATTGGCCTTCCGCCTCGACCGCTACAATTTCGCCTATTCCGTCGACATGGCCGAACACGAAGTGCCCGCCGAGTTCGTCGCCTAATCGCAAGGATTGTTCAAGATTCACTCGGTCGCCTTCGCGCCAATCACCAAGCACCGAACGTGACATTGTCTCCGGGACAGCTTCGACAACCCAGCGACTTCCGCCCCCGTCAACGGGATTGATGTCGACAATCGTAAGACAAACGCCGGAGTGCATGATGGAGGCTCCCAGAGCCACACTGTCAGGCGCGTAAGCGCTTTCCACGTCAAACCGGGTGAGACCGTTTCTCTGCTCCGCTTTGCGAATGACGCCTAAGTCCGAGACGAGACCAGTGAACATGCCTTCAGTCCTCCTGACCCCGGACATAGGTGTCCAGAACGTCGTCCCCAATCTGTTCCGTCGCGGTAAGCGTAAATCTGGCGGCAGCGGAGAGAGTCGTGAGGCCCAAATCTCCAAGCGCCGGCGCGCCATCGCTCCCGATCAGGATCGGCGCCCGGAACCACGCGATCCGATCAACTAAGCCGGCGCGCACGAAGGAGGCGGCCAGGCGCCCTCCTCCCTCCAAGAGGACGGTTCTACCTTTAGATCCCCGCGGCTCGGTCTTGAGATCCGCCCCAAGCAAGCCGTCAATCGCCGCGACGAGCCCTTCCGGATCCAGGCCGCCCCACGCTGCGCGCACGACTTTCCTCACATGAACCCCGGCCTTGGAGAGCGCATCGGCGCGCCGGTGCGCCTCGAGTTCGTCGACGCCGTTGACCCCCATGGCGACGCAGACTGGCCGGTCAGGCGAAATCGATCTGACCAATTGGCCGTCGATCGGCGTGCGTGCGCGCGAATCGGCGACGATCCGTAATGGTTGGGCTGGCTGGTATCCATCCAGACGTGCTGTCAAAAGGGGATCATCGGCGAGAACGGTCCCGAGCCCAACAAGCACGGCGTCGTGTTCGGCGCGCATTTTGTGAGCGCGTTTTCGGCTTTCAGCGCATGTTATCCACTGACTGGTTCCGTCGGACAGCGCAATCCGAGAATCGATTGACGTCGCAAGCTTCAAGGTCACCGACGCGCGGTCGGTCATGGCTCGCCGCCTTCCTTCAATTCCGCAGCCTCAATGAATTGCGCGAAATCGCTTGGGTCTCGAAAATCCTTGTAGACGCTGGCGTAACGCACATAGCCCACGGGATCGAGATCGCGTAGGGCTTCCATGACCAAACCGCCAATGCGTTGGGACGACACCTCGTTATCGCCCAGGCTCTCTAAACGGCGGACGATTCCCGAGACGAGCTGGTCGATCTGCTCATCCGCCACGGGACGCTTTCGCAACGCGATCTTGACCGATCTGGCAAGCTTCTCTCGCTCGAACGGCGAGCGCTTGCCGTCTCGCTTCAGGACCATGACTTCTCGGAGCTGAACACGTTCGAAAGTCGTGAACCGTCCACCGCATTTGCTGCAGCTGCGCCGGCGCCGAACCGCTCCGCCGTCTTCTGCGGACCGGGAATCCTTAACGGCTGTGTCTTCCGCCCCGCAAAACGGACACCGCAATCTCAGTCCTCCGCGTAAATTGGGAAGCGATCCGTAAGCGATTTCACCTCCGCGCGCACCTGCTGTTCCACGGCGTCGCTGTCGCCTGTCGCCAGCCCGTCGAGCACTCGCACAATCCAGTCGGCGATCTGTTCGAATTCCGCCTCTCGGAACCCTCGGGTGGTTCCCGCCGGCGCGCCGACGCGGATGCCTGACGTAACAAAGGGCTTTTCAGGATCGTTCGGGATTGCGTTCTTGTTACAGGTGATCGCGGCGCGATCGAGCGCCTTTTCGGCGGTCTTTCCGGTCACGCCCTTTGGTCGGAGATCGACGAGCATGGCGTGGCTGTCAGTGCCGCTGGAGACGATGTCCAGTCCGTGCATTTGCAAGCGCGCCGCCATGGCCTTGGCGTTCGAGACGATTTGCGCCGCATAGGTCTTAAACTCGGGCTGGAGCGCTTCGCCAAAAGCGACGGCTTTGGCGGCGATCACATGCATCAGCGGTCCGCCCTGCAGTCCAGGAAACACCGCGAAGTTGATCTTCTTTCCTAATTCTTCGTCGCGCGTCAGAATCAATCCGCCTCGCGGACCGCGCAGGGTCTTGTGGGTCGTTGTCGTCGCAACATGGACGTGATCCAGCGGATTTGGGTATGCGCCGCCGGCGACCAAGCCTGCGAAATGGCTCATATCCGCCATCAGGTAGGCGCCGCACTTGTCGGCGATGACGCGCATGCGCGTGAAATCGACAAACCGAAAATAAGCCGTCGCGCCGCCAATGATGACCTTGGGCCGGTGCTCCAGCGCGGCCGCCTCCATGGCGTCGTAGTCAATTAGGTGCGTCTCCGGATCGACGCCGTAGCTCACGACATTGAACCATTTTCCCGACTGATTCACCGGGCTGCCATGGGTGAGGTGGCCGCCAGCCGCCAGATCCATCCCCATAAATGTATCGCCCGGCTCCATGAGCGCGAAAAAGACCGCTTGATTCGCATTGGCGCCGGAATGGGGCTGCACATTCGCCCAAGACGCGCCAAATAAATCTTTGGCTCGCTCAATCGCGAGCGTCTCAACGACGTCAACGTCCTCGCAGCCGCCATAATATCGTCTTCCAGGATAACCTTCTGCGTATTTGTTCGTCAGAACGGAACCTTGGGCTTCGAGCACCGCTTTCGACACAATGTTCTCGGATGCGATCAACTCAATATTGCCCTGTTGACGACGCGCCTCAGCCAGTAGCGCCGCTTGGACGTCAGGGTCGCGTTGCTGGACGCCGTCGCTGAAGAATTCGGGACTGCGGACGGGAGGTATGGGGGCTGTATCTGGCATCGCACCACGCTCGGCTGACATGTGTAGATTGGGAGACTTATGAGCCTGACGCCCGGTCGGCAAGGCTTGCAAATCTTACTCGGCGGACGCGCTGATCGCTCAAACTCTCGCGATTTTGTGCAATATCAATTCTCCAATACTTGATTCTTTTTCCAAATTGGCCTTATGGCCACGGTTCTATATAAATCTTCACAAGAAGGGTCTATTATGTCCAATCCAAGCGACGTTGATGGTCTGCAGGCGCAAGACATTTTGGAGATGACTGCCGAAGTCGTCTCATCGTTTGTTTCAAACAACCCTACGCACGCCTCCGCGTTGCCGGAACTCATTAAAACTGTACACCAGTCGTTGTCGGAATTGTCGCAGGGCGAGCCTGCCGAAGAAGAACGGCCGGAGCCTGCGGTGCCAATTTCCAAGTCCGTCACGCCGGATCACATCATCTGCTTAGAGGACGGCCGAAAGCTAAAAATGCTCAAGCGCTACTTGCGCACCCGCTACGATATGACGCCCGAAGACTATCGCACTCGCTGGAACTTGCCGGCGGATTATCCCATGGTGGCGCCAAACTATGCTAAGCGACGCTCCCAGTTCGCCAAGGATATCGGCCTGGGGCGCAAGAAGAAAAGTTGAGACGTATCTTGATACTGCGCGTCTCATGCGACGATCAGTAAATTGTCAATGCGAGGGCGGTCATTCGACCGCCCTTTTCTTTCTGGATGGAAATTAGGCCGCCTGGTCTAGCCCAAGCTGCTTCCAGACCGCGAGAATGGCCGCAACCAAATCGTCCATCATGGCTTCGGTGTGAACAGGGCTCGGCGTGAAGCGCAGCCGTTCAGTTCCCTTCGGCACAGTCGGATAATTGATCGGCTGAACATATATCCCGAAGTCGAAGAGCAGCGTATCGGACAACGCCTTGCAACGTTCAGGGTCGCCAACCAAAAGCGGTACAATGTGCGATTCGCTGGGCATTGCGGGCAAACCCGCATCCTGAAACTTTTGCTTTAGCAAAGCCGCTTTCGCCTGGTGGTCGTGACGCAAGTTTTGGCCTGTTATGGAGCGAAGCTTTCGAACGCTTGCCAGGGCGCCGGCCGCCATCACCGGACAGGTCGACGTTGTGAAGATAAAACCAGGCGCCATTGAGCGGATCGCATCAATCACCGCCGTCTCCGCCGCGATGTATCCCCCCATTACACCGTAGGCCTTCGCCAAGGTGCCCTCGATGATGTCGATTCGGTCCATTATGTTGTCGCGTTCAGCGACGCCGGCCCCCTCGGCGCCGTAAAGGCCGACCGCATGCACTTCGTCGAGATAGGTTATGGCGTCGAATTCGTCGGCTAAGTCACAAAGCGCTTCGATTGGCGCGATATCGCCGTCCATGGAATACACGCTCTCGAACGCGATAACTTTGGGCCGGCTCGGGTCGTCGTTCTCCATTAGCGCCCGCAGATGGGCGAGATCGTTATGCTTGAATACTCTACGGTCCGCCCCCGACCGGCGAATGCCTTCAATCATCGAGGCGTGATTAAGTGCGTCGGAATAGATGATCAGATCGGGCAGGATCTTTCCAAGGGTCGACAGCGTCGCTTCGTTGGCGACATAGCCCGATGTGAAGAGGAGCGCGCCGGACTTGCCATGAAGATCGGCCAGTTCCTGCTCTAAATCGACGTGAAAGCGCGTCGTACCGGAAATATTGCGCGTACCGCCGGACCCAGCGCCGAAACTGTCGACAGCTTCATGCATCGCCTGGATCACATCGTCGTCCTGGCCCATTCCGAGATAATCGTTTGAGCACCACACAACGATCTCGCGTTCGCCGCCATCCGGTGTTCTTGCGGTAGCTCGCGGAAAGCGCCCCCGGTGACGATGGAGGTCCAAGAAGACGCGATAACGGCCTTCATCGTGGATGACGTTAAGCGCGTTTTCGAAGGCCTGAAGATGCTTCATGCGTTTGACCTCGGTTATCCGTGTACCGCTAGCGAGCCAAAGATAGTGCGGCGCTTCTGGAATAGAAAAAGCCGTATCGTCGCATGGACGATACGGCTTTTTACGTAATTTGATGTCGTATGCTAGAGCGGAAAATCGCTATCAGAGGCGAAAACGGATCTGATCTGACCAGAAACGTTCCAAGCGGGTCACGGTCTTATTCAACTGGTCCAGGTCGTCGTGTCGAACACTCGCTGTCGGCTCAAGGGCGGCGGCTTGCTTCTCAAACAACGCCGCCACGCGCCCGCGCACCTTCTTTCCGCGTTCCGTCAAAGCCAGGCGAACCGTGCGCTTGTCGTCTTTGGACCGGTTCTGCAGCAAATAGCCAGCTTCTTGGAGCTTCTTGACGTTATACGACAGGCTTGTCCCAGCGAATGCGCCCCGCGCCCGGAGAGCGGACGCCGGCGTTTCCTCATCGCCAATCTCATAAAGAAGCAGGGCTTGCACGCCCGTTAGCGAGCGCTCTCCCGAACGCTCCAGATCATCCTTGACGACGTCGTGAAGCCGACGATGCGCCTGTTCGAGCAAGGACAGCGATTTAAGGAAAGACCCCTCGACGGATTCAATGCGCTCTTGCGCAGAGCTAATACCCATTTGATCACCCACTCAACTTTTGTTGTAGTTTGAGTGGATATATCCGAACGTCACTAATTATTCGCTAATCATCGCCATCTTTGATTTATTAAAAACTTCCTAACAACTTTATCAAATCTAGTGAGATTTCGCTGACTTCACTTGAATGTCAATTCAGCCTCACCCAAAGGCGCGAACACCTCATCGATTAAGGCGTCGGACACGTCCTCGATTCTCCCTGGCTCCCAGCTTGGCGCATTGTCTTTGTCGATAATGACAGCGCGTACGCCTTCCAAGAAATCAGCGCTGATCACCTGGCGACGGCCTACGCGATACTCCATCCGCATATTGTCTTCGAAACTGGTCATGCGCCGGCCGGCGCGCAATTGGCGAAGGGCGACTTTCAGCGTTCGCGGAGATTTTGAGGCGAGGATGTCGAGTTGCGCCTGGGCCCAATCGGAGCCATCGGACCCAAGCGCGGCGACGATGCCCTCCATATCGTCATCCGCAAAACAGTGATCGATCGAATCGCGATGCGGTTCGAAAGAGCCGGCGGGAACGGCATGGGTCAGGCCCGCCAAGACACCGTTCAGCATCTCCGCCGCCCCATTGGAGAAATCCGCCGACAGGATCTGGGATTTCAGGTTCGGGATAAGCTCGGACGGCAGAAAGTGCGTCGCGACGTCCGCCGCCGCCACGTCGACACCCTTTAACCGCGCCCCGGTCAGCGCCAGCCAGGTTCCCAATTCGCCGCGCAGACGCGGTAGAAACCACCCGCCGCCAACATCCGGGAAGAGGCCAATGCCCGTCTCCGGCATCGCGAAGACCGTGCGCTCCGTGGCGACGCGGTGCGATCCGTGCACAGAGACGCCGACACCGCCGCCCATGGTCACGCCGTCGATAATCGCCAAATACGGTTTGGGAAACGCTTCGATCGCTGCATTAAGGCGATACTCCGTAGCGAAGAATTCGAACGCCTCCGCCCCGTCGGACGCGCCGCTCTCCGCCAGCATTCGAATATCTCCGCCGGCGCAGAAACCGCGTGTCCCATCGGCGTGGTCGATCATGACCAAATGTATGGCCGGGTCGTTGGCCCAAGCCTCGAGCGCCGCGTGCATGCTTGCGCACATGCCCGTGGTTAAGGCGTGAAGCGCGTCGGGGCGGTTCAGCGTGAGACGGCCGATCCCGCCCTCCACACGGACAAGCACATGTTCGATCATGTCGTCGTCCTCAGTGCAGCGGCCCGCCTTCGAGCGTGATGCGGTGCATGACGCGCCTTTGCCCGTGATAGTCGTTCAAGGCGTAGTGCCAGGTGGCGCGATTGTCCCAGAAAGCGATAGAGCCCGGCTCCCACGTGAAGCGATGGACGAAGTCCTGGTTCATGCAATGGGCGTAGAGTTCCATGAGGAGCTTCTGAGACTCGTCAGCCTCCAACCCTTCAATGCGCCTCGTAAAGGCTGGGTTCACGTAGAGCGCTTTCTTGCCGCTCAGCGGGTGCGTGATGACGACGGGGTGGGTCACATCAGACAAGGCGTCGGCCGCGTTGGAATTGCCGATCCGTCCACCGCCGGCATCCGTCTGTCTATAGAACGTGTCCTCTCCGCCGCCGAAAATATGCTTGGCGGAGTGGACCGCTCTCAGACCTGCAAGGCGCTCCTTCATCTCATCCGATAGGGCGTCGTAGGCCGCGTACATGGATGCGAAGAGTGTGTCGCCGCCAGACTCAGGAAGGTCCCGCGCGACGAGGATCGCTCCCATTGCGGGCTCTCGGTCATAAGAATGATCTGTATGCCAGCCGCCGCCGATATTGTCCTGTTGGTCAGGTTCTTTTGCGACCAACGCAATTTCGGGGTGATCGGGATGGGCGGCGAAAAAGCGATTGATATTGATCTCGCCCCAGCGCTTGGCGAAGGCGATGTGTTGGTGCTCGTCGATTGTCTGGTCACGCAAAAAGATCAGGCCGTGTTCGGCAAAGGTGGACCGTATTCGCTCAAAATCAGCATCTTCAAGCGCTCCAGCGAGATCGACGCCGGAAATCTCCGCCCCAACGCCGGGCAGTGGCGTGATGGTCATGTCCGTCATGTGACGCGCTCCCTTGGCGCAGCGCTCTGTTCGACGCTGTCTGCCCCAGCTTAAGCCGTGTGGGGTCAATTCCGCTAGGCCCTTTTAGCGTCCGAGGGGACCGCCTCGCTTAAAGGGTGAATCCGTGTGGCACGGCTCCTGCGTAAGGCGAACGAGAAGGAGGCGGCAATGACAACAGAGAACCGTAAGCTTCACCGGCATGAGGTCGCAACCCGCGGGCGGGTGGCGCTTCCCAACGGCTTCAAGTTCGACATGACCGTACGAGACTTTTCGCGCCGCGGGGCTCGCCTGTCGGCGAAGCGTTTTGTAGTGCTCCCGGATCATTTCACCGTCGAAATGTACAGCCCCGATGAGCGCCGCCTAAAACGATGTGAGGCTCAACGGCGCTGGCAAAAGGGCCATGCCCTCGGCGTTCAGTTTCTCAGTTCCTCGGTTGAAACGATCGTTTGATCACTGGCGCAGCATGTCGCGCGATATGATCACCCGCATGATCTCGTTCGTGCCTTCAAGGATCTGGTGAACACGCAGATCGCGGACAATCCGCTCCACCCCGTAATCGGCCAAATAGCCATAGCCGCCATGGATCTGCAGCGCGTCATTGGCGACCTTGAAGCCTGTGTCGGTGACCAGCCGCTTCGCCATGGCGCACCAGCGTGTCGCATCCGGTGTCTTGGCGTCTAACCGGGAGGCGGCCTCGTAAAGCATGACGCGCGCGGCCTGCAGCTCGGTCTCCATATCGGCGAGCTTGAACTGGATCGCCTGGAAATCGGCGATAGGTTGCCCGAATTGTCTGCGTTCCTGCGCATAGGCGAGCGCCTTGTCGAGCGCCGTTTGCGCACCGCCTAGGGAGCAGGCTGCGATGTTCAGCCGGCCGCCGTCCAGGCCCGCCATGGCGAAGCGAAAGCCATGCCCTTCGCCGCCGATCCGGTTCGCCGCCGGCACGCGCACTTCGTCTAAGATCACTTGCCGCGTCGGCTGGGAGTTCCAGCCCATCTTCCGCTCGTTGGCGCCGAAGCTCAGGCCTGGCGCATCCTTCTCAATAATGAACGTGGAGACGCCGCGCGGACCGTCGTCGGACGTGCGGGCCATAACAACATAAATATCGCTCGTCCCCGCGCCTGAGATGAATTGCTTGCCGCCCGTGATGACATAATCATCGCCGTCTTTGACGGCTTTCGTCTTCAGGCTCGCGGCGTCCGAGCCCGACCCTGGTTCCGTCAGGCAATATGAAGCGATCAGCTCCATTGAGGTCAGCTTCGGCAGCCAATGGCTACGCTGCGCCTCGGACCCGAACGTATCGATCATCCAGCTCGCCATATTATGGATCGAGATGAAAGCCGCCGTCGACACGTCGCCCATGGAGAGCTGTTCGAAGATCATCACCGCATCGAGGCGGCTGAGCCCCGACCCGCCGACGTCGTCGCGCACATAGATGCCCGCGAAACCAAGCTCCGCAGCGTCCTTAATCACGTCGACGGGGAAATGTTTTTCTTGATCCCAACGCTCGGAATGGGGCGCCAAACGGTCCTCAGAGAACTTCCGCGCCGTCTCGCGAATGAGAATCTGTTCGTCCGTAAAGGGGGCGGTCATGGCGCGCGCTCCTTGAATCGCCTAAAACTCGAACTTTGACATGACACAGGACTCGGCCCCGTCAATGCGCGGATCGCCTCAAGGTTACAAGATCAGGGACGCGACCCTCGCCGATATCCCCTCGATTCTCGTCGCGGACCGCGCCGCGTCGGAGCTGTTTCGGCCAACCGGTCTGATCCGCGACATGGCCACGATTCCAGAGAGCATCCCCGCCAATACGCTTGCCCAAGCGATCGATACCGGACTCGTGTTCGTGGCCGCAGATGGTGACGACGAGGCGGTTGGCTTCGCCATGATGGATCGGCGCAGCGACGATCTCTACCTTGATCAGATCTCCGTCGATCCCGCCCATGGTCGCCAAGGTCTCGGCCGCCGCCTGATGCAGGCCGTCATGGATCACGCCAACACTCTGGGCTGCAGGACGGTCACGCTTTCAACCTTTCGCGATTTGTCCTGGAACGGCCCATTCTACCGCTCGCTCGGCTTTCGCGAAATGCCGCGAGCCAAACTCGAGGATTGGATGCTGGAGATAGAACGAGCTCAGGCCGAAACCATGGACGTGTCTCAACGCTGCTTTATGCGTCGCCAAGTCGCCTCGTGCTTCATCATACCTGGCCGTCGATAGGCTCGGGCGCGCGAGCGCTTACGTCCGGCTAGTTGAACCAGGCGGCGAGCAGAAGGCTGTCGCCCCGGGTCATGCGCGCAAATCGCTCCCAAGCGTTCAACTGCACCAAGTCTCCGCGCTCCAAGTATGGCGCGGCAGCGCTTCCCTGGATCCAGAGAATTAAATCCATATCACCCGGTTCTTCAAACACTTTGCGAATGTTGATTCCGACCCCCGTCTCAGCATTCGGATCGTTCGGGATGCGCCAATAGGGAACTAGGACGTCGCCACTCAAAACGCGCTCCATCTCTGCCAAGACATCTTGCCACCCGGCCGCCATCTCCTCGGTGACTTCAACGCCGAAGGCCGAGGTTTGTGACGGGTTTGGGAGCCATTCGCGGTCATTGTCCGTCTCGCGCGCGACCTCGTCCCAGAACGCCCGATTGTGCGCGATCATGGACTCGAAATGCACGTGCGCCGCGCGAGAGCGGTCGCGGTCGGCCGGCCCTTTGAGCGTTAGAAGCACCGCTGCGAGCGTATCGGGCACATTGTCGTCGCCGAAAAATCCGATCCCCTGCGGCGCGCCGAACTCCTCGAGCGTACGCCGTCCGTCCCAGACGGCGCGAATCGCGGGTGTGGGATCGAGGGCAAGCGTAACCTCCGCCATCGCCGACATGACGTGAACATAGGCCTTCAGCCATTCTGCATCGGCGGTGTCAAAACGAATGGTGAGATCGGCGCCCTCGTCGGGCCGGGCGCCAAGTGTCGCCATTAAGTCAGTGAGGCTTTCCACCTCGTCTCGCTCACCGTTCGCATCGACGTCAAACCACAGATCGCGAAGATCCACCTCGGTCGCGAACTCACCCGCCACAGCGGGCTCAAGGGCCGTCTCAGCGTCGGCCAAATGCTCGAGGGCTGCATTCATCGCCCGCTCCAAAAAAGCGGGATCAAAACGGCCATCAGAGTTTGGCGGCAAGGTCATCCGCATGCCTGGAATGATCGGCAGGGCTCCAGCGTAATTCGCGTAACGGATCTGTAGGATCGCCTCTTGCGCCCGTAGAAAGCGCACAGCGCCGAGCTGGAACGACGTCTCGGCCGATGCGGGCTCGGCCACGAGCTTTCGCTCAGCCGCCGCCAGGCCATCCGTCGCCAGCACCTCCGACAGAGGCCTTGGATCGGGCTCCGACGCTGCATTTTGGCCGCCGCAAGCAGCAAGCGCTAACGCGACGGCAGCCGCCATGAATTTCAGAGTCATTGTCCGTCCCCTAAAGTCCGCGCCGCCCAACCTTGTGAACAATCGCTTACTTTGGGGTTGGACGCAAGACCTTCGCTGACGACCTAAGGAGCGCCTTGAAATCCCTGCACCTCGTTCGAGGGCTTTTTGTCCAGACGCATGCCGATGGTGAGAACCAAAGACGAGGCGATGAAGATCGAGGAATACGTCCCGACAATCACCCCCCAAATGAGCGCGAAAGACATGCCTCGCAGCACCGGCCCGCCGAGGAAGAAAATCGCCAAAAGCGCGATAAGTGTCGTCCCCGACGTCAGCAAAGTGCGCGACAGCGTGCCGTTGAGCGCAAGGTTGATAACGTCGGCGTCGCTCATCTTCTTATACTTCCGACGCTCCTCGCGAACCCGGTCGAAAACAACGACGGTGTCGTTCATGGAATACCCGACAATGGTGAGCAGAGCCGCGATCGTGGAGAGATTGAACTCCAGCTGGGTTAGAGCGAACACACCGATTGTCAGCGCCACGTCATGAGAGAGCGCTGCGACGGCGCCGAGCGAAAACTGCCACTCGAAGCGGAACCAGATGTAAACAAGCATCAAAGCCAAGGCGACCACGAGGGCGGTGACGCCTTGTTGGAGCAATTCGCCAGACACTTTCGGACCGACCGAGGACCGGGATCGAACTTCTAGCTCTGGAAATAAATCTTGAAGCTTGGCGACTACTGTATCAGTCGCCCCTTGTTGCGCGGCTTCGACTTCGTCGGCCGCGGCCTCTTGGGTGGTGATGCGGATCACGACGACTTCAACGGCGTCGACGCCCGTGCCCCGCGCCTCGTTCAAGGCCACAGGCCCTAGCCCAAGATCGTTGAGTTCGGCGCGAACCTCTTCCTGAACATAGGCCGCAGGACGCTCGATCTCGATTTCCGATCCGCCGACGAAATCGATACCGAAGTTAAGACCGCGCACAGCCACAAGACCGATTGACGCAACAATGAGCAAGGCCGACATCGCAATCGCCGGCCAGCGCGCGGACATAAATTTTATCTTGCGACCTTCAACGAGCCTCTGAAACATCGCTTCGGCCTCCTCAGATCGCGAGCTTTTGCGGGCGCGCCGCGCGGAGATAGGTCACCGTAAACCACCGCGTCACGACAAAAGCGGTGAAGACGGATGTCAGGATACCAATCGCGAGTGTAACGGCGAAGCCGCCCACCGGCCCCCCGCCCGCGCCGACATAGAGGACAGCGGCGGCGATGAACGTGGTGATGTTGGCGTCGAGAATGGTAGACAACGCACGCTCGTATCCCGCTTGAACCGCGGTCAGCGGCGACCGCCCCGATCGCTGCTCCTCCCGGATGCGTTCGAACACCAGGACATTGGCGTCGACGGCCATGCCGATTGTGAGAATGATGCCGGCGATGCCGGGCAGGGTGAGCGTGGCGCCAAGGCCCGATAACGCCCCGAGGATGAGAATGACGTTGGCCGCAAGAGATAGAACAGCGAACAGCCCATAGGTGCGATAGGTGAGCGCCATAAACGCCGCCACGAGGACGAGACCGATGATTGAGGCGAGCGTGCCTGCGCGGATAGAATCTGCGCCGAGGCCGGGACCGATTGTTCGTTCTTCAATGAACTCAAGTTTCGCAGGCAATTCGCCCGCTTCAATGATGGCGGCGAGATTGTTCGCCTCCTCAATCGAGAATGTCCCGGTGATCTGGACTTGGCCGCCGTAAATCGGCTCGTTGATTCGGGGCGCGGACATGATCTGCTCGTCCAGCACAATGGCGAACAGCCGTCCGCGATTCTGCGCCGTTGCATCGCCAAAGCGCCGAGCGCCGGCCGAGTTAAGGCGGAATTCGACGTTGGGCCTATTGTTCTGATCGAAACCCTGATTGGCCGTTGCAATGTCAGCGCCTGTAACGATCGGCGTATTGCTAACCAAGAGACGTTCACCAGTCTCACGGTCGGTGAGCAGCCGCCAGCCAGGACGCGCACGCCCTGTTGCAAAAGCCGCGCTCACGGCATCAGGGTCTTGGTCAACCAAGCTGAAGGTCATGCGCCCGGCCTGGCCGAGCACGTCCTTCAACCGCTCGGGGTCGGCCTCCCCTGGCGCTTCCAGGACAAGCCGCGTTTCGCCCTGCGGCAGGACACCGACCTCTGCGACGCCATCCGGGTCTACGCGGCGGCGCACCACGTCTTGGGTTTTCCGTTGGGCGTCCCGCGCCAACGCAGACCGCGCCGCATCGGAGACGCGCACAGTGACGAGGCCCGACGACGACGATGTGATCTCATAGGTCGTCTGCCCCCCTAGCGCGCCTGCAACTGGGGTGTTCAGCCGACGAATGCGGGCGAGCGCCTGATCGAGCTGGGACGGGTTGTTCAGCGTGATCGTGAATTGGCCGTTCTCGACTTCGGGCGTTGGATAGGTGATCCGGTCCGGATTGAGTTTGTTGGTCTCATTGCGGATATCGCCCAGGAAAATCTGGAGCTGGTTTGCGACGACCTCGTCCGGATCGATCTCCATCAGAAGGTACACGCCGCCGCGCAGGTCGAGCCCCAAATTAAGCTTGCCCTTGGGTAGGGCCCCCGGCCACCACGATTGCTCGGCTTCGGCCAAGGCGACGGTATACTCCGCGATCTCTTTAGGGCTTTCATTCGCCGGCGGACGCGGCTTCACACCTAGAAAACTGTCGGAAAACAAGTTTGGCAGCGCCAGAAAACCACCCCACAGCAAGACTGCGACGATTAGGGCGACTTTCCAGGCGGGGAATTGCAGCATGCGCTGTGGTCCGTTTTGGTCTTAAGCCGGCTTGGTGTCGTTCGCAGGGACAGGCTCGCCTTTGGCGCGCACATCCGCAATCATCGTTTTCACGACGCGAACCCGGACATTCTCTGCAAGCTCGACCGACAATTCAGTTTCACCGACCTTCGTCACTTTGCCGACGAGGCCGCCAGACGTGATAACCGTGTCGCCGCGCTTCACAGCTTCCAACATCTCACGATGCTGTTTCTGACGGCGCTGTTGGGGGCGGATCAGCAGAAAGTAGAAGATGAGGATCAGCGGCACAATGAACAGGAGCTGCTGAAGGAAGATCGCCGTACCGCTCGGTCCTTCACCCTCAACGGGCGCGTTCTGGGCGATGGCGGGTGCGGCGACGGCCAGTGCGGCGGCGGCCAGTGTGAATAGACGTGCCGTCATGTGATCGGGCTCCTCCCCTCAGCGAGCCGCCCATATAGGCGTCGCTGCAAGTCTTGGCAAACAGGCCCTAAAGGGCCGACGCGACCCCGTCCTTCAACATTGGAAGCGCTTCATTGAACGGGTGTTCAACGCGGTCGCGCTGGGCGTCAACGGCCAAGAGCGATTGAACATCGCCGCGTGAGACAGAACAGAGCAAGCGGCCCTGCGGCGACAATTGCTCAATCAGCGCTTCGGGCACGGCGTCGACGGCGCCGGTCAGCAAAATCCGGTCGAACGGCCCGCGCTCCGGCCAGCCCGCCAGGCCGTCGCCCTGGCGGATATGAATTGAATCGGCGCCAAGCGCTCGTAGGGCCTCGTCCGCACGCGCAGCCAGGCGGCCGTACCGCTCGATCGCGAAAACCTCGTCTGAAAACTCGCCAACCAGCGCCGGAAGATAGCCGCAGCCCGCGCCTATTACGAGACTGCGAGCCACGCCGTCGCCCGGCTCGAGAGCTTGGAGCAATTTGCCGGCGACGATGGGCGAAAACACCGTCTGCCCGCAAGCTGTCGGCAGAACGACGTCGGCGAAGGCGAGGTCCTCGAGATCGTCTGAGACAAAGGCCGCGCGCGAAACTGTCTCCAGGGCCTTAACCACCGCCTGATCCGAGACGCCTGCCTGGCGTAGCGACAGAACCAGCCGCGCCGACCGGAAAGGATCGTAGATTACGTCGCCCATGCGGCGCGCATCTCCTCCAGATACGGATCGTGGGTCAGGTCAACGTGCAGCGGCGTCACTGAAACATAGCCGTCGTAAATCGCGCGCAGGTCCGTACCCTGATCCGGTTGCGAGAGCTTGCCGCGGTAGCCGATCCAGAAATAATCGTTGCCGCGCAGGTCTGTACGTTTGTCTGTGTGGATGATCGTCTCGTCGCGAAAGCCCTGGCGCGTGATCTGAACGCCGGCGACCTCGTCCGGCTCCCGGTCGGGGAAATTGACATTGATCACAACGTCGCCTGGCCAATCGTTCTGCAGCACGCGCTTCAGAACCTTTGCCCCCCAGGCCTTCGCCGTCTCCCAAGGCAAAGAGCCGCGCTCGCGGAAATTCTGCGCCTGGCTTAACGCGATAGAGGGCACGCCCATCTGCATGCCGAACATGGCCGCCGCCACCGTGCCGGACATGGAGGTGTCTTCGGCGATGTTCTGCCCGCGATTGACGCCCGAGAGGACGAGATCCGGACGCTGGCCATCCATGAGAGTTTCGAGCGCCAACAACACGCAATCCGACGGCGTGCCCGACACCGCCCAGACCTTGTCGCGCACCGGCCGCGTGCGCACCGGCTGGGTCAGCGTGATAGCGCGGGATTGACCCGACTGCTCCACCTCCGGCGCAACGATCCAAATATCGTCCGACAGCTCCCGCGCGATCGCTTCGAGGATCGACAGCCCGGGCGCATTCACGCCGTCGTCGTTGGTGAGAAGGATGCGCATGAGACGCCCTTTCGCTTCACCGCGCAGTGCCTGCGGCGCAGTGGATGATCTTAACCGGCGACGCCGTCCCGCGACAGCAGCGAGACGATCGCGCCCTTGTAGACGGTCTCGCCGAAAACTTGGAACCCCAAACGCTCCGCCGTCTTCAAAGAAGCGATATTATCGAAATCGATCATAGCGTTGATCCGGCCAACGGGCTTCTCCGCCGTGTGCCAGTCCAGGATAGCGGCCAGAGCCCGTCGTGCGAGGCCCGCCCCGCGCCGGCTGGGCGAAATCCGCCAGAACGCTTCCGGCGCGCCGTCCATCCGCGAATCAGCGCCGCGTTCGAATCTGGCGACGCCAACCTCTCCGATCATGTCTCCGGCCCCGTCGAGGAGGAGAAAGCCGCCATGGCCGAACACGCTCCAATGGCCGATGAACCGAAGGAGCCGCGCCCATGCGGCCTCCCGGTCCAGATTGTGCGGGCTGCGCGGCGTATCGGGCTCCGCAATCGCCCAGAAACGGGCGAAGCGTTCGAAATCCTCGGGTCCCGGCCCCCGCAGAACCAATCCATCGACCTCAAGACGAGGGCCGCTCATGCGGCGGCGATCCGCTCCTGCCCGCCCATATAGCCGCGTAGGGCGTCGGGCACGAGGATGGACCCGTCCGCCTCCTGATAATTTTCCAGCACCGCCACAAGCGTGCGGCCCACGGCCAGGCCCGAGCCATTCAGCGTGTGGACGAATTCAGGCTTTGGCTTGGGAGCGTCCTCGGTAACGGCCGGGCGCCAGCGCGCATCCATGCGGCGGGCCTGGAAGTCGCCGCAATAGGAGCAAGACGAGATCTCGCGATAGGCCTCCTGGCTCGGCAGCCAGACCTCGAGGTCGAAGGTCTTGCGCGCGCCGAAACCCATATCGCCCGTGCAGAGCAGCATTTTGCGGTATGGCAGCTCCAGGCGCTTCAGCACCTCCTCGGCGCAGGCCGTCATGCGCTCGAGTTCTTCGAGCCCGTCGACTTCGTCGCGCACGATGGAGACCAGCTCGACCTTGTTGAATTGGTGCAGGCGGATCATGCCCTTTGTGTCCCGCCCCGCGCTGCCAGCCTCGGAGCGAAAGCACGGCGTATGGGCCGTCATGCGGATAGGAAGTTGGCCGGCCGCGAGAATCTGCTCCCGGACGAGGTTGGTGAGAGAGATTTCGGACGTGGCGATCAGCCACTGCCCGGTGGTGGTCTCAAATGAATCCTCGCCGAACTTCGGCAATTGACCCGTTCCGAGCATGGCGTCGGACCGCACCAAGAACGGCGGCGACACTTCCTCATAGCCATGCTCGCCCGTCTGCAGGTCCAGCATGAAGGCCGCCAATGCCCGCTCGAGCCGGGCGAGATCGCCGCGCAGCGCCACGAAGCGAGCTCCGCTCATCGCGGCGGCGGCTTCGAAATCCATCAGCTTGAAACCTTTGGAATCGGACAGCGCCGCGCCGAGGTCGTCATGGGCTTGGGGCGTGAAGTCAAATTCCTTCGGCGCGCCCCAGCGCGAAACCTCCACATTCTCTGTCTCGTCTTGGCCGGCGGGCACATCGGCCAAAGGCGGGTTGGGCAGGCCGTAGAGCAGCTTGTCGAGCTCCTCGCGCGCCGCGGTCTCCTGCTCGCCCGCCGTCTCGATCGTCTCTTTCGCCGCCGCCACCTCGGCGCGCAGCTGTTCGAAAAGCGCCTCGTCGCCCGACGCTTTTGCCTTGCCGATCTCTTTGGACTTCGCGTTCCGCGCGGTTTCCGCCGCCTGCTTATCGGCCACGGCCTGACGCACGGCCGCATCATGGGCGAGAATGTCGTCGACCTTGTCGCCCAGCCCCGGATCCCGGGTGTTCAGAGCGGTGCGGAACGCCTCAGGGTCGTCGCGGAGGGCTTTCAGGTCGAGCATGGCGGCAGGTCCGTGTGAAAAATCACCCGCCGTTTAGGCGGACCCGCCCCAGGCGTCCAGCGCGCCTAATCCGCGGCTCGGCCCGTCAGCAGTTTGATGATTGCCGAGAAGTCCTCGCCGCCGCGTCCCATGCGGCTGAAAACGGCGTAAAGCGCCTCGGCCTGGGCGCCCAATGGCGTCGCCGCGCCACTGGTCATCGCCGCGTCCAAAGCGAGCTTCAAATCCTTCAGCATCATGTCGGTGGCGAAGCCGCCTTCAAAGGCGCGATCCGCCGGCGTCTCCGGCCCGACACCCTCGACCGGGCAATAGGACGTGATCGACCAGCACTGGCCTGAGGATTGGGAAGCGATATCAAAGAAACGATCGGCCGCGAGGCCCAATTTTTCAGCCAGCGCAAAGGCCTCGCACGTTCCAATCATGGAAATGCCGAGCAACATATTGTTGCAGATCTTCGCGGCCTGCCCTGCGCCGGACGCCCCGGCGTGGATCGCCACGCGCGCCATGGGATCGACGACGGTTTTCACATCCTCGAAATCGTCCGCTTCGCACCCCACCATGAAGGCGAGCGTACCCGCGTCGGCGGCCGCCGTGCCGCCGGATACAGGCGCATCGGCGGCGCGAAACCCCGCCTCGACCGCGGACTTGGCGACTGCGCGAGCATTGTCGACGTCAATCGTCGAGCAATCAACTAACAGCGCGCCGGACGGCGCATTGGGCAGGATGTCAGCCTCGTATACGGCTCGAACATGCTTGCCCGCCGGCAGCATGGTGACGACCGCGTCGACGTCCTTCACAGCCTCCGCCGCAGACGCTGCGATCTGACAGCCTGCGGCTTCGGCCCGTTTCAAGGCGTCAGGCGACAGGTCGAAGGCGCGCACATCGCGCCCGGCCTCGGCCTGGTTCGCGGCCATGCCGCCGCCCATGTTCCCCAGTCCGATAAAAGCCAGTGTCTGCATCGCCCTACCCCATTGTCGGGATGATGAACGCCTGGTCGCCGATGTCGCCTTCGGGCCAGCGCTGGGTGACGGTCTTGATCTTCGTCCAGAAGCGGACGCCTTCGGGGCCGTGCTGGTTCGTATCGCCGAAGGCCGACCGCTTCCAACCACCAAATGTGTGGTAGCTGACCGGCACCGGGATCGGCACGTTGACGCCCACCATGCCGACATTGACCTGGCTTGCGAATTCCCGTGCGGCGCGGCCGTTTCGGGTGAAGATGGCGACGCCGTTTCCGTATTGGTGATTGGACGGCAGCGCTGCGGCCTCCTCCAGGCTCTCAGCGCGCACGACTTGCAGCACGGGGCCGAAGATCTCCTCCTCATAAGAGCGCATGCCGGGCTTTACATGGTCGAACAGGGAGGGGCCGACGAAGAAGCCGTTCTCATGGCCTTGCAGAGTGTGGCCGCGGCCATCGAGCTTGAGGTCGGCGCCTTCGTCGACGCCGAGCTGGATGTAGTCTTCGACCTTGGCTTTATGCGCGGCGGAGACCACCGGGCCGTAATGGGCGTCGGGGTCGGTCGACACGCCGACCTTCAAGCCGCGGGCCGCATCCACCATGCGCTCGACGAATTCGTCCGCCGTATCCTGACCCACTGGGACCGCAACCGGCAGCGCCATGCAGCGCTCGCCCGCCGATCCGTACGCAGCGCCGACAATGTCTTTCACCACTTGGTCCATATCGGCGTCGGGCAAGATGATCCCGTGGTTCTTTGCGCCGCCCATGGCCTGGACGCGTTTTCCATGGGCCGTGCCGGTGGAATAGACGTATTGGGCGATGTCCGAAGAGCCAACAAAGCTGACGGCCTTGATGTCCGGATGGGTGAGAATGGCGTCGACGGCGGCCTTGTCGCCGTGAACCACGTTGAGAACGCCCTCGGGCGCGCCAGCCTCCAAGAACAATTCCGCCAGACGCAATGGCACCGACGGGTCCTTTTCAGATGGTTTTAGTACGAACGTGTTCCCGCAGGCGACGGACACAGCGAACATCCACATCGGGATCATGGCGGGGAAATTGAATGGCGTAATGCCCGCGCACACGCCGAGCGGCTGGCGCATGGAGTAAACGTCAATGCCCGGCCCCGCGCCCTCGGTGTACTCGCCCTTCAACAGGTGCGGGATCCCGCAAGCGAATTCCACCACGTCCAAGCCGCGTTGCACGTCGCCCCTCGAATCCGCAATCACCTTGCCGTGCTCGGCGGAGAGCAGCGCGGCAAGGTCGTCGATGTTCGCCTCAAGAAGCTCCTTAAACCGGAACATGACCCGTGCGCGGCGTTGAGGGTTGGTCGCCGCCCAACCAGGCAGCGCAGCCTTCGCGGCCTGCACCGCGGCGTCGACCTCGGCGGCCGTCGCCAGGGCGACACGCGCTTGAACCTCGCCGGTGTTGGGGTTGAACACGTCGCTAAAGCGTCCCGACGTGCCGGCCGCGATTTGTCCGGATATGAAATGGTGTAGTTCGCGCATGGGCGGCCTCCGCTGACTTGAATCGGCGGCACACTATCGCCAGTCTGGCGCGGAATACAGACACGATCGGACCCCGATCACGCAGACTTGGGAGTCTTTTTGCTGACGCTCAATCCAATGCGATAAGCGCCGCAGACAGGCCCGGAAGCTCCACCGCCACATCGCCGGCTTCGCCCAAGGCGCCCTCGCCCCAAAGGCTGTCGACCGACGACACCGCTCCGCCAAGCGCTATGGGCGAAAACGCGACGCGCCGCCCAGTCGTTCCCGTATTCAGCACGAACAGGACGCGTTTCCCGTCGAGGGACTTCAGATCCGCGTAGAGTGTTTCATCGGCAAAAAGATGGGTGCGCGCGCCCGACGAAAGCGCCGGATGCGCCTTGCGGATCGCCATCAAACGCGCGACGTCGTCCTTCAGCGCCAGAGCGCGTGGATCAAGCTCGGTCGCTTCAATGGTAACACCCGGCACTTTGCCGCTCGTGCGCGAGGCGTGATCGTCGCATAGTCCCCGCTCCGCGCACCCTTCGTCGATCTGTTCAGCGTAGCCTGGAACTTCCTCGCCGAGCTCCTCGCCATAATAGAGCGCGATAGGCCCGGAATACGCGGCCAGAAAAGCAAAGGCGGCGCGGTGGCGATCCCAGTACGAGGCGTCATCCGGATCGCCGAGACCGCCGCGTTGAACAAGATCCCCGAACCGGACGACGTCGTGATTGCCCATGAACCCCACGGGGACGGCGTGGTCAGGGTACCGCGCGCGGGCCGCCAGCGACCAATCCTCAGCCAAGATAGAGGCGGGCGCGCCGCCGGCGCCAGATTCCTCCACCGCCAAGGCCTGCACCAGGGCGTACCGCGTGGGGAAGTCGAACAAGCCCGTCAGTCCGGGCGCGTCATCGGTTCCGAACAAGCGCGCCAGCCCGTCGGCGCCCGTCCAGTACTCGCCAACGTGCAGGTGCGGCTTGCCGACCGCGGCGGCGCTGTCGCGCATCAACTCGGTTAGCTCGTTCCAGGCTTCCGGCGGGGTCTGATAGACCTGATCGAGGCGCCACGACGCAACGCCGAATTCGTCCGCCCAATAGCGGATGAATTCGGCGTAGAAGTCCATTGTGGCGGGGTCTGACCAGTCGACCAAACGGCCTGGATAGTTCCGAGCCCCGCCGTCATAGGCGCCCGTATCTGTCTCATCTGCGGGCGTCAGCCCCGAAGGCGACGGCGCAACCGCGCCCTTATGGTGGCCGAACACGCCGTCGAACATGACCGACAATCCACGCGCCTCCGCTTCGGAGACCAGCCGGCGGACGTCCGCCTTATTGCCGAAGCCCGGGTCGATGTTGAAGTAATCGCGTGGGAAATAGCCCGTCGCATCTAGGCGTGGATCGACGGGATCGTCGCCGCGCAAGCGATCCTGCGGCGCGCCGGCCTCTGAATCGAAGACGGGGGT
Organism: uncultured Hyphomonadaceae bacterium; assembly: GCA_964597685.1. Lineage (GTDB taxonomy): Bacteria > Pseudomonadota > Alphaproteobacteria > Caulobacterales > Hyphomonadaceae > JBCBTJ01. Next base: position 985 of record CAZQZC010000001.1, on the reverse strand, counting down.
CAGCCAGACCATTGTCGCGCCCGTCGAGGCGATCCAATCGAGCGCCGCGATGACGCCGCGGATATCGCCGCGATGATGGCTGGGGCCGTAGCCGAAGCCGTAATCAAAACGCGGCTCCGCGTCCACAAAGGCCTCCACCATGACCTGGTAGATCACCTCGCCGCAGCCCGCGCTCAGGTCCCCACGATTGCAAGGCAGGCGATCCTGAACACGCCCGGCCGCGACATCCACGCGGATCGCGTCTGCCGCACTCCCAATGTCCGCCTGCGGAACAGCGGGCGCCGGGGCGGTGCAAGCCGCAAGCGCCGCCGATACGAAAAGGGCGCGAAACAGTGTCGTCATGGCGAGATCGGCCTCCTACTCGATCGCCCTGTCCCCCACAAACAAAACGCCGCCCGGCGGAAAACCGAGCGGCGAGTGGGAGAAATGGCCTTTAAACGCTCTTCATCAGAACGTGTAACTGCCGCCGAAGAAGATCTGACGTCCGAAGAATTGGATCGTACCGGTGGCCTCTTCAGCGCCGAAGAACGTCGTCACAGGTTCGTCGGTCAAATTGTTCGCCTGGAACAACAGGGTCAGACCACCCAACGGACCATCTTCGTCGAATTCGTACGACGCTTGGTAATCCAGAACGTATTCGCCGTTCGTGTTCGGCAATTGATCGTTCAAACCAATCTGCGGAGATATAAAGTCTGTCCGGAACCGACCCGCGAGACGGTTCGAGAAGCCGCCCTTCTCATAGTAGAAGGTATGGTTGAGGACGTGGCGCGACAGGCCTGGAAGCGCGATCGATACGGGGTCGCCAGGGAAGGAGCCCAAAGGCGGCACATCGATTTCACTTTCCGTGAACGAATAATTCAGAATTAAGCCAAACCCGTCGAACGGCGCCGGCAAGAAATCGAACGCTTGGGAATAGGCGAATTCGAAGCCGAAGATACTGCCACCCGTACCATTGATTGGCTGGTTGAAGTCGCCCGTAATAACC